>JBAVFD010000139.1:0-46612 GCA_049588075.1 Thiobacillus sp.
CATTGGTAGCCAACTGGTGGCGCGCCAGGCGCCGCTGGCCGCGCGGCGGCAGTGGCTGGCCGATCATCTGCAATTGCGTGGCGGCGTGGTGCTCGACGACGGCGCGGTGCGCGCCCTGCGCGAGGACGGAAAAAGCCTGTTGCCAGTCGGCGTGAAAGGCATCACCGGAGAATTCGAGCGCGGCGAAGTGGTGGCGGTGGTCGATAGCGGCGGGCGCGAAGTCGCGCGCGGCCTGGCCAATTACAGCGCCAGCGAAGCGCGCCGCATCGCGGGCAAGCCGAGCAGCGCGATCGAACACGAATTGGGCTACATGGACGAGCCGGAGCTGATCCACCGCGACAATCTGGTGGTACTGGCGTGAGCGCCGTGTTTGATCGGGTGCTCGCATGAGCACCGTGCTGGACTTGATGCGCCACGGCGAACCCGTCGGCGGCCGCAAGTATCGCGGCCAGATCGACGATCCGCTGTCGGAGAAAGGCTGGGCGCAGATGCAGGCGGCGGTGGGTGATGCGGCGCCATGGACGCGCATCGTGTCGTCGCCCTTGCTGCGCTGCCGTGCGTTCGCCGAGACGCTGGCCGAGCGGCATGGTCTGCCGCTTGCCGTCGACCCCCGGTTGAGGGAAGTCGGCTTCGGTGCGTGGGAGGGCAAGACCACCACCGAAATCGAGCAGGATGCCCCCGGGACGCTGGCGCGCTTCAAGGCCGATCCCGTGCATGCACGGCCGCCGGGCGCCGAGCCGCTGGCCGATTTTCAGGCACGGGTGGCCGCGGGGCTGGATGCCATTGTGGCGGAGCAGCGGGATCAGCATGTGCTGGTGGTGGGGCACGCCGGGGTGCTGCGCATGGCGCTTGCCTGGGCGCTGCACATTCCGTTGCAACACGCCTATCGCATCGAGGTGGCGAGCGCCTCGCTGACGCGCCTGCGCTTCAGCAACGGGCGGGCGAGCCTGATCTTTCACGGCAGCAGCCTGCCCGGACGGTGATCCGCCGCGGCCTTTTGTGTCTGTGTCTGCTGCTGGTCACGCCCGTGCAGGCCGCGGCCATTCGCGTGGTCGACGATGGCGGCCAAACGCTTGAATTGGCCCGGCTACCGCAGCGCATTATTTCGCTGACGCCACACCTCACCGAACTCCTGTTTGCCGTCGGCGCCGGGTCGCAGGTGGCGGGCGTGGACAGCGCCAGCGATTACCCGCCTGCCGCGCAGGCGCTACCGCGCATCGGCGATTACAGCCGCGTTAATTTCGAGCGCATTCTGGCGCTGAAACCCGATCTGGTCGTCGTCTGGCTGGACGGCAACCGCGCGGCGGATATCCATGGTCTGAAAAAAATGGGGCTGCCGGTGCTGCAGACCCGCGCCACCCGGCTCGACGATGTCGCACGCCTGCTGCGACTGCTCGGACAGGCAACCGGTCATGGCGCGCAGGGAGAAGCGGCGGCGCGCGATTTCAGCGCGCGGCTATCCGTCCTGCGAACCAGGCCTGTGCGGCAGCCTCCGCTCCGCGTGTTTTATCAGGTGTGGGATCGCCCGCTGATGACGGTGGGGGGGACGCACTGGATCAGCGATGCGCTGGCGCTGTGCGGTGCGCGCAATGTGTTCGCCGATCTGCGCGGGCTCTCGCCCGTGGTGTCGCGCGAAGCTGTGTTGCAGCGTGCGCCCGGGCTGATCGTGAGCGGCAGCGACGCGCCGGACATGCGTGGGGAGTGGCGGCGTTTCCCCAGTCTGCCCGCCGTGAAAAATCAGGCGTTCGTGCATCTGGATGCGGATCGGTTGCACCGTCCCACCCCGCGTCTGATCGAGGGCGTGGCCGCGCTGTGTGCCACGCTGGCGCCGTATCAGCGCTGACGCGGGGCTGAATCACGCTGACGCGGGGCTGTATTAACGCTGACGCGGGTCGCTGGTTTTGCGGTTGGGACAGTTGTCCTTGATGCAGTCGGCGTAAATCTGCAGGGAATGGTCGTGGATGGCGAAACCGCGCTCCTTGGCGATGCGGTTCTGGCGCTTCTCGATCTCGGCGTCGAAAAATTCCTCGACCTTGCCGCATTGCAGGCAGACCAGGTGATCGTGGTGGTCGCCCTGGTTCAGCTCGAATACGGCCTTGTCGCTGTCGAAATGGTGGCGTATCAGCAGCCCGGCCTGCTCGAACTGCGTCAGCACGCGGTACACCGTGGCCAGACCAATGTCCTGGCTTTCGTCGCTCAGCAGTCGGTAGACCTCTTCGGCGGTCATGTGCCGCTTGTTGCTCTGCTCGAACAAATCGAGAATTTTCAGGCGCGGCAGCGTGGCTTTGAGACCGATGTTCTTGAGATCGGATGGATTGCTCAATGGGGTCTCCAGAATGAGAACGCGAGTACGTTATGATACGTTTTTTTCACCCCCGCTCTAACCATCCCGGTTGCCTGGCTATGCGTCTTTTCCTGATTTCCATTCTGTTTTTGAGCCTGCTTGCCGGGTGTGCCTACATCGGTCCTCACCGTATCGATGTCCAGCAAGGCAATGCGCTCGACTCGGAAAGCATCGCCCGCCTGAAGCCCGGCCTCAGCCGTTCGCAAGTACGTTTCCTGCTCGGCACCCCCCTGGTGGTCGATCCATTCCGTACCGATCGCTGGGATTATGTGTACCTGTATTACCGGGCGGGCACGTTGGTGGAACAAAAACACATCTCGCTGTTTTTCGATGGGGATACGCTGAGCCGTATCGAAGGCGATGTGCCGCCGGCCGTGTCGGCTGCTTCCGTACCCACTACCGTGACGCCAGCTGTTACAGGAACCCCATCTGCGCCGGCTATTGCAGCCCCAGTTGCTGCACCGACTGGCGCGCAGCAATCGCCCCCGGCATCACCGGATCCGGCAGTGGTCGACCACCCGGTATCGACACCGGATGGGGCCAAGCCATGACTGTGCAGGTCGCGATTGCCGGCGTGTCGGGGCGCATGGGACGCGCGCTGCTCGAAGTCGTGGCGGCGGATGCGGGGTGCGCGCTGGTCGCGGCGATTGATCGTCCCGGCAGCCTGCTGCTGGGGCAGGATGCCGGTGCGGCCTGGGGCGCAGCCAGCGGGGTCCGCGTGACCGACCAGCTGCCGCTTGCCCTGCAAGCTGCACAGGCACTGATCGATTTCACCCGACCCGAAGCCACGTTCGGCTATCTCGATGCCTGTGTGACAGCGGGCGTGCCGCTGGTGATCGGCACCACCGGATTCGACGAGGCCGGCAAGGCGCGCATTGCGGCTGCGGCACAGCGCATTCCCGTCGTCTTCGCACCCAACATGAGCGTCGGCGTCAACCTGCTGATGAAGCTGGCCGAACTCGCCGCGCGGGTGCTGGAAGACGGCTACGATATCGAAATCATCGAGGCGCATCATCGTCACAAGGTGGACGCGCCTTCCGGCACCGCGCTGGGACTGGGACAGGCAGTGGCACGTGCGATCGACCGTGATCTGGCCGCCTGTGCCGTCTACGGCCGCGAGGGCGTCACCGGCGAACGCGACCCCAAAACCATCGGCTTTGCCACGGTGCGCGGCGGCGATATCGTCGGCGACCACACGCTGCTGTTCGCCGGCATCGGCGAGCGCGTCGAACTCACCCACAAGGCCAGCAGCCGCGCCACCTTCGCCCACGGCGCGCTGCGCGCCGCCAAGTGGCTGCAAGGCCGCTCACCCGGGCTGTATGACATGCGCGACGTGCTGAATCTGAAATAGACGAATTCGCAATCAACCCAGGACACCCCATGAACGCCGTCAAGGTATACAGCACCGGCACTTGCCCCATCTGCGTCAAGGCCAAGGCATTTCTCGATAAACGCGGCATCGGCTACGATGAAGTCCGCATCGACCTCGACCGTGCCGCGATGCAGGAATTCGCCGTCGTCACGAACAGCGCGCGCACGGTGCCGCAAATCGTCGTCGAGGGAAAATGCATCGGCGGCTTCACCGAACTGACCGAACTCGACATGGACGGCGGCCTGGATCATCTCCAGCCCTGAACGCCCGCGAAAGCGCGGCTAAGCATTGAAGCCGGTTCCCGGATCGGCTACAATGACGACATTCAAATTCAGGCGGGTTCGCGCGAGCGGCTCGCCTGAATTTTGTCACCTGCCTTTCGGAGTCTTCCTTGTCTCGTGCCCAACCTGCCATCCTGGTTTTAGCTGACGGCTCGGTGTTTCGCGGCCTGTCGATCGGTGCCGACGGCCTCACTTCCGGTGAGGTGGTATTCAATACCGCGTTAACCGGCTACCAGGAAATTCTCACCGATCCTTCGTATTCGCGGCAGATTGTCACGCTAACCTATCCGCACATCGGCAACACCGGCGTCAACGCCGAGGACGTCGAGGCGGATCGCATCCATGCAGCAGGCCTGGTGGTGCGCGACGTGCCGCGCCTGCATTCGAACTTCCGTGCCGGCCAGTCGTTGCCCGATTATCTCAAGAGCCAGAACATCGTGGCGATCGCCGACATCGACACGCGGCGGCTGACGCGCATCCTGCGTGAGAAGGGCGCGCAGAGCGGCTGCATCATGGCGGGTACGGTGGATGAAGCCAAGGCGCTTGACGCCGCGCGCGCCTTCCCTGGCCTGGCCGGGATGGATCTGGCCAGGGTGGTGAGTGCGTCGAAAGCCTATGAGTGGAGCGAGACCGAGTGGAAGCTCGGACGCGGCTATGGCCAGCAGACCGCGCCGCGCTTTCATGTCGTCGCCTTCGATTACGGCGTCAAGCGCAACATCCTGCGCATGCTGGCCGAACGCGGCTGCCGCCTGACCGTGCTTCCCGCTACCGCCACGGCGGCTGATGCGCTGGCGCTGAAGCCGGACGGCATTTTCCTGTCCAACGGCCCCGGCGACCCGGAGCCGTGCGATTACGCCATTCAGGCGATCAGCGAACTGGTGGCGGCGAAGATTCCGACGTTCGGCATTTGCCTCGGGCACCAGCTGCTCGCGCTCGCCTCGGGTGCCAGGACGGCCAAAATGAAGTTCGGCCACCACGGTGCCAACCATCCGGTCAAGGACCTCGACAGCGGACGGGTGGCGATCACCAGCCAGAACCACGGCTTCGCGGTCGATGCAGCGACCCTGCCTGCCAACCTGCGCAGCACCCATGTCTCGCTGTTCGACGGCTCGCTGCAGGGCATCGCCCGCACCGACGCCCCCGCGTTCAGTTTTCAAGGCCACCCCGAAGCCAGTCCCGGTCCGCACGACGTGAGCTATTTGTTCGACCGATTTATTCAGCTGATGGCTGACCATGCCCCGGCAACCTGATTATGCCCAAGCGCACTGACCTCAAAAGTATCCTCATCATAGGCGCCGGCCCGATCGTCATCGGGCAGGCGTGCGAGTTCGACTATTCCGGCGCGCAGGCCTGCAAGGCGCTGCGCGAGGAGGGCTACAAGGTCATCCTGGTCAACAGCAATCCGGCAACGATCATGACCGACCCGGACATGGCCGACGTCACCTACATCGAGCCGATTACCTGGCAGGTGGTCGAAAAGATCATTGCCAAGGAGCGCCCCGATGCCCTGTTGCCGACCATGGGCGGGCAGACCGCGCTGAACTGCGCGCTCGATCTGGCCAAGCACGGCGTGCTGGAAAAATTCGGCGTCGAGATGATCGGCGCGTCGAAAGAGGCCATCGACAAGGCGGAAGACCGCGAAAAATTCAAGGCCGCGATGACCAAGATCGGGCTCGGTTCGGCGCGCTCGTCGATTGCCCATAGCCTGGAAGAAGCGTTGCAGGTGCAGGCTGCACTGGGCTTTCCGTCGATCATCCGGCCGTCGTTCACCATGGGCGGATCGGGCGGCGGCATCGCGTATAACCGCGACGAATTCGTCGCCATCTGCGAGCGCGGGCTGGAAGCTTCGCCGACGCACGAGCTTTTGATCGAGGAATCGCTGCTCGGCTGGAAAGAATACGAGATGGAGGTGGTGCGCGACCGCAAGGACAACTGCATCATCATCTGCTCGATCGAGAACTTCGATCCGATGGGCGTGCATACCGGCGACTCGATCACCGTTGCACCGGCGCAGACGCTGACCGACAAGGAATACCAGATCATGCGCAATGCCTCGCTGGCCGTGCTGCGCGAGATCGGCGTGGAAACCGGCGGCTCCAACGTGCAGTTTTCCATCAACCCGGAAGACGGGCGCATGGTGGTGATCGAGATGAACCCGCGGGTATCGCGTTCTTCCGCGCTGGCGTCGAAGGCGACGGGTTTCCCGATTGCCAAGGTGGCGGCCAAGCTGGCGGTCGGCTACACGCTCGACGAGTTGCAGAACGACATCACCGGCGGCGCCACTCCGGCCTCGTTCGAGCCGTCGATCGATTACGTCGTCACCAAGATTCCGCGCTTTGCGTTCGAGAAATTCCCGCAGGCCGATGACCGCCTGACCACCCAGATGAAGTCGGTGGGCGAAGTGATGGCGATTGGCCGCAGCTTCCAGGAATCGCTGCAAAAAGCCCTGCGCGGGCTGGAAGTGGGCGCAGACGGTTTTGACCCCAAGACCACTGACCGCGACGAAATCGAAGCCGAGTTGATGTCGCCCGGCCCCGAGCGAATCTGGTACGTCGGCGATGCGTTCCGCGTCGGCATGACGCTGGAAGAAATCTTCGCCGTGTCGAAAATCGACCCATGGTTTCTCGACCAGATACAGGGCCTGATCGAATTCGAAACCTCGCTGGCCGGCCGTGCATTAACCGGCATCGACCGCGCCGAACTGCGCCAGCTCAAACGTGCCGGCTTCTCCGATCGTCGTCTGGCCAAATTGCTGAACACCGACCAGCATGCGGTGCGCGCGCGTCGTCAGGAACTGGCGCTGCACCCGGTCTACAAGCGGGTCGATACCTGCGCGGCCGAGTTCGCCACGCAAACCGCCTACATGTACTCGACCTACGAGGAAGAGTGCGAGGCGCAGCCGACCGACGCGAAGAAAATCATGGTGCTGGGCGGCGGGCCGAACCGCATCGGTCAGGGCATCGAGTTCGACTACTGCTGCGTGCATGCCGCGCTGGCGCTGCGCGAAAACGGCTTCGAGACCATCATGGTCAACTGCAACCCGGAGACCGTGTCGACCGATTACGACACCTCCGACCGCCTGTATTTCGAGCCGCTGACGCTGGAAGACGTGCTGGAAATCGTGCGCATCGAAAAGCCTTTTGGCGTGATCGTGCAGTACGGCGGGCAGACACCGCTGAAGCTGGCGCGCGATCTTGAAAGGAACGGCGTGCCCATCATCGGCACCAGCCCGGACATGATCGACGCTGCCGAAGACCGCGAGCGTTTCCAGCAGATGCTGCACGAGCTGGGCCTGAAGCAGCCGCCCAACCGCACTGCACGCGACCCCGAAAGTGCGATTCGCATGGCCGAGGAAATCGGTTATCCGCTGGTGGTGCGACCCAGCTACGTGCTGGGCGGGCGCGCGATGGAAATTGTCCGCGAGGAAGCCGATTTGCGTCGTTACATGACCGAGGCGGTGAAGGTCTCGAACAAGTCGCCGGTGCTGCTTGACCGTTTCCTGAACGACGCGATCGAAGTCGATGTCGATGCGCTGTCCGACGGCGAGCAGGTGGTGATCGGCGGCATCATGCAGCACATTGAACAGGCCGGCGTGCATTCAGGCGACTCGGCGTGCTCATTGCCGCCCTACAGTTTGTCGAAGGACGTACAGGACGAATTGCGTCGCCAGACGGTGGCAATGGCGAAGGCGCTGAAAGTGGTCGGCCTGATGAACGTGCAGTTCGCGATCCAGGGCGACATTGTGTATGTGCTGGAAGTGAACCCGCGCGCGTCGCGCACCGTGCCCTACGTTTCGAAGGCAATCGGCGCGCCGCTGGCGAAGATCGCCGCGCGCGCGATGGCGGGCATTTCGCTGAAGTCGCAGGCGTTCGAAAAAGAGATCATCCCGCCGTATTTCTCGGTCAAGGAAGCGGTGTTTCCGTTCCGCAAGTTCCCTGGCGTCGACACCATCCTCGGCCCGGAAATGAAATCGACCGGCGAAGTCATGGGCGTAGGCGACAATTTTGGCGAAGCCTTCGTCAAATCGCAGCTCGGCGCCAGTTCCGAACTGCCGAAGCCGGGCGGGCGCGCGTTTGTCAGCGTCCGTTCGGGCGATCGTGTTGCCGTCGCCGAATTGGCGCAGGCGCTGCGCGATCTGGGTTTCAATCTGGTGGCTACGCGTGGCACTGCGCAGGCGATCGAATCGGCGGGCATCCCGGTGGCGATCGTCAACAAGGTCAAGGAAGGCCGCCCGCACATCGTAGACATGATCAAGAACGGCGATATCGACTTCATCGTCAACGTGGTCGAAGACAAGAAGGCCGTGAAGGATTCCTACGCCATCCGCGCCGAAGCACTGGCGCGCCGGGTGGTCTACTTCACCACGCTGGCCGGTGCGCGTGCTGCCTGCATGGGCATGCAGCACGGCAACGAACTCGAAGTGTATTCCCTGCAGGCGCTGCATCAGCGCTTGCATTGATCTGATTAAGGCAAGCTTGTGAGCAAATATCCCCTTACCGTCGTGGGCGCAGAAAAATTGCGCCTTGAATTGCAGACTCTCAAAAGCGTCGAGCGTCCTGCCGTGATCCAGGCGATTGCCGAGGCACGCGCGCAGGGTGACCTGTCGGAAAACGCCGAATACGATGCCGCCAAGGAGAAGCAGGGTTTTATCGAAGGCCGCATTGCCGACCTCGAGGGCAAGCTGTCGAATGCGCAGATCATCGATCCGACCACGCTGGATGCGGAGGGCCGTATCGTCTTCGGCGCGACGGTCGAGCTCGAGGATGCCAGTTCGGGCGATGCCGTTACCTATCAAATTGTCGGCGACGACGAGGCCGATATCAAGCTGGGCAAGATTTCCGTGTCGTCACCGATTGCCCGCGCGCTGATCGGCAAATATGCCGGCGACACCGTCGATGTGCAGGCGCCGGGTGGCGTGCGTCATTACGAAGTACTGGACGTGCTGTACAAATGAATATGCGGCGATTCTGGGACGGTCTCGCCGGCGTGTTGCTGGTGTGGTGGATCGGCGGCATGTGGGCGATCGGCTACGTGGCTGCACCGGTGCTGTTTGTCAATCTGGGCGACAAGCAACTGGCCGGGGTGCTGGCCGGCAAATTGTTCGGCCTGATGGCCTGGATCGCGATGGCCGCTGCGATTTATTTGCTGATTTATCGCATTGTCCGTGATGGGGGGGGCGCGTTGAAAACGCTCTTCTTCTGGGCGGTGGTGTTGATGCTGGCGCTGACCCTGGCGAGCCATTTTGGTATCCAGCCCATCATGCAGAGCCTGAAAGACCAGGCCATGCCACGTGCGGTGATGGAGAGTGTGTTTGCCGACCGTTTCGCCCGCTGGCATGGGGTGTCGAGCATTCTTTACCTGATTCAGAGCGCGCTGGGGCTGTTGCTGATCTGGCGCGCGGGACTGGCGCGATAACCCTCGCGTTTAGGCGTTCACTTCGGCAGGACGATCACCGGTTTGGCGGCGGAGCGATAAATCACCAATACCTTGCCGATTTGTTGCACCGATGCTGCACCGGTGGCAGCGCATATTTCCTCCAGCCAGGCGCGACGCGTCTCCAGCTCGTCGCTGGCCGCCTTGATCTTGATGAGTTCGTGCGCGTTGAGCGCGAGCTCGATTTCCTTCAATACGGCAGCGGTCAGCCCCTGATTGCCAATCATGACGACCGGCTGGCGGTTGTGCGCCAGCCCTTTGAGATATTGCCGCTGTGCGGGCGAGAGTGATTTCATGCGTCTTCCTTAAACTGAGCGCGGATTGTAGCCGATAGAGATGGTGCAGAAAGCGAAGCGAACCAAATCGGGCAGTGCCTGGATGCACGAGCACGTGACGGATCCCTATGTCAAAAAGGCGCAGCTGGACGGCTATCGTTCGCGTGCCGCCTATAAACTGCTGGAAATCGACAAGCGTGACCGTTTATTGCGTCCCGGCATGACGGTGGTCGATCTGGGTGCCGCGCCCGGCAGCTGGTGCCAGGTGGCGGTGCAGAAGATGAAAAAGCATGGCAGGGTGCTGGCGATCGACTTGCTGCCGGTGGCGCCGATGCCGGGGGTCGAGAGCCTGGAAGGGGACTTCACCGAGCCGGCGGCGCTGGGCTGGCTGGAAGAAAAGTTGCAATCGGGACAGGTTGATCTTGTATTAAGCGATATGGCACCCAATATCAGTGGAGTGATGCTGACGGACCAGGCACGACATTATGAATTGTGCGAGTTGGCGCTCGATTTTGCGGTGACCTGGCTGAAACCGGACGGGGCTTTCCTCGTCAAAGTGTTTCAGGGCGTTGGGTTTGAGGACTTCCGTGCACAGATGCGACAGGCATTCGAGCAGGTGCAAATCCGCAAGCCCGACGCCTCGCGTGATCGCAGTACCGAAGTCTATCTGCTGGGGCGCCGCCTTGTGGCAGCAAAGGCGGCGGGTCGGGAAACTGCCGTGACAAGCTCGCAAGAGTAGGTTTAGAATGAGTCTAAGTGTGCTGCGCCAGAACGAGCCGTGCTGCCTGGATTAAATGTGCTGGATATGGCACCGAGGAGTAAATGTTGAACAACTTGCCCAAAAATATTGCCATCTGGCTGATCATCGCCGTCGTTCTGATGACGGTGTTCAACCAGTTTGGCGCGCAGCGCACTGCGCAGACGCAAGTGCCGTATTCGCAGTTCATCGAAGAGGTGCGTGCGCAACAGATTACCAAGGTGGTGATCGAGGGCAATGTGCTGAAGGGCGAACGCAGCGACGGCCAGCGCTTCACCAGCTATGCGCCGAGCGATCCGTGGATGGTGTCCGACCTACTGAAAAACGGCGTCTCGGTCGAAGCCAAACCGGAAGAGCAGCCTTCTTTCCTGATGAGCCTGTTCATTTCCTGGTTCCCCATGCTGCTGCTGATCGGCGTGTGGATTTTCTTCATGCGTCAGATGCAGGGTGGCGGCAAAGGCGGTGCGTTCTCGTTCGGCAAAAGCCGCGCGCGGCTGCTGGACGAAAACGCCACGCCGGTGACGTTCGCCGATGTGGCGGGCTGCGACGAAGCAAAAGAGGAAGTCGCCGAGCTGGTCGATTTCCTGAAAGATCCGTCCAAATACCAGAAGCTTGGCGGGCGCATCCCGCGCGGCGTGCTGATGGTGGGGCCGCCGGGAACCGGTAAAACCCTGCTGGCGCGCTCGATCTCGGGCGAAGCCAAGGTGCCGTTCTTCAGCATTTCGGGTTCCGATTTCGTTGAAATGTTTGTCGGCGTGGGAGCCGCACGCGTGCGCGACATGTTCGAACAGGCGAAGAAGAGTGCGCCCTGCATTATTTTCATCGATGAAATCGACGCGGTCGGCCGCCAGCGCGGCGCGGGCCTCGGTGGCGGCAATGATGAGCGTGAACAGACGCTCAACCAGTTGCTGGTCGAAATGGACGGTTTTGAGGCGACTGCCGGCGTCATCGTGATTGCCGCGACCAACCGTCCTGACGTGCTCGACCCCGCCCTGTTGCGGCCGGGCCGGTTCGACCGTCAGGTCGTGGTGGGCCTGCCCGACATGCGGGGCCGCGAGCAGATCCTGATGGTGCATATGCGCAAGGTACCGGTTGCGCCCGATGTGCAGGCCGACATTCTGGCGCGCGGTACCCCCGGCATGTCGGGGGCCGATCTCGCCAACCTGGTCAACGAGGCGGCGCTGTTCGCCGCGCGTGGCAACAAGCGCCTGGTCGACATGGACGATTTTGAACAGGCCAAGGACAAGATCTTCATGGGCGCCGAGCGCAAGTCGATGGTGATCACGCCCGAAGACAAGCGGAAAACGGCTTACCACGAGTCGGGGCATGCGGTGATTGGCATGACTTTGCCGGGGTGTGATCCGGTGCATAAGGTGACGGTGATTCCGCGCGGCCGTGCGCTCGGCGTGACCATGTCGTTGCCGGAAATGGATCGTTTCAGCCTCTACCAGGATCAGATGCTGGCGCAGATCAGCATGCTGTTTGGCGGTCGCGTGGCGGAAGAAATTTTCGTCGGCAGCATTTCGACCGGTGCCTCCAACGATTTCGAACGTGCCACCAGCATTGCACGCGACATGGTGACGCGTTACGGCATGTCCCAGGCGCTGGGACCGATGGTGTATGGCGAAAACGAGGGCGAGGTGTTCTTGGGCCGCTCGGTCACGACGCACAAGAACATGAGCGAGTCGACGATGCAGAAGGTCGATTCCGAAATCCGCCGTATCCTGGACGAGCAATACGCGCTGGCGACGAAAATCCTCACTGACAGCCGCGACAAGGTCGAGGCGATGACCGCCGCGCTGCTGGAATATGAAACCATCGACGCCGAGCAGATTGCCGACATCATGGCGGGGCGCCCGGTACGCCCGCCGAAGCCGTCTGCCGCACCGCAGCCACCGTCTGGCGGCGACAAGCCTGGCGCGCCAGCGCCGACCGCGCAGCCCGCACAGGAAACCTGAGCGGCGACCGCACAGCCCGCACTACAATGGGGGGCTTCGGCCCCTCTATTCTTATGTCTGTTCTCCACGCAGGTTCGCACCGCCTCTCCCTGGCCAGGCCGCTCATCATGGGCATCGTCAACACCACACCGGATTCGTTTTCGGATGGCGGGCGTTGGCTTGATGCGCAGGCTGCCATTCGGCATGCGCTCAAGCTCCAGGAAGAAGGCGCCGATATCCTTGACGTCGGTGGGGAATCGACCCGCCCCGGCGCGGCGACGGTGCCTGCCGACGAGGAAATCCGCCGCGTACTGCCGGTAATCGAGGCGCTGGCCCGTCAAAACTGCGTGGTATCGGTCGACACGAAAAAGCCCGAGGTGATGCGGGCCGCGCTCGATGCGGGAGCGTCGATGGTGAACGATGTGATGGCCTTGCAGGCGCCCGGCGCGCTGGAAACGGTGGCCGCGTCCGGCGCCGCAGTATGCCTGATGCATATGCAGGGCGACCCGCAAACCATGCAGCAGGCGCCTGGCTATGCCGATGTGCCGGGCGAAGTGAAGCAGTTCCTGCAGGGCAGAGTCGGGGCGTGCGAGGCGGCGGGGATAGCCCGAGCGCGATTGGTGATCGACCCCGGTTTTGGTTTTGGCAAGACGCTGCAGCATAACCTGGCGCTATTGAAGCACTTGAATGTTCTGGTTGAGTTGGAACTGCCGGTGCTGGTCGGTCTGTCGCGCAAATCGATGCTGGGCACGCTGACCGGGCGCGAGCCGGAGCAACGCGAATTTGCCGGCGTGGCGGCGAACCTGATGGCAGTTGCGCGTGGCGCGCGACTGCTGCGCGTACACAATGTTGCGGCCATGCGCGATGCGCTGGCCGTCTGGAATGCAGTGGAGGAACAACAGGATGGGACGTAAATATTTTGGCACCGACGGGGTGCGCGGCAAGGTGGGCGAAGCGCCCATCACGCCCGAATTTGTCATGCATTTGGGTTACGCCGCCGGTCAGGTGCTGGTGGCCGACCGTGGCAGTCTGCCGCCGAATCAGCATCCAACGGTGCTGATCGGCAAGGACACCCGCATTTCCGGCTACATGCTGGAAGCCGCGCTGGAGGCGGGATTTACCGCCGCCGGGGTGAATGTGCTGATGACCGGGCCGATGCCGACGCCGGCGGTGGCGTATCTGACGCGCGCCTTGCGTCTGCAGGCCGGCGTGGTGATTTCGGCTTCGCATAATCCATTCGAGGACAACGGCATCAAGTTCTTTTCCTCCAGCGGCCAAAAACTCCCGGACAGCGTGGAAGAAGCGATCGAGGCGCGGCTGGATCATCCCATGGTGACGGTCGGGGCACGTCAGTTGGGTCGTGCGCGGCGCATCGAGGATGCCGCTGCGCGCTACATCGAGTTTTGCAAGAGCACGTTTCCCAATAATCTCGACCTGCGCGGAATACGCATCGTGGTTGACTGTGCCCACGGCGCGACTTACCACGTCGCGCCGCATGTGCTGCACGAACTGGGCGCCGAAGTGGTCGCCATCGGCAACGAACCGAATGGTTTCAATATCAACGACCAATGCGGGGCGACCTACACCAAGACGCTGTCGGACGCGGTGCGCACGCACCGCGCCGATCTCGGCATTGCGCTGGACGGCGATGGCGACCGTTTGATGATGGCCGATGCCAGGGGGCGAATTTACGACGGCGACCAGCTGCTTTATGTCATTGCGCGTCATCGCATCCAGACGGGCTACATGAAGGGCGGCGTGGTGGGCACCTTGATGACCAATCTCGGCACCGAACATGCGCTCGGCCGCGCCAACATCCCGTTTGAACGCGCCAGGGTGGGCGATCGCTATGTGATGGAGCGCTTGCACGCCAATGGCTGGACGCTGGGTGGCGAAACCTCGGGACATATTCTGTGCCTGGACAAGCACACCACCGGTGACGGCATCGTGTCGGCCCTGCAGGTACTGCGTGCGCTGCGCGAGACAGGCGAGACACTGGATACCTTCACCGCCGAACTGGAAACCTATCCCCAGGTGATGATCAATGTGCCGATCGCCAAGGGCTTCAAGCTGGATGCGTCACCCGCAGTCAGTGCGTCGGTCGCCCAGGCGGAATTGGCGCTCAACGGCACGGGCCGGGTTGTCCTGCGGGCATCCGGTACCGAGCCGCTGATTCGGGTGATGGTGGAAGGGCGCGATGCGGATCAGGTTCGTCACACGGCTGAAACAATCGCCGAGGCGGTGAGGCTGGCCGCATCGGGAGCGTGATGCCGGACCGGGATTTGGGTCTGGCAATTTCCTGCCCTGAAATATAACTGTAATATTCCGTCGTTAGTATGGCCGGGTCGCCAATGCGGCAACGTCAATTACTACCGGAGATATTACATGCGTACACTCAACAAACTGGCTCAAGGTACCCTGGCTGTAGCCATGGGCCTGGCTTTCTCGGTTAGCGCGCTGGCCGCTGACATCACGGGCGCGGGTGCAACCTTCCCCTACGCCGTTTACACCAAATGGGCTGAAGCCTATCAGGCCGCGACCGGCAACAAGGTCAACTACCAGGGCATCGGCTCGTCGGGCGGCGTCAAGCAGATCAAGGCCAAGACCGTCGATTTCGCCGGTAGCGATGCACCCGTTTCCGAAGCGGACCTGGATGCATTGCATCTGGTGCAGGTGCCGACCGTGATGGGTGGCGTGACCATCGTCATGAACGTTCCCGGTATTGCGTCCGGCAAGCTGAAGCTGGATGGCGTGACTGCGGCCGACATCTTCCGTGGCGCCATCACCAAATGGAATGCCCCCGCCATTGCCAAGCTGAACCCCGGCCTTGCACTGCCGGATCTGGCCATCACCGTTGCAAACCGCTCGGATGGTTCCGGTACGACTTTCGTTTTTACGAATTATCTGGCCAAGCAATCGGCTGACTTCAAGCGCGACGTGGGGGCGGGCAACACCGTGAACTGGCCTGCCAACGCGCTGGGTGGCAAGGGCAATCCGGGTGTGGCAGCCAACGTGCAGAAGATCAAGGGCACGATCGGCTATGTGGATATCGCCGACGCGATGAAAAACAAGATGGACTTCGTCGCGCTGAAAAACAAGGCTGGCAACTATATCGTGCCGAACCAGGATTCGGTGGCAGATGCCGCTGCGGGTGCAAACTTCAAGGTGCGCGGCATGGCGCCTGATCTGCTGGATCAAGCTCACAAGAACGCCTGGCCCATCACCAGCGCCACCTACATGCTGGCGTATGAAAAAGGCGACGATGCTGCAAAACAAAAAGGCGTGGTGGATTTCTTCGATTGGTCGCTGAAGAACGGCCAGAAAATGGCGGAAGATCTGGGTTTCGTGCCGTTGCCTGCCAGCGTGGTGAAGATGGTTGAAGCGGAAATGAAGAACATCAAGTAAGCTCACGCGATACTTGGCCGGGCGCGACGCATTGCGTCCGGCGTTCTACGAAAGTGGCTGTCTACCCGGACGGCCATTTTCGCAGATAACAATTGAACCGATAGGCACCCACCGTGAGTGATCACAGCGCATTCGCCGAAATCGATCTGCATGCCCGTCAGATTCGAAAATTTCGGTTGCAGGACCAATTTTTTCACCATACCACCCAGATTTTTGCGTTAGTCGTCCTGGCGGCGCTTCTGGGGATTCTGGTGTCGCTTACGCGTGATGCCTGGCCCAGTCTCAAGACATTTGGCCCGGCCTTTCTGTGGACCAACGTGTGGAGCGTGCCGGACGATCAATACGGAGCGCTGGCCGCCATTTATGGCACGGTTGTGACATCGGTGCTGGCGCTGTTGTTTGCGGTGCCGGTCAGTTTCGGCATTGCCATGTTCCTGACCGAAACCTGCCCAACGTGGCTGCGCCGCCCGTTGGGCACCGCGATTGAATTGCTGGCCGGTATCCCTTCCATTGTGTACGGCATCTGGGGGCTGTTCGTGTTTGCGCCGCTGTTTGCCGAGTATGTCCAGCCCCACTTGCAGGCGCTGCTGGGGGGGGTTCCCATCATCGGTGGCTGGTTCTCCGGCCCGCCCATTGGTGTCGGCATCCTCACCGCCAGCATCGTGCTGGCCTTTATGGTCATCCCTTTTATCGCCTCGGTGATGCGTGATGTGTTCGAAACCGTGCCGCATGTCCTGAAAGAATCGGCCTACGGTGTCGGGTGCACCACGTGGGAAGTGATGCGCAACATCGTGCTGCCTTACACCCGTGTCGGCGTCATCGGCGGCATCATGCTGGGGCTGGGACGCGCATTGGGCGAGACCATGGCGGTGACTTTCGTGATCGGTAACGCCAACCGCATCAACGGCAGTCTGTTTGCCCCCGGCACTTCGATCGCATCCACTCTGGCAAACGAATTCGGCGAGGCTGACCCCGGCCTGCACATTGCCTCGCTGTTTGCGCTGGGGCTGGTGCTATTCGTCATCACCTTTGTCGTGCTGGCGATTTCACGCTGGCTCATCAGCCGCAGCATGGGATCCGAGGGGCTGTAATCATGATGAGCCTGTATACCCGCCGCATCTGGATCAACCGCATCGGCATCACCCTGTCCTTGATCGCGATGAGCCTGGGACTGGCCGTGCTGCTGTGGATTCTGTGGACGCTGTTTTCCAGAGGGTTTGCCGCGCTGAGCTGGGATTTGTTCACCAAGGACACGCCCGCACCCGGTTCCGAGGGCGGCGGCCTACGCAATGCCATCGTCGGCAGCGGCCTCATTCTGCTGTTTTCCATGTTGATCGCGACGCCGATCGGTATTCTCGCCGGCATCTATCTGGCCGAATATGGGCGCATATCGAAGTTTGCGGCATTCACCCGCTTCATGACCGACATCATGCTGTCGGCGCCCTCCATCGTCATTGGCCTGTTCGTCTATGCATTGTTTGTGGTGACCACCGGCGGATTTTCCGGCTGGGCGGGTTCGCTGGCGCTGGCGCTGATCGCCATTCCGGTGG
Source organism: Thiobacillus sp. (assembly GCA_049588075.1). Taxonomy (GTDB): domain Bacteria; phylum Pseudomonadota; class Gammaproteobacteria; order Burkholderiales; family Thiobacillaceae; genus Thiobacillus. The sequence goes on from JBAVFD010000139.1 coordinate 17,355, forward strand.
TGGTGCGCACCACCGAAAACATGCTGAAGCTGGTGCCTACCAGCCTGCGCGAAGCAGCGTTCGCAGTGGGCGCGCCGCGCTGGCAGGTGTCGCTCAAGGTGACGCTGCGCGCGGTTCAATCCGGGGTGGTGACGGGCGTGCTGCTGGCGATGGCGCGCATCACCGGCGAAACCGCGCCGCTTTTGTTCACTGCACTGAACAACCAGTTCTTCAATACCAATATGACCGAGCCCATGGGCAATCTGCCAGTGGTGATCTACCAGTTCGCACTGAGCCCATATGACAACTGGGTCAATCTGGCCTGGGGCGGCGCGCTGCTGATCGCGCTCCTGGTGCTGGCGGTCAACATCGGCGTACGCGTCGCTTTTCGCAACAAAGACAAACGTTAATTCCCGGAGCTGCGCTGTGACCAATCAACCCGTGCTCAACCAAGCCATGCCCACTCAAGCCATGCCAACCGGTGAAAATGCTGCCTTGCAGGTCCGCAACCTGGATTTTTTCTACGGCGAGTTCAAAGGACTCAACAACGTCAATCTCGACATCGCCCACAAAAAAGTGACGGCCTTCATCGGGCCGTCCGGCTGCGGCAAATCCACTTTGCTGCGCACCTTCAACCGCATGTATGACCTGTATCCGGGGCAGCGCGCCGAAGGCCAGATCCTGTTTCACGGCAAGAATCTGCTCGACAAGAGCCAGGACGTGAACCTGGTGCGCGCCAAGATCGGCATGGTGTTCCAGAAACCGACGCCGTTTCCGATGACCATCTACGACAACATTGCCTTCGGCGTGCGCCTGTACGAGCGCATGTCGAAAAGCGCCATGGATGATCGCGTCGAATGGGCGCTCAACAAGGCGGCGCTGTGGGGCGAAGTGAAGGACAAGTTGCAGCAGAACGGGCTGTCGCTTTCCGGCGGACAGCAGCAGCGTCTGTGCATTGCGCGTGCGGTTGCGGTCAAACCCGAAATTGTGCTGCTGGACGAACCGACCTCGGCGCTGGACCCGATTTCCACCGCCAAGATCGAAGAACTCATCAACGAACTGAAAAGCGAATACACCATCGCCATCGTCACCCACAACATGCAGCAGGCCGCGCGGATTTCCGATTTCACGGCATTCATGTACCTGGGCGAGCTCATCGAGTTCAACGAAACTGCGACCATCTTCATGCGGCCGGGCAAAAAGCAGACAGAAGACTACATTACGGGCCGTTTTGGCTGATCAGTAGCCAAGTGCAGCACCTTCGACGGTTGACCCTCCTGCGCGTTGCGCTTACCATCGCGCACTTTTGTCTGGCAGATTCCCATGCGTAAAAAGCTCGTAGCCGGTAACTGGAAAATGCACGGCAGCCTGGTTGAAAACGCCGCGCTGCTCGCTGCGCTCAAACCCGCTTTGGCCGGGATCGAGGCTGTGGTGTGCGTGCCTTTCCCCTATCTGGCGCAAGTGCAGGCCGCGCTGGGCGGATCGTCGATTGCCTGGGGCGCACAAAACGTGTCGGAGCAGGCCAAGGGCGCGTTCACCGGCGAAGTGTCGGCGTCCATGCTGCTCGATTTCGGCTGCAGGTATGTGATCGTCGGGCATTCCGAGCGACGCAGCCTGTACGGTGAATCCGACGAACTGGTGGCCAGCAAGTACATGGCAGCGCAGGCGGCCGGCCTGACCCCGATCCTGTGCGTGGGTGAATCGCTGGCCGAGCGCGAGTCGGGCGTGACCGAGGTGGTGGTGGGCCGACAGCTTGATGCCGTAATCAAAGCCGCTGGCGTCGCCTCGCTGGCCAGTGCGGTGGTGGCCTATGAACCCGTATGGGCAATCGGAACCGGCAAAACGGCATCGCCCGAGCAGGCGCAGGCCGTCCACGCCTTCATTCGCGGCAAGATTGCCGCCCTCGATGCAGGTGTCGCCGATCAGTTGGTGATCCAGTATGGGGGTAGCGTAAAAGCTTCAAATGCGGCAGAATTAATAGCTCAGCCCGATATCGATGGCGGCCTGATTGGCGGTGCGTCGCTGCTTGCCGATGAGTTTGTTGCAATTTGCCGGGCTGCCGCCAAGTAAGAGTCAAAAAATATGGAAACCCTAGTCTGGATCGTTCACATCATTGTTGCACTTGGCGTCATTGGGCTGGTGCTGCTTCAGCATGGCAAGGGAGCTGATATGGGCGCAGCATTCGGCAGCGGATCGGCCGGCAGCTTGTTTGGTTCCAGTGGCTCGGCCAACTTTTTGAGCCGTAGTACAGCTGTCCTGGCAACCCTGTTCTTTCTGACCAGCCTGGGCCTGGCTTATTTCGGGCTTCAGCAGCACAAACCGGCCAGCGTGCTGGATCGCACGGCAGTTCCCGCGACGGCAGCGAAGCCTGTAGTCCCGGCGCCGGCGACCGTTCCGGGTCAGAGCACCGACTCGAAGGCGGCGGGCATTCCGCAGTAAAGACCTCGCAGTACATTTGCAGTACCCAATCGGGCGCATGCCCATTGGCCGACGTGGTGGAATTGGTAGACACGCTATCTTGAGGGGGTAGTGACTTCGGTTGTGCGAGTTCGAGTCTCGCCGTCGGCACCATCAAATTTCCTGATTCATTCATTAATCAGAATCATCAAATAACTTATTGATCCATAAGTTAAATCCTACTATTTTTTCGGCTTGACAGTGGGTGCGGCGCGCACATAAACTGCGCCCATAATGACTCAACCCGCAAAGGGTGCGCCGGAGGATCAGTGCTGGAGAATTATCTCCCCATTCTGTTGTTCATACTGGTCGGCCTGGCCTTCGGCATTGGCCCGATAGTAGCGGGGGGCTTGCTGGCACCCCATCGCCCGGACAGCGAAAAACTCTCCCCCTATGAGTGCGGCTTCGAGGCTTTCGAGGACGCGCGCATGAAATTCGACGTGCGCTATTACCTCGTCGCCATCCTGTTCATTTTGTTTGATCTGGAAATCGCGTTCCTGTTTCCCTGGGCCATCGTGCTGGAGGAAATCGGCCTGGCCGGTTTCATCGCCATGATGGTTTTCCTCGGCATTCTGGTCGTCGGCTTTATCTACGAATGGATGAAGGGGGCGCTGGAATGGGAATGATCCTGTGAGCATCGAAGGCGTCCTCGAACAGGGCTTCGTCACCACCAAGGCCGATCAGCTCATCAACTACATGCGCACCGGTTCGATGTGGCCGATGACCTTTGGTCTGGCCTGCTGCGCGGTGGAAATGATGCAGGCCGGCGCGTCACGCTACGACCTGGATCGCTTCGGCATTGTGTTCCGCCCGAGCCCCCGGCAATCCGATGTGATGATCGTGGCCGGCACCTTGTGCAACAAGATGGCGCCTGCGCTGCGCAAAGTCTACGACCAGATGGCTGAGCCGCGCTGGGTGATTTCCATGGGATCGTGCGCCAATGGCGGCGGTTACTACCATTATTCCTATTCGGTGGTGCGTGGTTGCGACCGCATCGTCCCGGTTGATATTTACGTACCTGGCTGCCCGCCCACTGCGGAAGCGCTCCTGTTCGGCATCATCCAGTTGCAGAACAAGATCAAACGCACCAACACCATCGCCCGCTAACGACCGATGCCGCAGACCGTGGAAGCCCTCTCTTTGTCTCTTGAAAAACTGCTCGGCGATGCGCTGGTGCAGTCGTTTATCCGTCTGGGCGAACTGACGCTGGTCATCAGGCAGCAGCATTATTTGGCGGCGATGCGCACCCTGCGCGACCATCCCGATTGCCGCTTCGAGCAGCTGATTGATTTGTGCGGGATGGACTACTCCGGTTACGGAGACGGGGCCTGGGAGGGCGCACGCTTTGCGGTGGTGGTGCATCTGCTGTCGGTGTCGAACAACCAGCGCGTGCGGGTTCGTGTCTCCTGTCCTGAAGACGACTTGCCGGCGGTGGCAACGATGGTCGACATCTGGCCGTCCGCCAACTGGTTCGAGCGCGAGGCTTTTGATCTGTTCGGTATTGTCTTCGAGGGGCACCCCGATTTGCGTCGCATCCTCACCGATTACGGTTTCATCGGCCACCCGTTCCGCAAGGATTTCCCGCTGTCGGGCAACGTGGAGATGCGCTACGACCCAACCCAGCAGCGGGTGATTTATCAGCCGGTGTCGATCGAGCCACGTGAAATCGTGCCGCGCATCGTGCGCGACGAGAGCTATGGGGCGGGGCGCTGAACATGGCCGAAATCCGGAATTACACCATGAACTTCGGCCCGCAGCACCCGGCTGCGCATGGCGTGCTGCGCCTGGTGCTGGAGCTGGACGGTGAGGTGATCCAGCGCGCCGACCCGCACATCGGGCTGCTGCACCGCGCAACAGAAAAGCTCGCCGAGCACAAGACCTTCATCCAGTCGGTGCCCTATATGGATCGTCTCGACTACGTGTCGATGATGGTCAACGAACACGCCTACGTGATGGCGATCGAAAAACTGCTCGGCATCCAGGTGCCGGAACGCGCGCAATACATCCGCGTGATGTTCGACGAGATCACCCGCGTGCTGAATCACCTGTTGTGGCTGGGTGCGCACGCGCTCGACGTCGGCGCGATGACGGTGTTTTTGTACGCCTTCCGCGAGCGCGAAGACTTGATGGACTGCTATGAGGCCGTCTCTGGTGCGCGTTTACATGCGGCTTACTACCGCCCCGGCGGCGTCTATCGCGACCTGCCCGACACCATGCCGCAGTACCAGGCGCAGCACACCCGCAACGCCGAAACCATGAAATCGATGAACGCCAACCGCCAGGGTTCGCTGCTCGATTTCATCGATGACTTCACCCAGCGTTTCCCGACTTACGTCGACGAATACGAAACCCTGCTGACCGACAACCGGATCTGGAAACAGCGCACCGTCGGCATCGGCGTGGTGTCGCCCGAGCGCGCCAAGGCGCTGGGCTTCACCGGACCGATGCTGCGCGGCTCCGGCGTCGAATGGGATCTGCGCAAGAAGCAGCCCTACGAAGTCTACGACCGCATGGATTTCGACATCCCGGTCGGCACCAACGGCGACTGCTACGACCGCTACCTGGTGCGCATCGAGGAGTTCAGGCAAAGCAACCGCATCATCAAGCAATGCGTCGAATGGCTGCGCAAAAATCCGGGACCGGTCATCACCGAAAACCACAAGGTCGCGCCGCCCTCTCGGCTCGACATGAAACAGAACATGGAAGAGCTGATTCACCATTTCAAGCTCTTCACCGAAGGGATGCATGTTCCGGCAGGCGAGGCCTATGCTGCGGTGGAACATCCCAAGGGCGAGTTCGGCATTTACCTGGTGTCGGACGGCGCCAACAAACCCTACCGGCTGAAAATCCGCGCGCCCGGTTATGCCCATCTGGCGGCGCTCGATGAAATGAGCCGCGGCCACATGATCGCCGACGTCGTTGCCATCATCGGCACGCAGGATATTGTTTTCGGGGAGATCGACCGCTGATGGCCCATCCTGATTCAAACAGCCTTCGGCTGAGCGCCGAATCGCTCGCGCTCATTGATCTGGAAGTTGCCAAATATCCAGCCGACCAGAAACAGTCTGCGGTGATGGGCGCACTGCGCATCGCGCAGACCGAAAAGGGTTGGCTCAAGCCTGAGCTGATCGAGTATGTCGCCAAATATCTGGAGATGCCCGCCATCGCGGCTTACGAGGTGGCGACCTTCTACAACATGTACGACACCCAGTCGGTGGGACGGCACAAGATCACCGTGTGCACCAATCTGCCGTGCGCGCTGATGGGCGCGAACGAGGTCGCCGAGCATCTTAAAAACAGACTCGGGATCGGCTTTGGCGAAACCACCCAGGACGGCCGCTACACGCTGAAAGAGGGCGAGTGCATGGGCGCCTGTGGTGATGCGCCGATGTGCCTGCACAACAACCACGTCATGCATACCCATCTCACGCCGGAAAAAATCGACGAACTGCTGGAGCAGCTGAAATGAGTCTGCTCACGCCCAGCGTCAAGGTCTGCTCCTGGACACAGGAACTCGACCATCCGGCGTCGCTTGCAACCTATGTCGCCAACGGCGGCTATCAGGCGCTGCGGCGGGTGGTGACGGAGCAGGTGTCGGGTGACGCCATCATTGCCGAACTCAAGACCAGCGCCCTGCGCGGGCGCGGCGGCGCGGGCTTTCCCACCGGACTCAAATGGAGCTTCATGCCGCGCGCGTTTGCAGGCGACAAATACATCGTCTGCAATAGCGACGAAGGCGAGCCGGGTACGTTCAAGGACCGCGATATCCTGCGTTACAACCCGCATCAGTTGATCGAGGGCATGGCCATCGCGGGTTACGTGCTCGGCGCCAAGGTCGGCTACAACTATATCCACGGCGAGATTTTCGAGGCCTACGACATTTTTGAACGCGCGCTGAACGAGGCGCGTGAGGCGGGCTACCTTGGCGACAAGCTGTTCGGCACCGATTTCGGCTTTCAGTTGCATGCACACCACGGCTACGGTGCCTACATCTGCGGCGAGGAAACCGCGCTGCTGGAATCGATCGAGGGCAAAAAAGGTCAGCCGCGCTTCAAGCCGCCGTTCCCGGCGAGCTTTGGCCTGTACGGCAAGCCGACGACGATCAACAATACCGAGACGCTGGCGAGCGTGCCCTGGATCGTGCAGCATGGCGGCCAGGCTTTCCTGGAACTCGGCAAGCCCAACAACGGCGGCCCCAAGCTGTTTTCAGTGTCGGGCCACGTCAACAAGCCGGGCAACTACGAAGTGCCGCTCGGCACGCCGTTTTCCGAACTGCTGGCGTTGGCCGGCGGGGTACGCAACGGCCATAAACTGAAGGCGGTGATCCCGGGCGGGTCGTCGGCGCCGGTGCTGCCTGGCGCGGTCATGATGGATAGCACCATGGATTTCGACTGTATCGCCAAGGCCGGTTCCATGCTGGGCTCAGGCGCAGTGATCGTGATGGATGAAACCGTGTGCATGGTGCGCGCGTTGGAGCGGCTGTCCTATTTCTACCACGAGGAATCGTGCGGCCAGTGCACGCCGTGCCGCGAAGGCACGGGCTGGATGTACCGGGTGATTCATCGTATCGAGCATGGCCAGGGCCGCCCTGACGATCTGGATTTGCTCAACAGCGTGGCTGGACGCATCGGCGGCCACACCATCTGTGCGCTGGGCGATGCAGCGGCCATGCCGGTGCAAAGCTTCCTCAAACACTTTGGCGATGAGTTCGCGTACCACGTCGAACACAAGCGCTGCATGGTCTGAATCGGGAATGGCGTAAACGATGGCTACGTTGAATATCGAAATTGACGGGCGCGCGCTTCAGGTAGAAAGCGGCGACACCATCATGGATGCGGCGAATCAGGCCGGCATCACGATTCCCCATTTCTGTTATCACAAGAAACTGTCCATCGCCGCCAACTGCCGCATGTGCCTGGTGCAGGTGGAAAAAGCGCCGAAGCCGCTGCCTGCCTGCGCCACGCCGGTCACCGATGGCATGAAGGTGTCCACGCGTTCGGAATACGCGATCAACGCGCAAAAAAGCGTGATGGAGTTTCTGCTGATCAACCATCCGCTCGACTGCCCGATCTGCGATCAGGGCGGCGAATGCACCCTGCAGGATCTGGCAGTGGGCTACGGCGGCTCGTCGTCGCGCTACCAGGAAGTCAAGCGCGTGGTGAGCGAAAAAAACCTCGGCCCGCTGATTGCCACCGACATGACGCGCTGCATTCACTGCAGCCGTTGCGTGCGCTTCGGCCAGGAAATCGCCGGCGTGATGGAGCTCGGCATGGCCGGGCGCGGCGAGCACACCGAAGTGATGCCGTTCCTGGAAACGCAGGTGGCGTCCGAGTTGTCGGGCAACGTCATCGACCTGTGCCCGGTCGGTGCACTCACCAGCAAACCGTTCCGCTACAGCGCACGCACCTGGGAATTGTCGCGCCGTCATTCGATCAGCCCGCACGACAGCCTGGGTTCGAATTTGACCGTGCACGTCAAGGACAACAAGGTGATGCGCGTGTTGCCGCGCGAGAACGAAGATGTCAACGAATGCTGGCTGTCTGATCGCGACCGCTTTTCCTACGAAGGTCTCAACACGGCCGAGCGCCTGACCCAGCCGATGATCAAGCGGGGCGGACAGTGGGTCGAGACCACCTGGCAGGCGGCACTCGAATTGGTCGCGGACAAGCTGAAAGCGATCCCGGCCGATCAGATCGGCGCACTGTCGACGCCGTATCGTCCGGCAGAAGAACTCTTCCTGCTGCAAAAACTGATGCGCGGCATGGGCAGCGGCAACGTCGACCATCGCCTGCGGCAATCGGATTTTTCGCTCGACACCAAGGCGCATGGCGGCTTCTGGCTGGGCATGCCGGTGACCTACATGTCGCGCCTCAATCGCATGCTGGTGGTGGGCTCGAACCTGCGCAAGGATCACCCATTGATGGCGCACCGCATCCGCGAATCGGTGCGCTGGTACGGCCAGCTCAACCTCATCAACGCGCATGAGGACGAATTCCTCGGCAAGGTGCACGCCAAACGCATCGTCGCGCCGTCGCAACTTGCCACTGCGCTCGCCGGCGTGTGCGTCGCGCTGGCCGAACTGAAAAAGCTGCCGGTGCCCGCCATCGCCGCGCACGGCGTGGCCGACGACACTGCACGCAAGATGGCCGAGAGCCTGTCGGGTGGTGGCCAAGGTTCTTCAGGTGCAGAAGCGCGTGCGGTCTTCCTCGGCAACATGGCGCAGCACCATCCCGGCTATTCGCACATCCATGCGCTGGCGCAGGAAGTGGCGCAGCTTGCAGGTGCCAGCTTCGGCGTGCTGGGCGAAGCGGCCAACAGCGTGGGCGCAGTGGCGGTCGGCGCGATTCCGGTATGCGGCCCCCTGGGCCAGTCCGCGGTCAAAGGCCTGAATGCGCAGCAGATGCTGGCAGAGCCCCTGCGTGCCTATCTGCTGCTGGGGGTCGAAGCCGAACTCGATACCCATGATCCGGTAACCGCGATGGCCAGTATCGACGCCGCCGAATTCGTCGTGGTGATGTCGCCCTACAAGGGCAAGTCGCTCGACTACGCCGATGTGCTGCTGCCGATTGCGCCGTGGACCGAAACCTCGGGTACCTTCGTCAACACCGAGGGCCGCGTGCAAAGTTTCAATGCCGTGGTCAAACCGCTCGGCGAAACGCGCCCGGCGTGGAAGGTGCTGCGCGTGCTGGGCAACCTGCTGGGGCTGGCCGGGTTCGACCACAACGATTCGAAGGACGTGCTGCGCGACGCGCTGGGCGATACCCCGACCGGCAATGTGCAGGCCTACCTGAATAATGAAATCAGTGGCGTGACGGCGACGCCACTACAAGCGCATGATGGCCTGGAACGGGTGGCCGAAGTGCCGATTTATCAAACCGATGCCGTGGTGCGCCGTTCGTCCTCGTTGCAGAGGACGCTCGACGCCGCATTGCCGGTGGCGCGCATGCACAGCCGCCTGATCGCCAAGCTGGGCCTGCAGGAAAACGGCCGCGTCTCGGTGCGCCAGACCGCATCCGCGCTGACTCTGAAAGTGCAGCGCGACGATCTGCTGCCCGACAACTGCGTGCGCATCCCCAGCGGCCATCCGCTGACGGCCGGGCTGGGTCCGATGTTCGGGCCGATCACGGCGGAGCCGGTCTGATGGAAGGCGCGGGCATGCACTGGACTGCAGTTCTAACCGTCATCTGGACGCTGATCAAGATCATGCTGCTGGTGGTGCCGCTGATGCTGGGCGTGGCTTACCTGACGTATGCAGAAAGAAAAATCATCGGCTGGATGCAGGTGCGCATCGGCCCCAATCGCGTGGGCTTCCAGGGCCTGCTGCAGCCGATTGCCGACGCAGTAAAACTGCTGATGAAGGAAATCATCATTCCTTCCGGTGCCAACAAGGGGCTGTTCATCCTCGGCCCCATCCTCGTCATCGCGCCGGCGCTGGCGGCATGGGCGGTGATTCCGTTCACCGATACGCTGGTGCTCGCCAATATCAACGCCGGATTGCTGTACGTGATGGCGATTACCTCGATGGGCGTCTACGGCGTCATCATTGCGGGCTGGGCGTCCAATTCAAAATACGCCTTCCTTGGTGCGATGCGTTCGGCCGCGCAGATTGTGTCGTATGAAATCGCCATGGGCTTCGCTTTGGTCGGCGTGCTGATGGCGGCGCAGTCGCTCAATCTCACCGACATCGTCCGGGGTCAGGCGGGCGGGGTGCTTCAGTGGTATATCTGGCCGTTGTTTCCTTTATTCATGGTGTATCTGATCGCCGGTGTGGCCGAAACCAACCGTTCACCGTTCGACGTCGCCGAGGGCGAGTCCGAAATCGTCGCGGGCTTTCACGTCGAATATTCCGGCATGGCCTTCGCGGTGTTCTTCCTTGCCGAGTACGCCAACATGATTCTGGTCGCCACGCTGACCTCTCTGATGTTCCTCGGCGGCTGGCTGTCGCCCTTACCCTTCCTGCCTGACGGCATCGTCTGGTTGCTGCTGAAAGCCGGCTTCGTGCTGTTCCTGTTCCTGTGGTTCCGCGCCACCTTCCCGCGCTATCGCTACGACCAGATCATGCGCCTGGGCTGGAAGGTGTTCATCCCCATCACCATCGCCTGGATCGTCGTCGTCGGCGGCATGATGCAGACGCCGTATGGTTATCTCTTCCACTGAGCGCGCCATGAAACGGATCACCCATTTCTTCGGCAGTCTGCTCCTGATCGAACTGCTGCGCGGCATGATGCTCACCGGGCGTCACCTGTTTGCGCGCAAGATCACGGTGCAATACCCGGAAGAAAAAACCCCGCAGAGCCCACGGTTTCGCGGCCTGCATGCGCTGCGCCGCTACCCGAATGGCGAGGAGCGCTGCATCGCCTGCAAGCTGTGCGAGGCCGTCTGTCCCGCGCTGGCCATCACCATCGAGTCGGAAAAGCGCGAAGACGGCACCCGCCGCACCACGCGCTACGACATCGACCTCACCAAGTGCATTTTCTGCGGCTTCTGCGAGGAATCCTGCCCGGTCGATTCCATCGTCGAAACCCGCATCCTCGAATACCACGGCGAAAAGCGCGGCGACCTCTACTACACCAAGCCGATGCTGCTGGCGATCGGCGATCAGTACGAAGCGCAGATCGCGAAGGATCGCGCTGCCGATGCCAGGTTTCGCTGACGAATGAACATGACTTATACGACCGCGATCTTCTATTTCTTCGCCGCCATCCTGGTGTTCGCCGGGTTGCGCGTCATCACCGCGCGTAATCCGGTGCATGCCGCGCTGTTTCTGGTGCTGGCCTTTTTCACTGCGGCCGGGCTGTGGATGCTGCTGGAGGCCGAGTTTCTCGCCATCACCCTGGTGCTGGTCTACGTCGGCGCGGTGATGGTGCTGTTCCTGTTCGTGGTGATGATGCTCGACATCAATCTGGACAAATTGCGCGAAGGGTTCTGGGACTATCTGCCGCTGGCCGGTTTTGTCGCGGTGCTGCTGGTGATCGAAATGGCGCTGATTCTGGGCAGCCGCCATTTCGGGCTGGAGGTGATGGGAACGCCCTCGCCTCACGCTGCCGACTACAGCAACACCAAGGAACTCGGGCGGGTGCTGTACACCGAGTATGTGTATGCGTTCGAACTCGCCGCGGTGATCCTGCTGGTGGCGATTGTCGCCGCGATTGCGCTGACGCTACGCCGCCGCAAGGACAGCAAGTACCTCGACCCGGCCGCGCAGGTGAAGGTCAGGCGCAACGACCGTCTGCGCATCGTCAAAATGCAGGCCGTGAAAAAGCCGGAAGCAGGGGAGGGCGGCGCGTGATTTCCTTATCGCACTATCTGGTGCTGGGCGGCATCCTGTTCGCCATCAGCGTGCTTGGCATCTTCCTCAACCGCAAGAACGTCATCATCCTGCTGATGGCGATCGAACTGATGCTGCTGGCGGTGAACATGAATTTCATCGCGTTCTCGCATTATCTCGGCGACATCCACGGCCAGATTTTCGTCTTCTTCATCCTCACCGTCGCCGCCGCCGAATCGGCCATCGGCCTGGCAATCCTGGTGGTGCTGTTCCGCAACATGCATACGATCAATGTCGATGACCTCGACCATCTGAAAGGCTGATGCGGATGGACATGCACACGCTCTACCTCATCGTGCCGCTGGCGCCGCTGCTCGGCGCGCTGGTTGCGGGGCTGTTCGGCAAGCTGATCGGCCGCACGCTGTCGCATCTGGTGACCATCGCCGGTGTGGCGGTGTCGCTGTTTGCCTCGGTGCTGGTGTTCCAGGATGTGCTCGCCGGCCACACCTATAACGGCACCGTCTACACCTGGATGGTGCTGGGTGACCTGCATCTTGAAGTCGGCTTCCTGATCGATGCGCTGACCGCGATGATGATGCTGGTCGTCACCTTCGTCTCGCTGATGGTGCACATCTACACCATCGGCTACATGCACGATGATCCCGGCTACCAGCGTTTCTTCTCGTATATCTCGCTGTTCACCTTCTCGATGCTGATGCTGGTGATGAGCAACAATTTCCTGCAGCTGTTTTTCGGCTGGGAGGCGGTGGGGCTGGTGTCCTATCTGCTGATCGGTTTCTGGTACACCAAGGAAACGGCGATCTACGCCAACCTCAAGGCTTTCCTGGTCAACCGCGTCGGCGATTTCGGTTTCATCCTCGGCATCGGCCTGGTGCTGGCGTATTGCGGTTCGCTCGACTACGCGACGGTGTTCGCCAAGGCGCCGTCGCTGGTCAACGAAACCATCACCCTGTTCCCCGGCAAGCCTTGGATGCTGATGAGCGTCATCGGCATCCTTTTGTTCATCGGCGCGATGGGCAAATCGGCTCAGTTCCCGCTGCACGTCTGGCTGCCCGATTCGATGGAGGGCCCGACGCCGATTTCCGCGCTGATCCACGCGGCAACGATGGTGACCGCCGGCATTTTCATGGTCGCGCGCATGTCGCCGCTGTATGAACTGTCCGACACGGCCCTGAGCTTCATCATGGTGATCGGCGCGATCACCGCGCTGTTCATGGGTTTTCTCGGCATGGTGCAAAACGACATCAAGCGTGTGGTCGCCTATTCGACGCTGTCCCAGCTCGGCTACATGACGGTCGCGCTCGGCGCGTCGGCGTATTCGGTGGCTGTGTTTCACCTGATGACGCACGCTTTCTTCAAGGCGCTGCTGTTCCTCGCCGCCGGTTCGGTCATCATCGCCATGCATCACAACCAGGACATCCGCTATATGGGTGGCCTGAAGAAGTACATGCCGATCACCTGGATCACCTCGCTGATCGGCTCACTGGCGCTGATTGGTACGCCTTTTCTGTCGGGCTTTTATTCCAAGGAAAGCATCATCGAGGCGGCTAAAATGTCGCATCTGGCGGGCGCGGGCTTTGCCTACTTCGCGGTGCTGGCGGGCGTGTTCGTCACCGCGTTCTATTCCTTCCGCATGTATTTCCTGGTGTTCCACGGCAAGGAACGTTTCCACCAGGGACACGCCCATGGCAACGAGCCCGACGCGCACCTTGATGATGCCCACCATGACCATGGGGGCGGCCATGGCGGCACGCCGCACGAAACGCCGTGGGTGGTGACCGGCCCCTTGCTGGCGCTGGCGCTGCCCTCATTGGCAATCGGCTACATGACCATCGAGCCGATGCTGTTCGGCGACTTCTTCGGCAACGCGATTTATGTCGCCGACCGCCATCCGGTGATGCACGAACTCAACCAGGAATTCCACGGCGCCGCAGCGATGGGGCTGCACGCGATCACGACGCTGCCGTTCTGGCTGGCGGTGGCGGGTGTCGGGCTGTCGGCGTTCTTTTACCTGATGCGGCCCGACATTCCGGCAATGATTGCGCGGCGCTTCGCGTTCATCCATCAGATGCTGCTCAATAAATACTGGTTCGACGAACTGTATAGCTGGCTGTTTGCCAGGGGCGCGCGCCTGATCGGCGGCGGACTGTGGCGGGGTGGCGACCAGGCGACCATCGACGGCGCGATCAATGGCACGGCGCATCTGATCGAACGCATCTCCCGCCTGGTCAAGGCCTTCCAGTCGGGCTACATCTACCACTACGCGTTTGCCATGCTGATCGGGGTGTTCGCCCTGGTCACCTGGTTCGCGCGGCTCAACTAAATCCTCCCCATGTTCGGACAGTCGACTCTTACTCTCGTCATCTGGGTGCCGATCCTGGCCGGAGTGGCGGTGCTTGCCACCGGCTCCGACCGCAATGCAGCCCTTGCCCGCTGGCTGGCACTGGCCGGTGCGCTGCTCGGACTGCTTGTGGCGATTCCGCTCGTCACCGGCTTCGATACCACCACCTCGGCGATGCAGTTCGTCGAGAAGGCGGCGTGGATACCGGCGTTCAACATCCACTACCACCTGGGGGTCGACGGCATTTCGATGCCGCTGATCCTGCTCAACAGCTTCATCACCGTGCTGGTGGTGATTGCCGGCTGGCAGGTGATTCAGGACAAGGTCGCACAGTACATGGCGGCCTTCCTCATCATGTCCGGCCTCATCAACGGCGTGTTCGCTGCGCTCGACGGCATCCTGTTCTATGTCTTTTTCGAAGGCATGCTGATTCCGCTGTACCTGATCGTCGGCGTGTGGGGCGGGCCGAACCGGGTCTATGCCGCGTTCAAGTTCTTCCTCTACACGCTCGCCGGTTCGTTGCTGATGCTGGTGTCGATGATCTATCTGTATTTCCAGTCGGGCGGCAGCTTCGACATCCAGACCTGGCATGCCACCACGCTCGGCATGACCGCGCAGACGCTGATGTTCTTTGCCTTTTTGCTCGCCTTTGGCGTCAAGGTGCCGATGTGGCCGGTGCACACCTGGCTGCCCGACGCCCACGTCGAGGCGCCCACCGGCGGTTCGGTGGTGCTGGCGGCGATCACGCTGAAAGTCGGCGCCTACGGCTTCCTGCGTTTCATCCTGCCGATCCTGCCCGATGCCAGCCACGAACTGGGATGGTTCGTCATCGCGCTGTCGCTGATCGCCGTTGCCTACATCGGCCTGGTCGCGCTGGTGCAGGCCGACATGAAAAAGCTCATCGCCTATTCGTCGATTGCCCACATGGGCTTCGTCACCCTTGGCTTCTTCATGTTCAACCCGCTCGGCTGGGAGGGCGGACTGGTGCAGATGATCTCGCACGGCTTCGTCTCCGCCGCGCTGTTCCTCTGCATCGGCGTCATGTACGACCGCCTGCACTCACGCCAGATCAAGGATTACGGCGGGCTGGCGAGCAGGATGCCGGTATTCGCCGCGTTCTTCATGCTGTTCGCCATGGCGAATGCGGGCCTGCCCGCCACCAGCGGCTTCGTCGGTGAATTCATGGTCATCATGGCCGCCACCCAGGTCAATTTCTGGTTCGCCTTTGTCGCCGCCACCACGCTGATTCTCGGTGCGGCCTACACCTTGTGGATGTACAAGCGCGTGGTGTTCGGCAAGGTCACCAACCCCCACGTCGAGGAAATGAGCGACGTCAACGCGCGCGAAATTCTGATCCTCGCCGTCCTCGCCGTCTGCGTGCTCGGGATGGGCCTCTATCCCAAACCCTTCACCGACGTGATGCACGTGTCGGTGGTTGACCTGTTGGCGCACGTCGCGCAGAGCAAACTTCCGTGAGCGCACGAACATGAGTCCCATCCCAATTCATCTTGGCCAATTCGCCCCCGCGCTGCCCGAAATATTCGTGCTGGCCATGGTGTCGCTGATTCTGGTGATCGATGCCGCCGTTGACGACAGCAAGCGTTATCTGGCCTATGTGCTGTCGCTGGCCACGCTGGCTGGCGCGGCTTTTCTCACTGTGCGCGACATGTCCACCATGCCGGTGCTGGTGCTGGGCGGCCTTTTCATCGACGACCCGCTGTCGGACGTGCTGAAGCTGTTTCTCTATCCGACCGTCGCGGTGGTGCTGGTCTATTCACGCGACTACCTGCAGGAACGCGGGCTGTACAAGGGCGAGTTCTTCGTGCTCACCCTGTTCGCGCTGCTGGGCATGATGGTGATGATCTCTGCCAGCCATTTCCTTACGCTCTATCTCGGCCTCGAACTGCTGTCGCTGTCCTTGTATGCGATGGTTGCGCTGCAGCGCGATTCGAGCATCGCCACCGAGGCGGCGATGAAATACTTCGTCCTCGGCGCGCTGGCCTCCGGCATGCTGCTGTACGGCATGTCGATGGTCTACGGCGTCACCGGCTCCCTCGCGCTGGGCGACATCGCCATTGCCCTGCAGGACGGCACCGACCTGCGTATTCCATTGGTTTTTGGCATCGTCTTCATCGTCGCCGGGCTCGCCTTCAAGCTCGGCGCGGTGCCGTTCCACATGTGGGTACCGGATGTATACCATGGCGCGCCTACCGCGATGACGCTGTTCATCGGCAGCGCGCCCAAGATCGCCGCCTTCGCTTTCGTGATCCGCATCCTCGGTCAGGGGCTGGAGTCGCAGGTGACCGAATGGCGCGATATGCTGGTGATCCTGGCCGTGCTGTCGATGGCGGTTGGCAACCTCGCGGCGATTGCGCAGACCAACCTCAAGCGCATGCTCGCCTACTCGACCATCTCGCATATGGGCTTTATGCTGCTCGGCATCCTGGCGGGCACGCAGAACGGCTACGGCAGCGCGATGTTCTACGTGCTGGTCTACGTGCTGATGAGCCTGGGCGGCTTCGGCATGATCCTGCTGCTGTCGCGCGCCGGCTTCGAGGCCGACCAACTCGACGATTTCAAGGGTCTCAACCGCCGCAGCCCGTGGCTGGCGTTCCTGATGCTGCTGCTGATGTTCTCGATGGCCGGCGTGCCGCCCACGGTGGGCTTCTACGCCAAACTGTCGGTGCTGCAGGCCGTGGTCGAACTCGGTTACGTCTGGCTGGCGGTTGCCGCCGTCCTGTTCTCGCTGGTGGGTGCGTTCTACTACCTGCGCATCGTCAAGCTCATGTATTTCGACGCCCCGCACGACACCCGCCCGATCGTCGCCAGCCCCGACACCCGGATGCTGATGTCGGCCAACGGCTTGGCCGTGCTGGCGCTCGGCATTCTGCCGCAACCCTTGATGGCGGTGTGCGTACACGCCATCGGCGCGTCTTTTTGATCCGGGATTGTGCACATCAACCCAACAAGCACTCGCGCTGAGTCGGTCTCACTAACCGTTCGCCCTGAGCCTGTCGAAGGGCTGTCCGTCCACTAGCGCCAGTCAACATAAACTGAACCAACTCCACTCGAAGCAAGTCTGCTCTGGCGTTGCCTGGATTTTTGGAACCACTGTGAATTTCTCTACCACCCTGTTGCTGATTCTGGCGTTCACCGCAGCCAACCTGCCGTTTCTCATCGATCGCATATTCTTCGTCGTCCAGCCCAAAACGGGCGACAAGAATATCGCCTGGCGCCTGCTGGAGCTGATTGTGATGTTCTTCGTGGTCGGCGGGATCGCCTGGCTGCTCGAAAGCAAGCTGGGTGACGTGCATAGCCAGGGCTGGGAGTTCTATGCAGTCAACGCCGCGCTGTTCGTGGTGTTTGCCTATCCGGGGTTTGTGTACCGTTACCTGTGGCGGCGGCGCGGCGGGTAGGGCGCGGAGTAATCAGGAATGGACACCCTGGAATTCAAGCTGCGCGGGGAATACGTCGCACTCTGCGACTTGCTCAAGCTCACCGGCATCGCCGGCAGCGGCGGCCAAGGCAAACTCATGATCGCCAACGGCGAAGTGACCGTTGACGGCCAGCCCGAAAGCCGCAAGACGGCGAAAATACGGGCGAACCAGACAGTGCGCTGTCTTGGGCAGACCGTTCGGGTGATGGCGGCTGAAGCTTAAAGAAAGCAGAAGAAAAAGCGGCCGGAATCAAACTCCACCGCCAGCCGCGCACCGCGATTCAACGCATAGTCCCACGACCCCTTGGTGGCGCAGCCTTCGTGGCATTCGCTCACGCCCGCCGGCGATTCGAGATCGCGTTCGCGGTCGTACCAGCTCAACAACATGGTGTCGTCGCCCAACTGCTGCCGGGCGACGGCCGTCGCCAGCTTCAGCGCGGCATAAAAGTCGAGGCCGAGTTCGGCGGTGTCGAGGCGCAGCGTTTTCATGGCGACGTGTCGGTCAGCGCCTTCAAGGCGTAGAGCATATCGAGCGCTGCCTTCGGCGTGAGCGTGTCGGGGTCGAGTTCGCGCAGCTGGTCGAGCGCGGGGTGCGGCGGCGGGGCGTCGTTGGGGAGGTGGGCGGCGAACAGGTCGCCCTGCGGGCCGGGCTGCAGTTGCGCGTCCTCGAGCTCGCGCAGGTGACGGCGCGCCGCGTGGATCACCGGGCTCGGCACGCCGGCCAGACGGGCGACCTGGATGCCGTAGCTTTGCGAGGCCGGGCCGTCTTCCACCGCGTGCAGGAACACCAGGTCGGCGCCGTGTTCCTTGGCATCGAGGTGCACGTTGGCGAGTTGCTTGAATTCGTTGGCGAGCTGGGTCAGCTCGAAATAGTGGGTGGCGAACAGGGTGAACGCACGGGTGGCGCTGACCAGGTACCGTGCCACCGCCCATGCCAGCGCGAGGCCGTCGAAGGTGGAGGTGCCGCGGCCGATTTCATCGAGCAACACCAGGCTGCTGGCGCTGGCGTTGTGCAGGATGTGCGCGGTCTCGGTCATCTCGACCATGAAGGTCGAACGCCCGCCCGCCAGATCGTCGGACGCGCCGATGCGGGTGAAGATCTGGTCGATGTCGCCGATCTTCGCCGCGCTGGCGGGCACCCACAGCCCGCAGCAGGCGAGCAGCGTGATCAGTGCCGCCTGCCGCATATAGGTCGATTTGCCGCCCATGTTGGGGCCGGTGATCAGCAGCATCTGCCGCGCGCGGGTGAGTTGAACGTCGTTGGGGATGAAGTGCGCCACCTGCGCTTCGACCACCGGATGGCGCCCGGCGCGGATGACGATGCCGGGTTCGCTGGTGTATTCGGGGGCGTTGAGCTTGAGCGTGCCTGCGCGCTCGGCCTGGCTCGCCAGCACGTCGACTTCGGCCAGTGCCGCCGCCACTTCCAGCAGCGCGGGCACATGCGGCATCAGTGTGTCCAGCAGCGCATCGAACAGCGCTTTCTCGCGCGCCAGCGCGCGGTCCTGTGCCGACAGCGCCTTGTCCTCGAAGGCTTTCAGTTCCGGCGTGATGTAGCGCTCGGCGTTCTTCAGCGTCTGGCGGCGGCGGTAATCGTCGGGGACATTTTCCGACTGCGCACGGCTGACCTCGATGTAGAAGCCGTGCACCTTGTTGTATTCGACCTTGAGGGTGCCGATGCCCGAGCGCGTGCGCTCGCGCGTTTCCAGTTCCAGCAGGAAGGCCCCGGCGTCGCGGGTCAGCGCACGCAACTCGTCGAGATCGGCGTCGAAGCCGTCGGCGATGACGCCGCCATCGCGCAGCACGCTGGCAGGTTCGGGCTGGATGGCACGGGCGAGCAGCACGTGCAGATCGGGACGCGCGGCGAGCGCGGTTTGCAGTGCGGTCAGGCGCGCGCGATCCTCGGGCAACAGGGCGGCGAGCTCGGGCAGTTGCGCCAGCGTGTCGCGCAGGCCGGAGAGATCGCGTGGGCGCGCATTCTTCAGCGCGATGCGCCCGCTGATGCGTTCGACATCGGCGCAGCTTTTCAGCAAACGGGTGAGGGCAAGTGCAGTTGCCGGCTGCTCGGCCAGCACGCCGATGGCATCGCGCCGCCGGGTCAGCACCACGCGGTCGCGCAGCGGATGGTGCAGCCAGTGGCGCAGCAGGCGCGTGCCCATGCCGGTGGCGGTGGTGTCGAGCACCGACAGCAGGGTGGGCGACGCTTCGCCGCGCAGGGTTTCGGTGAGTTCCAGATTGCGCCGGGTAGCCGCATCGAGCTGGACGAAATCGCTGTCGCGCTCGGCATGGATGGCCTGGATATGCGGCAGCGCGGTGCGCTGGGTGGTCTGGATGTAATCGAGCAGGGCGCCGGCGGCGGCGATGGCCAGCGGCAGGTCGGCCACACCGAAACCGGTCAGATCGCGGCTGCCGAATTGCTGTGCCAGCCGGGCCTGCGCGCCAACCGGGTCGAACTGCCACGGCGCCAGCCGGCGTACCGCGCAGGCCGCACCGCTGAACGCAAAGTCATCAGGCGCGAGAATTTCCGCTGGCCGCACCCGCGCCAGCAGGGCGGGCAGGGCGGCTGCGCTGATTTCACTCACCTGAAACCGCCCGGCGGCCAGATTGAGCCAGGCCACGCCAACCGTCTCTGCAGCGGGTTCTGTATTGACCATGCCGGGAGCTGTAATGACCCTGCCGGGGGCGATGGCCAGAATCAGCGTGTCGCGTGTTTCGTCCAGCAGGCCGGAATCGGTCAGCGTGCCCGGGGTGACGATACGCGCCACCTGGCGCTCGACCGGCCCCTTGCTGGTGGCGGGATCGCCCACCTGCTCGGCAATCACCACCGACTCGCCCAGTTTCAGCAAGCGCGCCAAGTATTGATCGGCACTGTGATACGGCACGCCGGCCATCTTGATCGGCGACCCGGCCGATGCGCCGCGCGTGGTGAGCGTGATGTTGAGCAGCCGCGACGCTTTTTCCGCGTCGTCGAAAAACAGCTCGTAAAAATCGCCCATGCGGTAGAACAGCAGCATGTCGGGATGCTGCGCCTTGATGCCTAGATACTGCTGCATCATCGGCGTGTGGGCGGCGGTCTCCTTGCTGCTGAGCATGGGCGCTTGGGCTGGAATCAGACTTTCAGTTCGGGCGGCAAATGGGGCGCCAGTGTTTGCAGCATCTGCGAGAAAATTTTCGGACTGGCAGCGACGATGTTGCCGGATTCGAGGAAGCCTTCGTCGCCCATGAAGTTGCCGACCAGGGCGCCGGATTCCTGCGCGATCAGGCTGCCGGCAGCGAGGTCCCAGGGTTTCAGGTGCATTTCCCAGAAGCCGTCATAGCGGCCGCATGCGACGTAGCACAGGTCGAGCGCGGCGGAGCCGGGACGACGCAGGCCGGAGGTGGCGCGCATCATGTCGCGGAACATGTTGAGGTAGGCCTCGACGTAGCTGAAGTCGGTGTAGGGAAAGCCGGTGCCGATCAGGCATTCGCTCAACTTGGCGCGTTTGCTGGCACGGATGCGGCGGTCGTTGAGCATGGCGCCGCGGCCGCGGCTGGCGGTGAAGAGTTCGTTGCGCGCGGGATCGTAGACAACGGCCTGGGTGATCTGGCCTTTGTGCCTCAATGCGATGGAAACCGAATACTGTTGCAGGCCGTGCAGGAAGTTGGTGGTGCCGTCGAGCGGGTCGATGATCCACTGATAGTCCTCGCTGTTCCTGGCGTCGGTGGTGCCAGACTCCTCTGCTAAAATCCCGTGGTTTGGGTAAGCGTCGAGCAGGGTGTCGATGATGGCGCGCTCGGCCATTTGATCGACCTCGGTCACATAATCGCGATCCTGCTTGCTGCGCACGGTGAGCTGGTCGAGGTCGAGCGAGGCGCGATTGATGATCGCCCCCGCCTTGCGGGCGGCTTTCACCGCCGTATTGAGCATGGGATGCATGTTGTCTGGCTACAAATTCAAAGAACGAATTGCTATTTTACTTGATGTATGACCTTAGCTGACCCGAAACTTCTTGCCAATATTCGCGTGGTGCTGGCCCGCACCAGCCATCCCGGCAATATCGGCGCGGCGATGCGGGCGATGAAGACGATGGGGCTGTCGCAACTCTATCTGGTCAGCCCCGCCGTTTTTCCCAATAGCCAGGCCGATGCGATGGCCGCGGGCGCAATCGACCTGCTGGCGCAGGCAAAGGTGTGCGCCACGCTGGAAGAAGCGCTCGCCGACACCACGCTGGTGCTGGGCGTGTCGGCGCGCCGGCGCGATATCGTGACCGAGGTGCTGACCCCGCCCGAAGCCGCAACCCGCTTGCTGACCGAGGCGCAGGCCGCGCCGGTGGCGCTGGTGTTCGGCAACGAAACCAGCGGCATGTCGAACGAGGAGCTGAGCCTGTGCCAGGGGCTGGTGACGATCGCCGCCAATCCGGATTACAGCTCGCTCAATCTCGCGGCGGCGGTGCAGGTGCTGAGTTATGAAATTCGCCAGGCCTGGCTTGACCATGCGAGCTGGCCGCCGCCCGAAATGGATGCGGCGACGGGGGACGAAGTGGAGCGGTTTTACGCCCATCTTGAAACCACGCTGGTCGATCTGGACTTCCTCAATCACGGCTCGCCCGGCAAGCTGATGCTGAAGCTGCGCTGGCTGTTTGCGCGCACCCGGCTGGCCAAGGAAGAAGTCAACATCCTGCGCGGGATCCTGACTGCCGCGCAGGCGGCGAAACGGGCGGCACACCAGGCCCGGAATAGTTGACTCACACACTCGGAAAAAGCATCCTCCAACGCATGAGCCTTTTTAGTCATCTCAAGGAAGACATTGCCGTGGTGTTCGACCGCGATCCGGCAGCGCGCTCGACCTTCGAAGTCGTCACCACCTATCCCGGTTTTCATGCCATCGTCATCCATCGCCTGGCGCACGCTCTGTGGGGCGCGGGATTCAAATGGCTGGCGCGCTTCACCTCACATATCAGCCGCTGGCTCACCGGCATCGAAATCCATCCCGGCGCCACCATCGGCCGCCGCGTGTTCATCGACCACGGCATGGGCGTGGTGGTGGGCGAAACCGCCGAAATCAGCGACGACTGCACGCTCTATCACGGGGTGACGCTCGGCGGCACCTCGTGGAACAAAGGCAAGCGCCATCCCACCCTCATGCCCGGCGTGGTGGTGGGGGCGGGCGCCAAGATCCTCGGGCCGATCACCATCGGCGCCAACGCCCGCGTCGGCTCCAACGCCGTGGTGGTGAAGGACGTGCCGGATAACGCCACGGCGGTGGGCATTCCAGCGCGCATTCTCGACAGCGCAGCCGAAAAGCAGCGCCAGCAAAAAATGGAAAACCTGGGGCAGCAGGCGGAAAAACTGGGGTTTTCGGCCTATGCCATTTCGGCCGACATGAATGATCCGGTGGTGAAGGCGATCCATGGCCTGATCGATCATTCCGCCCATATCGATCACCGGCTCGAACTGATTCTGGCGCAGCTGCAGAAGCTGGGCGCGGACATGCCAGCCGGGCAGGATCAGCCGGATGACTTCGACCCGAACTATCTGAACAAAATAGTTGACTAAATTGCTAGGTTAAGGAATAGTTGACCAAATTGCTCGGGAATTTTATAGTTCGGGCGAACAACAGGAGAATGAGTCATGAGGTTGACCACAAAAGGTCGCTTTGCTGTCACCGCCATGCTGGATCTGGCGCTGCGCGGCGGCAAAAATCCGGTGACACTGGCCGGCATCAGCGAGCGACAAGACATATCCCTGTCGTATCTGGAACAGCTGTTCAGCCGTTTGCGTCGGCATGAACTGGTCGAGAGCGTGCGCGGCCCCGGTGGCGGTTATTTCCTCGCCAGGCCCATCGGCGAGGTCAGCGTGGCCGACATCATTCGTGCGGTGGACGAACCGATCGACGCGACTCAATGCGGCGGCAAGGAAAACTGCCACGACGAACACCGTTGCCTGACCCATGACTTGTGGATGGGACTCAATGCCCACATTTATGATTATTTGGACAACGTCACCCTCGCCACGCTGGTAGCCAGGCAGGACGAGTGCAAGCAAAAAGTGCTGCAGGACCGCCGCGCATCGAAAATGACGCTGGCAGCCTGACTTTACACTAGGCGAATTTGGATTTGGAAATGAAGGCAACACAATGAAAACACTGTACTTTGACTACTCTGCCACCACTCCGGTCGACCCGCGGGTGGCGGCCAAGATGATTCCCTATCTGACCGAGCACTTCGGCAACCCGGCGTCGCGCTCGCACCCCTATGGCTGGGAGGCCGAAGCGGCGGTGGAAGACGCGCGTGCCCAGGTCGCTGCGCTGGTCGGTGCCGATCCCAAGGAAATCGTGTTCACCTCCGGCGCCACCGAATCGAACAATCTCGCCATCAAGGGTGCGGGGCATTTCTATTCCGGCACCAAGGGCAAGCACATCATCACCGTGCGCACCGAGCACAAGGCGGTGCTCGACACCGTGCGTGAAATGGAGCGCCAGGGCTTCGAGGCCACCTATCTGAACGTGAAGGAAAACGGCCTGCTCGATCTCGACGCCTTCCGCGCGGCGATCCGCCCCGACACCGTGCTGGCGTCGGTGATGGCGGTCAACAACGAGATCGGCGTGATCCAGGACATCGAGGCCATCGGCAGGATCTGCCGCGAAAAGGGCGTGATTTTCCACGTCGACGCGGCGCAGGCCACCGGCAAGATGCCGATCGACCTGAGCAAGCTGCCGGTCGACCTGATGTCGTTCTCGGCACACAAGACCTACGGCCCCAAGGGCATCGGCGCGCTGTACGTGCGCCGCAAGCCGCGCATCCGCCTGGAAGCGCAGATGCACGGCGGCGGCCACGAGCGCGGCATGCGTTCGGGCACCCTGGCCACGCACCAGATCGTCGGCATGGGCGAAGCCTTCCGCATCGCCCGTGAAGAAATGGCGACCGAGAACGAGCGCATCCGCATGCTGCGCGACCGCCTCTACAACGGTCTCAAGGATATCGAGGAAGTGCATCTGAACGGCGACGTGGATCAGCGCGTGCCGCACAACCTCAACGTCAGCTTCAACTTCGTCGAAGGCGAATCGCTGATCATGGCGATCAAGGATCTGGCGGTATCAAGCGGTTCCGCCTGCACCTCGGCCAGCCTGGAGCCGTCCTACGTGCTGCGTGCGCTCGGCCGCAGCGACGAACTGGCGCACAGCTCGATCCGCTTCTCGATCGGCCGCTTCACCACCGAAGCGGAAGTCGATTACGCCATCAAGCTGCTGCATGAAAAGATCGGCAAGCTGCGCGAGCTTTCCCCGCTGTGGGAGATGTTCAAGGAAGGCGTCGATCTGAATTCCGTGCAGTGGGCTGCACACTGATATTGAAGCAAAGGAGAACCATCATGTCCTACAGCGATAAAGTACTCGATCATTACGAAAACCCCCGCAACGTCGGCTCCTTCACCAAGGACGACGAAGGCGTCGGCACCGGCATGGTGGGCGCGCCCGCCTGCGGCGACGTGATGAAGCTGCAGATCAAGGTCGGCGCCGATGGCCGCATCGAAGATGCCAAATTCAAGACCTACGGCTGCGGCTCGGCGATTGCCTCGTCGTCGCTGGTGACGGAGTGGGTCAAGGGCAAGACGCTCGACCAGGCGATGGAAATCAAGAACACCGCCATCGCCGAAGAACTCGCGCTGCCGCCGGTGAAAATCCATTGCTCGATTCTGGCTGAAGACGCGATCAAGGCTGCGGTCGCCGATTACAAGCAGAAAAAAGGTCTGGAGTAAGCGTCATGGCGGTCACCCTGTCTGAGCGCGCGGCGCAGCACATCAGCAACTTCCTCGCCAAACGCGGCAAGGGTGTCGGCATTCGCCTCGGCGTTCGCACCACCGGCTGCTCCGGCATGGCCTACAAGCTGGAGTTTGCCGATGCAGCGCCCGAAGGCGACGAGGTCTTCACCAGCCATGGTGTGACCGTGTTCGTCGACCCGAAAAGCCTGGCTTACATCGATGGCACCGAACTCGACTACACCCGCGAAGGCCTCAATGAAGGCTTCAAGTTCAATAATCCGAACGTGAAGAATGAATGCGGGTGCGGGGAATCGTTCAACGTCTGATTGGTTGGCGAGGGGTGAACTGTAAGGGGTGGTGGAACGCGCTGCCCCTGACCCGTGATTTGCCATCTCACACTTCATATCCCCACCCCAATGGATTTCACCCAAACCCATTTCGAACTGTTCGGCCTGCCGCAATCGTATGCGCTGGATCGGGCGAAGCTCGATGCGGCCTACCGCGAGTTGCAAAACGCGGTCCACCCGGACCGCTTTGCCGCGCAGCCGGAAGCCGCGCAGCGGGTGGCCATGCAGTGGGCGACGCAGGTGAACGAGGCGTACCAGACTTTGAAGCATCCGGTGAACCGCGGCGTGTATCTGCTGCGGCTGCAGGGCATCGATGCGCTCGACGCCAACAACACCAAAATGGCGCCGGCGTTCCTGATGCAGCAGATGGAATGGCGCGAGGCGATCGAGGAAGCGCGCACGGCCAAGGGCGTGACAGCGCTGGACGCCTTATCCGATGAGTTGCGTGTCGCGCATCGCCGCATCGAGACGCGTCTGGCCGAACTGATCGACGCGGCGCACGATTTTGAGGCTGCCTCCGAGGCTGTGCGCCAGTTGCGTTTCATGGACAAACTCATCGCCGAAGTCGGCGACGTGTACGAAGAACTCGAAGGCTGAGAAGAGAAGACTGACCGCATGGCTCTGTTGCAGATTTCCGAACCCGGCATGTCCACCGCCCCGCATCAGCACAGGCTGGCGGTCGGCATCGATCTGGGCACGACCAACTCGCTGGTGGCGACGGTGCGTTCCGGCCTGTCGATGGTGCTGGACGACGCAGCGGGACATTCGCTGCTGCCTTCGGTGGTGCGTTACCGCGCCAGCGGCGATGTGGAGGTGGGATACCCCGCGCAGTCGGCGCAGAATACCGACCCCCACAACACCATCGTGTCGGTGAAGCGCTTCATGGGACGCGGCATTGTCGATATCGTCGACATCGCCAGCCTGCCGTACCGCTTTGTTGACGCGCCCGGCATGGTGCAGTTGAAAACCGCCGCCGGCGTGAAAAGCCCGGTCGAAGTCTCGGCCGAAATTCTGAAAGTCCTGCGCCAGCGCGCCGAAGTCGCGATGGGCGGCGAACTGGTCGGTGCGGTGATCACCGTGCCGGCGTATTTCGACGACGCCCAGCGCCAGGCCACCAAGGACGCCGCGCAACTGGCCGGCCTCAACGTGCTGCGCCTGCTGAACGAGCCGACCGCGGCGGCGATCGCCTACGGTCTCGATAACGCGTCCGAAGGGGTGTACGCGGTATACGACCTCGGCGGCGGCACCTTCGACATCTCCATCCTCAAGCTGTCCAGGGGCGTGTTCGAGGTATTGGCCACCCACGGCGATTCGGCGCTCGGCGGAGACGATTTCGACCAGCGCGTGTTCTGCTGGATGGTCGAGCAGGGCCGTTTCCAGCCGCTGTCGGCGGGTGACATGCGGTTGCTGCTGACCAAGGCGCGCGACGCCAAGGAAGCGCTGACCGAACATACCGAGGTGCGCGTCACCGCCGTGCTGTCGACCGGCGAAATGATGGACGCGACGCTGACCCAGGCCGCCTTCAATGCGATGACCGCGAGCCTGGTCAGCAAGACCCTGGCGCCCACCCGCAAGGCCCTGCGCGATGCCGGACTTTCCGTGGACGAGGTGAAGGGGGTGGTGATGGTCGGCGGGTCGACGCGGATGCCCTGCATCCGCCAGGCGGTGGCCGACTTCTTCAAACAGACGCCGCTCACCAACCTCGACCCCGACAAGGTGGTTGCGCTCGGCGCGGCGATGCAGGCCGATGTGCTGGCAGGCAACCGCGCGGGTGACGACTGGCTGCTGCTCGACGTGATTCCGCTGTCGCTCGGCCTGGAAACCATGGGCGGCCTGACCGAGAAGGTCATCCCGCGCAACACCACGATTCCCACCGCGCGGGCGCAGGAGTTCACCACCTTCAAGGATGGCCAGACCGCGATGAGCGTGCACGTGCTGCAGGGCGAACGCGAACTGGCATCCGATTGCCGCTCGCTGGCGCGCTTCGAACTGCGCGGCATTCCGCCGATGGTGGCGGGTGCGGCGCGCATCCGTGTCACCTTCCAGGTCGACGCCGACGGCCTGCTGTCGGTGGCGGCGCGCGAGCAAAGCACCGGTGTCGAGGCCAGCGTGCAGGTCAAGCCGTCGTATGGCCTTGGCGACGAAGACATCACCCGCATGCTGAAAGATGCCTTCACCCACGCCAGGGACGACATGTATGCGCGCGCGCTGAACGAGCAGATCGTCGACGCGCAGGGCCTGATCGCCGCCACCCGTGCGGCGATGGCGGAAGACGGCACGCTGCTGGACGCAGCTGAAACCGCGGCGATCGAAACCAGCATCGTCGCCCTTGAAAAACTGATGACGGGTTCCGATCATCAGTCCATCAAACGCGGCATCGAGGCGCTGAATGCGGCCACCACCGAATTCGCCCAGCGCCGCATGGACCAGAACGTGCGCCGGGCGATGGCCGGGCAAAAACTGGAGACCTTTGGTTGAGCGGATTGAAGCCACCATGTTGAACGACGACTTCATCGAATCCCTGCGGTTAAAGCTCGCGAGCCACCCGATTTACGCGGCGGTGCAAACCTTGGACGATCTGCGCGTGTTCATGCAGCACCACGTCTATTCGGTGTGGGACTTCATGTCGCTGATCAAATACCTGCAGAACGAAGTCGCGCCCGCACGCTGGCCGTGGACGCCGAGCGGCGATGCCTCGGTTGCGCGCTTCATCAACGAACTGGTGCTGGAAGAAGAGACCGACATCGCCCTGCCGGGCCATGAAGGCCACACCAGCCACTTCATGCTGTATCTGGCGGCCATGCATGAAGTCGGGGCCGACGCCGACACGCCTGCACGCTTTGTGCAGATGGCGGGCGAGCAGGGGATCGATGCCGCCCTCGGCTCGGGTCTGGCACCGGCGCCATCCGCCACCTTCACCCGCAGCACCTTCGGTTTCATCGCCAGTGGCAAACCGCATGCCGTCGCCGCCGCGCTGGCGCTCGGGCGCGAACATGTCATCCCGTCGATGTTCCGTGCCTTCCTGTCGCGCATGGCGGTGACCGAAACGCAGGCGCCGAGTTTCCACTATTACCTCAACCGCCACGTCCATCTCGACGAGGATTTCCACGCGCCACTGTCCTTGCGCCTGCTCGCTGCTTTGTGCGGTGATGACGCCGATAAATGGCGCGAGGCCCAAGCGGCGGCCGAAACCGCGGTCAACGCCCGACTGCTTTTCTGGGACGGTGTGCTGCACGCACTGCCCAGCCAGCACGCCGAAGCCGCCTGATCCTGTCCAATTCAGCTGTATCCTAGAAACCATGCCCCAACTGATCGTACTGCCCCACGTCGAACTCTGCCCAGAAGGCGCCGTCATCGAGGCCCAACCCGGCGACACCATTTGCGACACCCTGCTCGCCAACGGCGTCGAGATCGAACACGCCTGCGAAAAATCATGCGCCTGCACGACTTGTCACGTCATTGTGCGTGAAGGGTTTGATTCGCTCGCCGAATCGACCGAAGACGAGGACGATCTGCTCGACAAAGCCTGGGGATTGGAACCACAATCACGCTTGTCGTGCCAGGCGCGCGTCGCCAGCAGCGACCTGGTGATCGAAATTCCAAAATACACCATCAACATGGTGAAAGAAGGACATTGATATGAAATGGACCGATTCACTTGAGATCGCCATCGAA
>JBAVFD010000140.1:0-6375 GCA_049588075.1 Thiobacillus sp.
GGCGCAGCCGGTGTGCGGTGCGCTGGCGGTGGATGACGCCAGCGACTGGTTCGGCGAAGTGTCGCCGCATCTGCGCGCCTTCGCCTGCATTCCGCTGCGCCCCGCGCCCGCCGCCGCGCCGATTGGCTTGCTGGTGCTGGCTTCGGAAGAAGCCAGGCGCTTCTATCCCGAAATGGGCACGCTGTATCTGGAACGCCTGGGTCAGCTGATCGGCGCCGCGCTGCTGCGGATGCAGGGGTGAGCCCGGAAATCCAGGGCTATCTGCAACACCTCGCCGCCGAACGGCGGCTGTCGCCGCATACCGTCGCGGCCTATCAGCGCGACCTGGAAAACCTGACCCGGCTGGCTGCCGGCAAACCGCTGGCCGAACTCGGCGTCACCGATATTCGCAGCGCCATCGTCAGACTGCGCAGCCAGAATCTCTCCGCCGCCAGCGTGGCGCGGCAACTGTCGAGCTGGCGCGGGTTTTATGTTTTTGCCTGCCGCCGCCTCGGCTATGCGAACAACCCCTGCATCGGCCTGCGTCCGCCCAAGGCGGCCAAGGCCTTGCCGCAAGTCCTGTCGCCCGACGCCTGCACCCAGTTGCTCGACGGGGCACGCACCGGCGCCACCGACGATGCCCTGCCGGCACGTGACCGCGCCATGTTCGAGCTGTTTTATTCGTCCGGTTTACGCCTGGCGGAACTGGTCGGGCTCGACCTCAGCGACGTCAATCTGCAATCCGGCGACGCACAGGTCACCGGCAAGGGACGCAAAACCCGCATCGTGCCGGTGGGGCAACAGGCGCTGGCTGCGCTGGCCGCCTGGCTGCCGCAGCGGCAGTCGCTGGTGCGCGACCCTACGCCCGCGCTGTTCATCAGCCAGCGCGGCAGCCGTCTCAGTCCGCGCAGCGTGCAGTTGC
Organism: Thiobacillus sp.; assembly: GCA_049588075.1. Lineage (GTDB taxonomy): Bacteria > Pseudomonadota > Gammaproteobacteria > Burkholderiales > Thiobacillaceae > Thiobacillus. Next base: position 902 of record JBAVFD010000140.1, read on the forward strand.
GGCTCAACCGCTGGGCGTTGCAGGCGGGGCTGAGCCAGCAGATACATCCGCACATGCTGCGGCACGCGTTTGCCACCCATGTGCTGCAATCATCCGGCGACCTGCGCGCAGTGCAGGAAATGCTCGGCCACGCCAGCATCAGCACCACGCAGGTGTATACCCATCTCGACTGGCAGCACCTCGCCAAGGTGTACGACCAGGCGCACCCGCGCGCGCGCAAAAAGACCTGATCAGATCACCTCGCGCTCACAGGCGCTCGGCAGGCGGAACCAGCGTGATCCAGTCGCCCAGCGCACTGCGGATTTCGTCCAGCGTGAGATGGCGCATCAACGCCCGGTTGCCGGGCGCCATCTGGTTCCAGGCGCATCTCAGGCTGCGCACCTCCGGCTGAGCGGCGTCACGCAGCCGAAACTCGGTGATGAAGTACAAAAAGCTCGGGTCGCCATCGTCGTAGACATAGCGCGCCCGGATCAGCGGAGACTGTGCCGCAGCCGTGATGTCACTCACGCTGCGCGTGACCTGCACCACCTCGAAACGTCCCGGTTGCAGCAACTGCACCTCGTTGCCCAGCGTGTTCACTTCCATGATGCAGAACGGATCCTGCTCCTGCACGCCGTTGCGCGGCACGATCCGGCCGTACTGCAATCGCACCGTGGCCGCACCGGGGTCGATCGGCAGCACCCGGTTGAGTTGCACCGCCCAGCCCGGCGGATAGGCGTAATACGGCGACGCCGGGTTGGGCGAACTCAGGCTGCCACACCCGCCCAGCGCCACGAGTCCAACGAGAACGAGTGCTTTCATCCCGCCATTACGCATGCCTGCCTCCGATCATTCAGGCCGAATCCTGAACCACGCCGCATACAAGGCTGGCAGAAAAAACAGCGTGAGGAAAGTCGCTGCGATCAGACCGCCCATCACCGACACCGCCATCGGCCCCCAGAAAATCGAGCGCGACAGCGGAATCATCGCCAGCACCGCGGCAGCGGCGGTGAGACTGATCGGGCGCATCCGCCGCACCGTCGACTCGATGATGGCGTCCCATTGCGACAGTCCGCGCGCGATGTCCTGCTGGATCTGATCGACCAGAATCACCGAGTTGCGCATGATCATGCCGGCCAGCGAGATGATGCCCAGCAGCGCGACGAAGCCCATCGGCTGACCGCTCACCAGCAGCGCGATGGCCACGCCGATGATGCCGAGCGGTGCGGTCAGCACCACCAGCAGCGAGCGCGACAGACTGCCGAGTTGCAGCATCAGCAGCGTGAACGTGGTGATGAGGATGAGCGGCCACGATGCGCCAATCGCGGCATTCGCCTTGGCGCTCCCCTCCACCGGGCCGCCCACTTCCAGCCGGAAGCCCGGCGGCAGCTGCGCCTTGAACCGAGCCACCTGCGGCGCGATGGCGGCGATGACGGTGGCGGGCTGGGTCTTGCCCAGCGGATCGCCCCGCACCGAGATGGTCGGCAAGCGGTCGCGCCGCCAGATCAAGCTGTCCTCGAACAGGGGCTTGAAGCTGGCGATCTGCCCCAGGGTCACGCTCTGGCCGTTGAAGCTGCCGATGGGCAGCGACTTCAGCGCATCGACATCGCGGTGTTCGTTGCGCGGGGTGCGCAGCACCACGTCGATCAGCAGATCGTTTTCGCGCATCTGGGTGACGGTGGCGCCCGACAGCTGCAAGGCCAGCAGCCGCCCGACCTCATCCGAGCTCAGGCCCAGCGCCTTGATCTTGTCCTGATCAAGCTGTGCTTTCACCGCCAGCGACTGCTCGTTCCAGTCCAGGTTCACCGCCGTCACCTGCGGCTGCGCGGCGACGATCCTGCGCAGTTTCTCGGCTTCGATCTTCAGCTGCGGGATGTCGGCACCGGAGAGCCGATACTGCACCGGGTAGCCGGAGGGCGGGCCGTATTCGAAGCGCACCGCGCGCCCGCGCGCATTGGGAAAGTCGGTCTCGAACAGATGGCGAATGCGGGCAATTTCACGCTCGCGCGCCGGCACGTCGCGCGCAATCACCACCAGTTGCGCAAAGTTGCGGCTGGCCAGGCGCTGGTCCAGTCCCAGCACGAAGCGCGGCGCGCCCTGACCGATGTAGTTGAGCACGTGCGCCACGTCCCTGTCCTGTCGCAGCAGCGCTTCGAGCCTGACCGCTTCGGCATGCGTGGCCTCGATCGAGTCCCCTTCCGGCAGCCATAACTCGACCAGGATTTCCAGCCGGTCGGACTGCGGAAAGAACTGCTTCTCCACCCGTTGCATCGCCGCCACGCCGACGATCAGCGCCACCACCGTCAGCACAATCACGCTGCGGCGATGCGCCACACACCAGGTCACCGCAGCGCGGAAGCGCCGATAAAAGGGGGTGTGATAGGCGGCATCATCATCGCTTGTCTGATGGGTGGGCTTCAGCAGGACATAGCCCAGATAGGGCGTCACCACCACCGCCACCAGCCAGGACGACAGCAGCGCGATGGTCGTCACCGCGAAAATCGCGAAGGTGTATTCGCCGACGGACGACTTGGCGAGCGCAATCGGCAGAAACGCAGTCGCGGTGAGCAGGGTGCCGGTGAGCATGGGGAACGCGGTGGACTGGAAGGCGTAGGTCGCCGCCTCGAAGCGCTCCCACCCGGCTTCGAGCTTGTGCGCCATCATTTCCACCGCGATGATGGCGTCGTCCACCAGCAGGCCGAGCGAGATGATGAGCGCGCCGGTGGAGATGCGATGCAGATCGATGTTGAACAGCCACATGGTCGTGAAGGTGATCGCCAGCACCACCGGGATGCTCAGCGCCACCACCAGGCCCGCGCGCCATTTCAGCGCCAGAAAAGTCACCGCCAGCACGATGGCGACCGCCTCGAAGAAGCTCTGCATGAACAGCTTGACCGCACGGCTGACGATGCTGGGCTGGTCGTGAATCTGGCGGATTTCCACGCCCACCGGCAGGGTCTTTTGCAGCGCATCCATGGCAGCGGCGACGTCACGCCCCATGGTCACCACATCCCCGCCATCCGCCAGCGACACCCCGAGCAGCACCGCCGCCTCGCCCTGCGAGCGGATTTCAGCGGTGGGCGGGTCCTCGTAGCGCCGCGTCACCTCGGCGATGTCGCCCAGGCGCAGGCTGCGCGCACCGACCCGGATAACGGTTTCACGCACGCGCTCAACATCGGAATACGAGCCCGTCACGCGCAGCGGAATCGACAGCACGGCATTTTCCACCCGGCCGTTGACCACCACGCCGTTCTGTTCCTGCACCGCCTGGATGAGTTGCTGCGGGGTCAGCCCCAGCGTGGCAAGCTTCTGCGTCGGCACCTCGATGTAGATTTTTTCCGGCACCACGCCAAACAGTTCGACCTTGCCGACGTTGGGCAAGCGCCGCACCTCGCGCTGCGCGTCTTCGGCAATGCGGCGCAGCTCGGCGCGGCTGAAGCCGTCGCCGGTGATGGCGTAAATCGAACCGAAGGTGTCGCCGAACTCGTCGTTGAAAAACGGCCCCTGCACGCCGGCCGGCAGTTGCGGTTTGATGTCGCCGATTTTCTTGCGTATCTGGTACCAGGCTGCGGCCACGTCGCGCCCGCGCACGGTTTCCTTGATGTTGACGAACACGGCGGTTTCGCCCGCCTTGGCGTAGCTCGTCACGTAATCCAGCTCGGGCATTTCCTGGAGCTTCTTCTCGATCCGCTCGGTCAGTTGTTCCGACACCTCCTGCGCCGTCGCCCCCGGCCACTGCGCCTGGATCAGCATGATCTTGAAGGTGAACGGCGGGTCTTCGGCCTGCCCCAGCTCGAAATAGGACCGCACCCCCACCAGCAGGATCAGCACGATGAAGAAGCGCACCAGCACCGGGTGCTCGATCGCCCAGCGCGACAGGTTGCCGCGACCGGGGACGAATTGCGGCACGTCGCTCATGGCGTGGCGGGCTGAACCAGCCGCACCTGCTGGCCCGGCGAAATTTTGTGCACGCCCGCTGTCACCACCCATTCGCCTGCCGTCAAGCCCGACACAATGGCCGCGCGATCGCCATTCAGCTCACCGAGCCGCACACTGCGCGCCGCCACCTTTCGGGTTTGAGCGTCCACGATCCACACCTGCGGCTGACCGCTGATCCGGAACAGCGCGGTCTGCGCCACCGACAGACTCGGCGCCGATTCGCCGTCGACCTCGACCGTGGCCGTCATGCCCAGCTTCACCGCCGCATCGGGCTGCAGAAAACTGATGCGTGCACGGTAGGTGCGGCTGGCCGCATCGGCCATCGGCGACAGTTCGCGCAGGCGGCCGACATACTTCACGTCAGGTTTCGACCACAAACGAATGCTCAGTCCCGGTGCCGCGCGCAGCGCATCGAGCGCATTCTCCGGCACGTCGATGCGCACTTCGCGTTCGCCGCTGCGCGCCAGTTGCGCCACCGGCTGCCCGGCCGCCACCACCTGCCCCGCTTCGAATGAAATCGCCGTCACCACCCCCGCGTGGGGCGCGGTCAATCGGGTATAGGCCTGCTGGTTGCCCTGGCGGGCGGACTCGGCACGCAGTTGGCGCACCCGCGCCTGCGCCGCGTCGGCAGCGGTCTGGCGACGGTCGAGTTCAGCCTGGGCAATGAAATTTTTCGCGCGCAGCTCGGTATAGCGCTGCAAGTCATGCTGCGCCAGCTTGGCTTCGGCCTCGGCCGCCACCAGTTGCGCCTGCGCCGCCGTCACCGCCAGCGCGTAGTCACTTTGATCCAGCGTGGCGATAAGCTGACCGGCCTTGACCTGCGTGCCGACCTCCACCGCGCGGGTCTGCACCCGTCCTCCGACGCGAAACGCGAGGTCCGTTTCGTAGCGCGCGCGCACCTCCCCGGCATAACGCGTACCGCTGTATGCGGTGCGCATGCCAACCTGTTCGGCACGCACGGGCCGGATGTCCGCAGGCGGAGCGGGGGGGGCATCGCGGCCGCAGGCGGCCAGCAACAACAGGACAGCAGACACAGGCAGAAAGGCTTTCATTCCGGAATTATCGCCCATCACCCCGAATTTCGCCCCGCAATGCCGCCTGGCGCGGTAATCACACGCCCCGCTGGCGGGCTTAGCCGTGACGGATTAGAATGCGCGACGCGCTGACCGTAGCCGATTGTATTTTCGGCTGCCCGCCGGGTTTCCTGCCCGGCTACGCACATTAACTGTCCTCGATGCCTGGAGTCCCAATGTCCGCCCCGACCAAACCGCTTACCGATGCCGCCCTGCTGAAAATGCCGGCTTCCGCCTATATGAACGCGGCCCAGCTCGCCTTTTTTCGCACCCGCCTCGAAACCCTGCGCGACGAAATGCTCAGCAACGCCGCCGACACCGGCGTGACCCTGAAGGAAAACGAAAACTTTGCCGACCCCAACGACCGCGCCACGGTCGAGGAAGAGCACATGCTGGAACAGCGCGTGCGCGACCGCGAGCGCAAGCTGCTGAAGAAGATCAATTCCGCGCTGGCGCGTATCGAAAGCGGCGAATACGGCTGGT
>JBAVFD010000141.1:0-3712 GCA_049588075.1 Thiobacillus sp.
GCGTCACGCCGAGAAAATCCTCCAACTTCTTGATCTGCGTGGAGAGCGTGGACTGGGTGATGAAGCAGGCCTCGGCGGCCTTGCCAAAGTGCCCATGATCGGCCAGTGCCACCAGATATTTCAGCTCCTGCAGCGTCATGCCGTTCGTTCGATTTTGTCAATGAAACCATTCTAGACTATTCATGAGACAAATTCTCATTCATGGTCTTAAATGCACTTACTCCGCTACGGAGTCGCATATCGATTGGAGAGCGCCATGTCAGAAAGCAAATGCCCGTTTGTTCACAAAGCCGGGAGCGGTACGTCGAACCACGATTGGTGGCCGAACCAGCTGCACCTCGAAATCCTGCACCAGCATTCCCCCGAGTCCAGTCCGATGGGGGAAGACTTCAACTACGCCGAAGCCTTCAAGAGCATCGACCTCGCGGCCGTGAAGAATGACCTCACCGCCCTGATGACCGACTCGCAGGACTGGTGGCCGGCGGATTACGGCCACTACGGGCCCTTCTTCATCCGCATGGCCTGGCACAGCGCAGGCACCTACCGCACCGGCGACGGCCGCGGCGGCGCGGGGCACGGCAACCAGCGCTTCGCTCCGCTCAACAGCTGGCCCGACAACGTCAATCTCGACAAGGCGCGCCGGCTGCTGTGGCCGGTCAAGCAGAAGTACGGCCGCAAAATCTCCTGGGCCGACCTCATCATTCTCGCCGGCAACGTCGCCATGGAATCGATGGGCTTCAAGACCTTCGGCTTCGCTGGCGGGCGCGAAGACATCTGGGCGCCGGAAATCGACGTCTACTGGGGCAACGAGCAAAAGTGGCTGGACGACAAGGCACGCTATTCCGGCGAGCGCGACCTCGAAAACCCGCTCGCCGCCGTGCAGATGGGCCTGATCTACGTCAACCCGGAAGGCCCCGGTGGCAACCCGGATCCGGTCGCGTCCGGCCGCGACGTGCGCGAGACCTTCGCGCGCATGGCGATGAACGACGAAGAAACGGTGGCGCTCACCTGCGGCGGCCACACCTTCGGCAAGTGCCACGGCGCCGGCGACGCCAAGCTGGTCGGCCCCGAACCCGAGGCCGCCGGACTCGCCGAGCAGGGTCTGGGCTGGAAGTCCGCTTATCAATCGGGTAAAGGCGGCGACCAGATCGGCAGCGGCCTGGAAGGCTCGTGGACGCCGACCCCGACCCAGTGGGACATGAGCTATCTCGACATGCTGTTCGGCAACGAGTGGGAGCTGAGCAAGAGCCCGGCGGGCGCGCATCAGTGGACGCCCAAACAGGCGACCGACAGCAACAGGGCGCCGGCCGCGCACGACGCGTCGAAGAAAGTGCCGATCATCATGACCGCCGCCGACATGGCGATGCGCATGGACCCGGCCTATGAAAAGATCGCACGGCGCTTTCACCAGAACCCGGACGAATTCGCCGACGCCTTCGCCCGCGCCTGGTTCAAGCTCACCCACCGCGACATGGGCCCGAAAACACGCTACCTCGGCCCCGACGTGCCCAAGGAAGACCTGCTCTGGCAGGACCCGATTCCTGCTGTCGATCATCCCCTGATCGACGACCAGGACGTCGCCGCGCTCAAGGCCAAGGTGCTGGCGTCCGGGCTGTCGGTGCCGGAACTGGTCTCGACCGCCTGGGCCTCGGCGTCGACGTTCCGCGGTTCCGACATGCGCGGCGGCGCCAACGGCGCGCGCATCCGCCTCGCGCCGCAAAAGGACTGGGAAGCCAACCAGCCGGCGCAACTGGCCAAGGTGCTCGGAAAACTCGAAGGCATCCAGAGCGCGTTCAGCGGTGCGCAATCCGGCGGCAAGAAGGTCTCGCTGGCCGACCTCATCGTGCTGGCGGGCTGCGCCGGCGTCGAGGAGGCCGCCCGGAAGGCCGGCCACGCCGTGACGGTTCCGTTCACGCCGGGCCGCATGGACGCCTCGCAGGCGCAGACCGACGTGGACTCGTTCGCCGTGCTCGAACCGATCGCCGACGGCTTCCGCAACTACCAGAAAGCCAGATACTCCGTCTCGGCCGAGGAACTGCTGCTCGACAAGGCGCAGCTGCTGAAGTTGACTGCGCCGGAGATGACGGTGCTGGTCGGCGGCATGCGCGTCATGAATGCCAACGTCGGGCACTCGCAGCACGGGGTCTTCACCCAGCGGCCGGGCACGCTCACCAACGATTTCTTCGTCAACCTGCTCGACATGGGCACGGCGTGGAAGCCGCTGTCAAAGGATGAAGACGTGTTCGAAGGCACCGACCGCAAGACCGGGGCAAAGAAATGGACCGGCACCCGCGTCGATCTGGTCTTCGGTTCGAATTCCCAGCTGCGTGCACTGGCGGAAGCCTATGGAAGTTCGGACGCGCAGGAGAAGTTCGTCAGGGACTTCGTGGCGGCATGGAACAAGGTGATGAATCGGGATCGCTTCGATCTCGGCTGATCGGGAGGCAAGGCTGCGTAAGCAAAACGCCCGCCCCGCGGGGGCGGGCACCTGAATTGAACGTGAGATATTGAAAGGTCCAGCAATGAGAGCCATCCTGATCGACCCCGAGCGCCGATCCGTCGCGGTCATCGACATCCAGAGCCGCGACGACATCGTCAAGCTGATCGGTTACGACACTCTCGAGACCGATGCGGTCGGAACGGCAGGCGACCGCCTGGTTTTCGACGAGGAATGCTTCCTGCGCGGTACCAGCGGGCGCTTCCAGATCGACACCCTCATTCCGGTGTCGGGCAAGGGCGTGATCGTCGGAACGGGCGAGGATGGCACCACGCTGCGCGATGCCGTGACGGACATCGACGCGCTGACCAGCCGCATCAAATACCTTTGAGCAGATAGGAGGGCAAAACCATGATCGAAACCTGGCAAAAAAATGTGTTCGCCGCGCTCGCCATGCTCGGCGCCGGCCTCGAGGGCATGGGTCTGGAGATGGCATGACGCGGCCCGCCGTTATCATGCGTCCCGTTCACCGCAATCCCGCTTCGGCAGGCGCGCGCAGAGGATCTTGCGGAGCTGAATGGCGTCATCGAGCGCACCATCATGACCTGGCAACGGGCCGATCGCGTCAGGTCAGGCGAGTGCGCCGGCCACCACATTGATCGCCAGCGCCAGCACCAGCAGGTTGAAGGCAAACGACACCAGCCCGTGCAACAGGGTGAGCCGCCGCATCGCCGTGGTCTCGACCTGCACGTCCGACACCTGCGAGGTCATGCCGATGATCGCGGCATAGTAGGCAAAGTCGGCATACGAAGGATTGTCGCTGCCGGGGAAACGCAGGCCGCCGGCATGCGCCCCGTCCTCCTGCTCGCTGCGGTAAAAATGCTGGGCGTAGCGCAGCGCGAACACCGTCTGCACCATCAGCCAGGCAGTACACAGGGCCAGCAAAGCCAAGGCGATATGCCACCAGCGCGCCATGCCGCTCATGGTTCTGGCGGCGTCGATGGCCACCAGCACCCCGCCCAGGCTCACCCAGGCCATGGCAATCACCACCAGCGCAATCGCGCCCGACCCCGGGTCATACGCCTTGGCGCGCAAGCGAGACTGCTCGGCACTGAGCCGCCCCACGCCCCACCAGACCAGCAGCAGATAGGTGGTGCTGGCAGCCAGCCAGCCCAGCAGCAGGCGCGATTCCCACACCTCCGGCCAGGTGCTCGCGAGGGCGCCTGCCGCGCAGGCTGCCAGGGTGCGGTGCCAGGCGCGCAAACGTGCCAGCGG
>JBAVFD010000142.1:0-4383 GCA_049588075.1 Thiobacillus sp.
GTGTCCACCTTGGCGGTCGGCCGCGCGGGTGCTGCCATGGGCGGGGGGGCGGCCGGTGCCGCGAGGGCTTGGGCTTCCATCTCTGCGGGCTGAATGCCGCGCGACTCCGCCACCATCCTGACCGCGCGGGTGATGGTGGCGTTGATCACCATGACGGTAATGGTGGCGCCGGAGATGGCGTCGACGGTGGCATAGCCTTCGCGCTGAGCGCCGACCACGATGCGCTGGCTCGCCGGTTTGCCGCGGTACTGGTCGACATAGCTCGCCAGCCGCGCTTCACTCACCCCGGCGGCGAGGATGGGTTCCTCGTGCTGCACGATGCGCGCGCCTGCGATGCGTCCCTTGGTATCGATGCCCACCAGCACATTGATCGGCTGGCCGGAGTAGGCGGGTATGCGCACCATATCCGCGGTGAGAAATGCGTAGCCGACCAGTTGATCGTTTTGATAGACCGGCGCGGCAGGCGGATTCCCCTCGGTGTCGCCGAACCGGTCGGCGGCCGGAAACAGGTTTCGCACCTGCGGATAGGCGGCGGCGAAATCCGCGTGGGCCCGTGGCATCGCGGCAAACAGGAGCAACAGGCAGAGAAGCGTCGCCCAGGCGGGACGCCGCGGGTAACGCTGTCTAATGGGTGCCTCCACTGTTTTGATTATGATTCTTCGAAGTCGCCGCGCAGCATGGCAAGGTATGCAGCCTCAATAAGCCAGGTATTCCGATCAACTATCCGCTGCCGCGCTTCTTGCAACAAGGGTAGACCAGCCTGGTTAAAACACAACGACGGCGGGCATTGTTCGCAGACCATTCACCCGGTCGCTCCCCGATTCCCTCTTCCCCGTACCCGCCGGCAGGCTGAACCCGAAGGCGTGGTAAGCATCGGTTCCCGGGCCGGATGATCAGGAATCCATGCTACGGCGGCTTCGGATGCCACACCTTGATTTAGGTCAAGCACGCCTTTTATTTATACTCTGCCCATGGATATAAGCATGTTAGACAAGCAACAACTCAAAAACGGCTATCTCCTGGCCGCCTTGGGGGAACCTGAATTCGAAGAAGTGTTGGGGCACGCAACCGTTCGCACCCTGGTTCCGGGCGAGCGCCTGTTCGATCAGGGAGATCCCTGCACCCATTTCTTTTTCGTCCTGTCGGGGATCGTCAAGCTGTGCCGCGTGGCGCCCAGCGGCGAAGAGAAGGTGATGGACCTGGTTCGGCAAGGGCACTATTTCGCCGAAGCGGTAATGTTCATGGGCGGGCGTTATCCGGTCGACGCCCGCGCGCTGGAGGCAACCCGATTGGTGGCACTGGATAACCAGCATTTTCTCGGGCTGCTGCGCGGCAACGGCGATCTGTGCCTGCGGATGTTGTCGACCATGAGCCGGCGCATGCACGGCATGATCAACGAGATCGACCACCTGACCCTGCACAGCGGCGCGCAGCGGGTGATCGGCTACCTGCTGGAGCAGTTGCCGGAGGGCGTCGCTCTGCCCAGCGTGCGGCTTCTGGTGCCCAAGCACGTCATCGCCTCGCGCCTGGGCATCCAGCCGGAAACCCTGTCCCGCGTCCTGGCCAAGCTGCGCGGCGAACGCCTGATCGACGTGCACGACGACACCATCGTGCTCAACGATGTCGAAGCATTGCGGCGATTGAGCTGAAGAAGGCGATCCATGCCGATGCTGGATCGGCACGGCTTGTCTTGTGGGATGGCATATTGATTCGGCCAGGTGACAATTGAACGCCGCCTGGTGAACCAATCGAAATCCTTTTGGCATTCGGAAAGATCAAGCCGGATGCGAAAAAATGGTTTACGGACAAGGTCCTAGTTTTCCCGATACGCCTCTGCCTGGATGTGCAACCTGACTTCATCGCCGACAAAGGGCAGGCCGGCGCGCATGCCAAAGCGGGAACGCTGGAGCGTGCCGCTCGCATCGGCCCCGCAACTCCACCTCCTGGAAACCGGATTCAATCCGCACTTGATCCGGGCGATCTCCAGCCGCATCGGCTGCACCACGCCAAGCATTGTCAATTCGCCTTCAATCGCCGCCAGCCGGTCCTGCTCGAACAGGAAGCGCTGGCTACGGAAGGTGAGGGTGGGGTAGCGGCTGACATCGAACCAGCCCGCTCCCTTGAGGACGGCGTCGCGCTCATCGTTTCCCGTGTCAAGCGAGCCGGCATTGATGACCACTTCCAGGCTTCCGGTATGGCGCTCGGCATCGTATTCAAGGGTGCCACGGGCGCGGTCGAACCGGCCACGCTGGGTGAAATACCAGAGTTGATCGATTTCAAACTGGGTGAAGGTATGACTGGGGTCAAGCTGATACGTCGCAGCCCAGACTGGGGCGCTCAACAGCGAAACGAGGAGGACCGTCAGGTGTCGGATTCGCAGCATGGCTCTGCCTTCGTGTGGAAGACCCGCAGGAAGCAAAAGAACCCGGGGCTGGCGGTTTGTTCAGGCCTCAAGCACTCGCATCCGGCTTCGCCGATGAACCCTCCGGCGGATCAATCGACGCTGGGTCCGGTGTTTCGCTCGCGGCCGGCGAGGGCGAGCATAGGGACTTCCGGACAGCGTCCCTATATTAATAGAGTAGGTTATGTCGACATGGGCGGGTAGCGCCCGGTGGCAGGCCCCGCTGTGGCGAATATTTGATGGTGTCCTATAGTTGGAGGCTATCGGGAGCGTCTCCCATTCAGTTTCACCGGGGACAAAAGCGCAGAACCCGATAGGCAAGCAATCCTTGCTTGCGACCACTTGATCCAGCACCCCACACGTCACGTATTTGTGGATATCCAAAGGAGCCTGGCCATGTCAAATTCAACGCTTACCATCTCGATTGCCGCCGCCTTAACCCTTGTCTTCTCGCAGGCTTCCATGGCTGGCGACATGGCGGCGCCCGGGATGGGCGAGACACCCGCTGCAACATCCGCTGCGGACAAGAAAATGATTCGGAGCGCAATGAGCGCCGCACCGAAGAAAGTCAGTGCGGGGGCAACCATCCTCGCCATGGACGCAAATGGCAAGATGCGAACCTTGCGCGAGGGGAAAAACGGATTTACCTGCATGCCGGATAACCCCGCGACCCCCGGCCCCGATCCGATGTGCATGGACAAGGTTGCACTGGAATGGGCTGAAGCCTGGATCGGCCACAAGCCGCCTGCCAGCGGCAAAGTAGGCTTCATGTACATGCTGGCCGGCGGCACCGACGCCAGCAATACGGATCCTTATGCGACAAAACCCGCTGCCGCCAACCACTGGGTCAAGACCGGGTCACACGTCATGATCGTAGGCGCTGAAGCCAGCTTCTACGACATGTATCCCAAGAGCGCGGATCCTGACACCTCGGTTCCTTACGTGATGTGGGCGGGAACGCCGTATCAGCACCTGATGATTCCGGTCAAGTAAGGGGCGGTACAGTAGACAGCTGGAGCAGGGCATTGCGCCGCTGCGCTAGCGTTTGCCCTCGGCGACCAGCGCTTCGAGCAGGCCGATCAAGGTTCGCCCCGACGCCCCGCTCGCGGGCACATGCTGCACGGCTATCCCGCGCGCTTCGCACGCATCCGCATCGACCACGGCTGAGCCGGTGACGACGATGCGGACGAGTTTGTGCAACTGAGCGATCGCGTCCGCATCAATCGGACACGCATGGGTAATCGCGGTGGTCGCCCAGAACAGGCGCGGCACGATGTCGGCCGCTTCGGTGTCCGGGTATTCGCTCCAGTTGTGGTCGAAGTCGGGGATGGGCAGATCGTCCGCAGTGAAGCCGGCGCGGTCGAGGAAGACGACGCGCTCTTTCGCGCTCACTTGCCTTCGCCGACCAGCCGCTCCAGCGCGCGCATGATGGCCGACGAATCGAGTTCGCTGTCGCCTGCCCCCATCAGCGCGTTCATCTGCTGCGCGATCAGCGCGGCGCCCGGCAGCGGGGTGGCGGTTTCCTGCGCGTTGTCCATCACGATGGCCATGTCCTTGTGGTGCAGTTTGACCTTGAAGCCGGGCTTGTAGTTGGAGTCGAGCATGCGCTGGCCGTGGACTTCGAGGATGCGGCTACCGGCAAATCCGCCCAGCAGCGCCTCGCGCATCTTGACCGGATCGACGCCGTTGCGCCGCGCCAAAAGAATCGCCTCGGCGACGCCTTCGAAGGTGAGGCCGACGACGATCTGGTTGCAGCACTTGACGACCTGGCCGGCGCCGTGACCGCCGACGTGGACGATGTTCTTGCCGAGCACCTCGAACAGCGGGCGCACCTTGTCGAAGATCGGCGCTTCGCCGCCGACCATGATCGACAGCGTGCCATCGCGCGCCCCGGTTTCGCCGCCCGACACCGGGGCGTCGAGCATGTGCACGCCGCGCTCGGCCAGTGCGGCGGCGATGCGGCGGGTGGCGGCAGGCGATAC
>JBAVFD010000143.1:0-12650 GCA_049588075.1 Thiobacillus sp.
GCTCGGAGGGGGCACATTTTTCGGGAAGTTAAGCGGCGTCTATACGAACACCTTCGGCAACGATGCTAGCGGGCTCACGATCGGGTTGGATGGTACCCATGATTGGACCCTCGAGCAGGGAAATATCGGCTGGAAAAAAGATAACCTTTTCTCTGGTCTTGAAGACGATACTTTTTCCATCACGATAGGCAACCAGGATTACCTCATCGGTACCGGGTTGCTAATTGCCGACGGTAGCGGCGACGGCGGTGAACGCGGCGGCTGGTATCTTGGGATGCGCAAGGCATTCAAGAATTCCGCTATCGTCCGCCTCTTGAGCAAGGAACTCCTGGCGGAGGCGTTCTATCTCGAGAATCAGCCGCGCGAAGGGGGGATCGAAGGGAATGTCGCCGGGGGTAACCTCGAATACCATTTTGGCGGCGCATTAACCCTTGGTGGCACGTACCTACTGGCAGACGCGAATATTCCCGGGGTAGACACACTCGATGTTTACTCAGGTCGAGCCAATTGGATGCCACTCACCGGATTTACCCTGAGCGGGGAATACGTGTACCAGAAAAGCGACCAGATCAAGGCCGATGGTGGGTATGCCCAGGCTGCCTATGAAGCCAAGGAAATGCCATGGTCACCGGTGTTCAGCTATCGGTACGCGCGGTTCACCGGAGACAAACCCGATACGGCCATCAATGAAGGCTTCCGGCCCATCGCCTATGGCTACACCGACTATGGGACCTGGTACCAGGGCGAGATCACCGGGAATTATCCGCTTGGCAACAGCAACCTGATCAGCCATCTGCTGAGGGCGAAGATGAAGCCGAGCGAAAAAGTGACGCTCAACCTGATGTATTACAACTTTTCGCTGGTTGAGCCATCCGCCCTCACCGGTGGTGTCGGTCCCGTGACGAGCAGCGACTGGGGCGACGAAATCGATTTCATTGCCGACTGGCAGGCGACTGAAAAAGTGTATGTCATTGGCGTCGCCGGCGTGCTGCTTCCAGGCCAGGCGGCCGAGCAGTGGGTGGGCGGCAACGATAACTGGCTTCTCGGCATGCTCTACGTGTCCTATGCTTTTTAAAACATCGGCCTGATTACAGGTGGTCGGCGCGATCACTGACCGTAGCGTTCCGCTTTATCTTGAGGAGGCTGAAAATGCGCAAGTTTGGTGTCCATTCCGAGGTCGGGAAACTGCGAACCGTCATGGTATGCCGGCCAGGCCTGGCGCATCAGCGCCTGACGCCGGGAAACTGCCACGATCTGCTGTTCGACGACGTCATCTGGGTTCACGAGGCGCAAAAGGATCATTACGACTTCGTGCTGAAGATGCAGGAGCGCGGCGTCGAGGTGCTCGATCTCCACGACATGCTCGAACAGGCGCTCGACGTGCCGGATGGACGCCGCTTCGTGCTCGATCGCCTGGTCACCGCGAATGCCTTCGGCCCGGTCACGGCCGACGCGGTCCGGCCCTGGCTCGACGAAATGCCGGCTAGGCAGCTTGCCGCGCACCTGATCGGCGGCATCGCGAACGCCGAGCTGCCGGAGGCGGCCGGCAGGAATTTTCTGGTCGAGTCCTTCGGCGACACCGAGTTCATCCTGCCGCCGATCCCGAACACGCTGTTCCAGCGCGACCCCTCCTGCTGGATCTACAACGGCGTCACCTGCAACCCGATGTTCTGGCCCGCGCGCCAGCCGGAGACCCTGCTGCAGCGTGCCGTCTACAAGTTCAACCCGATGTTCGCAGGCGGCGACTTCCGCATCTGGTGGGGCGATTCCGACGAGCACTTCGCGGCCGCCTCGATGGAGGGCGGCGATGTCATGCCCATCGGCAAGGGGGCGGTCCTGATCGGCATGGGCGAGCGCACCACCCGTCAGGCGGTGGCGCAGGTGGCACGCGAACTCTTCAAACACGGTGGCGCGACGCGCGTGATCGCCTGCCAGATGCCGAAGAGCCGCGCCGCGATGCACCTCGACACGGTGTTCACCTTCCTCGACCGCGACGCGGTCACGGTGTTCCGCGAGGTGGCGGATCAGGTGCGCTGCCACAGCCTTTACCCGAAGGATGACGCGGGCGGCATCGAGGTGCGCACGGAAGACAAGCATCTGCTGGATGTCGTCAAGGATGCGCTGGGACTGCAGGAGCTGCGGGTGATCGCCACCGGCGGCAATTCATTCGAGGCCGAACGCGAGCAGTGGGACGACGGCAACAACGTCGTGGCGCTGGAGCCCGGCGTGGTCGTCGCCTACGACCGCAACACCCACACCAACACGCTGATGCGCAAGGCCGGCATCGAGGTCATCACGATCCGCGGCGCCGAACTCGGCCGCGGTCGCGGCGGCGGCCACTGCATGACCTGCCCGATCTCGCGCGACCCGGCGTACTGATCCTGATCATCCATCATTCCCGGAGGAGACCGACTCCATGAGCTTCAATCTTCGCAACCGCTCGCTGCTCACCGTGCAGGACTACACCCAGCAGGAATTCAAGTACCTGCTCGACCTTGCGCGCGACTTGAAGCGTGCCAAGTACGCGCGCACCGAGCAGGCGCACCTCAAGGGCAAGGAGGTGTGCCTGATCTTCGAGAAGACCTCGACGCGCACGCGCTGCGCCTTCGAGGTGGCCTGCCACGACCAGGGCGCCACCGTCACCTACCTCGATCCGTCCGGCTCGCAGCTGGGCCACAAGGAATCGTTCAAGGACACGGCCCGCGTGCTCGGGCGCATGTTCGACGCGATCGAATACCGCGGCGCGTCGCAGAGCGGGGTCGAGACGCTTGCGAAGTACGCCGGCGTGCCGGTCTACAACGGCCTCACCGACGAGTACCACCCGACCCAGATGCTCGCCGACGTGATGACGATGCGCGAGCACAGCGACAAGCCGATCCACGCGATCAAATATGCCTACATCGGCGATACGCGCTCCAACATGGGCCACTCGCTGATGATCGTCGGCTGCCTGATGGGCATGGATGTGCGCATCTGCGGCCCGAAGTCGCTGTGGCCGTCCGATGAGTACACCAAGATCGCGCGCGAACTCGAGGCTCGTTACGGGGCGAAACTGACGATCACCGACGACCCCAGGGCCGCGGTGGACGGCGTGGACTTCATCCACACCGACGTCTGGGTGTCGATGGGCGAGCCGAAGGAGGTCTGGAAGGAACGCATCGCGCTGTTGACGCCCTACCAGGTCAACCCGGAGCTGATGAAGGCGAGCGGCAATCCGCAGGTGAAATTCATGCACTGCCTGCCCGCCTACCACGATACCGAGACGACGATCGGCAAGCAGATCGCCGCAGACTACGGCATGAGCAACGGCCTCGAAGTCACCAACGACGTGTTCGAGTCCGAGTGGAACATGGCGTTCGATCAGGCAGAGAACCGCATGCACACGATCAAGGCCATTCTCGTCGCGACCCTGGGGGACTGAACCATGCGCATCGTCGTCGCGCTGGGCGGCAACGCCCTCTTGAAGCGGGGCCAGCCGATGACCGCCGAGGTGCAGCGCGCCAACGTGCGGGTCGCGGCCGAAGCGATCGCGCCGCTCGCCCAAGCGCACCAGATCGTCATCAGCCACGGCAACGGCCCGCAGGTCGGCCTGCTCGCGCTGCAGGGCGCGGCCTACAAGCCCGATGAAGCCTTCCCGCTGGACGTGCTCGGCGCCGAAACCGAAGGCATGATCGGTTACATGATCGAGCAGGAACTCGGCAACCTGCTGCCGTTCGAGGTCCCGTTCGCCACGGTGCTCACGATGGTCGAGGTGGACCCGGACGACCCCGGCTTCCGGAACCCGACCAAGTTCGTCGGTCCCGTCTATGACAAGGCCGAAGCCGACCGCCTGGCGACGGAAAAGGGCTGGACGGTCAAGGCGGACGGCGCGAAGTGGCGGCGGGTGGTTCCCTCGCCGCTGCCGCAGCGCATTTTCGAGATCCGCCCGATCCGCTGGCTGCTCGACCAGGGCACGGTGGTGATCTGCGCGGGCGGCGGCGGCATCCCGACCATGTACCAGAAAGGCGCCGACCGCAAGCTGGTCGGCGTCGAAGCGGTGATCGACAAGGACCTCTGCACCGAACTGCTGGCACGCGAGCTCGATGCCGACCTGTTCGTGATGCTGACCGATGCCGACGCCGTCTACCTCGACTGGGGCACCCCGACGCAGCGCGCCATCCGCCGGGCCACGCCCGCCGCACTGTCGAACATCGGCTTCGCGGCGGGCTCCATGGGACCGAAGGTGGCCGCCGCGTGCAGCTTCGCCCAGGCAACCGGGAAAAAGGCCGCCATCGGCGCGCTGGAGGACCTCTCGCGGATCATAGCCGGCGAGGCCGGCACCACGATTTCCCCGGACGGCGACGGGATGGTTTGTGCGCCCTGAGCGCGAGTTGAAAATGGAGCGGCCAGTTCCAAGGAGTTGAAACATGCTGGAAGGAAAATTCGCCCCGCTGCGCATCCGGGTACTCGTCATCGACGACGAGCTCAAGCAGGATTCTGCCGAGGGGCACGCCGTGCGTGCGATGGTCCAGGGCCTGGAGCAGCGCAACCTCGACGTGGTGCAGGCCTACTCCGCGGCCGACGGCATGGCTGCCGTCAGTTCCGATGCGGCCATCCACGCAGTGCTGATGGACTGGACGCTCGGCGACGACGATGCCCGTCACGACAAGGCGAAGGCGCTGCTCGATTACATCCGCGAACGCAACGATTGCATCCCGATCTTCCTGATGGCAGAGCGCCGTGATTCGGCGAAACTGCCGGTCGAAATCATGCAGCAGGTCGACGAGTTCATCTGGACGCTCGAAGATACGGCGTCCTTCGTCAGCGGACGCGTGGAGGCGGCGGCGCGCCGCTACATCGAGGAGCTGCTGCCGCCGTTTGGGGCTGCGCTCGGGCGCTTTGCACGCGTGCATGAGTACTCGTGGCACACGCCGGGGCACACCGGCGGTACGGCCTTCCTCAAATCGACGGTCGGCCGCGTGTTCTACGACTACTTCGGCGAGAACCTGCTGCGCTCGGATCTGTCGATCAGCGTCGGCGAGCTGGGCTCGCTGCTCGATCACACCGGCCCGATCGGCGAGTCGGAGAAGTACGCCGCGCGCGTGTTCGGCGCGCACCGCACCTACTGCGTCACCAACGGCACCTCGACCTCGAACCGCATCATCTTCATGGCGGCGGTGGCCAGGGATCAGATCGCCCTGTGCGACCGCAACTGCCACAAATCGATCGAGCACGGCCTCACCCTGACCGGCGGCATCCCGACCTATTACGTGCCGCTGCGCAACCGCTGGGGCATCATCGGCCCGATCCATCCGGACCAGTTCAAGCCTGCGTCGATCAGGAAAGCGATCGCGTCGAATCCGCTGATGCACGACGGCGTGGACAAGAAGCCGGTCTACAGCGTGGTGACCAACTCGACCTATGACGGACTGTGCTACAACGCGAAGTCGGTCGAGGCCCAGCTCGGCGACACCGTCGACCGCGTGCACTGGGACGAGGCCTGGTACGGCTACGCACGCTTCAATCCGATCTACCGCGACCGCTTCGGCATGCGCGGCGACGCCGCCGACCACACCGGGCCGACGGTGTTCGCCACCCATTCGACCCACAAGCTGCTGGCGGCCTTGTCGCAGGCCTCGTTCCTGCATGTTCGCGACGGGCGCAGCCCGATCCCGCATGCGCGCTTCAACGAGGCCTTCATGATGCATTCGTCGACCTCGCCGCTGTACACCATCATTGCGTCGAACGACGTCACGGCGGCGATGATGGACGGCCGCGGCGGGCTGACCCTGACCAACGAATCGATCCAGGAGGCGGTGGCGTTCCGTCAGACCATGGGGCGCATCCACGCGCACTTCGCCAAGGCGAAAGACTGGTTCTTCAATACCTGGAACGCAAGTGAGGTCACGGTGCCGGGCAGCCGCAAGCGCGTGGCCTTCCACGAAGCGCCGCCCGAAGTCCTGACGAGCGATCCCGACGCATGGGTCATGCACCCGGGCGACGACTGGCACGGCTTCGACTCGCTGCCGGACGACTACTGCATGCTCGACCCGATCAAGGTGTCGATCGTGACGCCGGGGGTCGCCAGGGACGGCAAGCTCGAGAAGTCCGGCATCCCGGCGACCCTCGTCACCGCCTACCTCGACCGCCACGGCGTGCAGGTCGAGAAGACCACCGACTTCACCATCCTGTTCCTGTTCTCCTTCGGCATCACCAAGGGCAAGTGGGGCACGCTGGTGACTGCGCTGCTCGACTTCAAGCGCGACTACGACGCCAACCTGAAGCTCGAGCAGGCGATCCCCAATTTGACCGCCTCCCATCCCGGGCGCTACGGCAAGCTGGGGCTGCGCGACCTCGCCGACGAAATGTTCGACCAGTTGAAGCGCGCCAAACAGACGCACTGGATGTCGCAGGCATTCTCGACCCTGCCGACGCCGCACCTGACGCCGGCCGCCGCCTATCGCGAGCTCGTCCTCGACCACATCGAGCACGTCGCGCTCGACGACATGGCGAACCGGGTGCTGGCGACCAGCGTGGTGCCGTATCCGCCGGGCATTCCGATGCTGATGCCGGGCGAGAACGCCGGCCCGGCGGACGGCCCCTACCTGAGCTACCTGCGTGCGCTGCGCGACTGGGATGCGCGCTTCCCCGGGTTCGGCCACGACACGCACGGAATCGAGGTCAGGGACGGCAAGTACTTCATGCAATGCCTGAAGGCGGGCGCTGCGCCGAAGAAGGCATCCGGAATGAAGGGGGCCAGGCGATGATCCCGCGTTCAGTCAAGGCGCCGACGATACCGATTCCGTTCCACAAACTGCTGAAGGTGGTGGCGGTCGTCGACCCGTCGAATCCCCAGACGCAGGAACTGCTCGATTGCATCCGGGCGCTGAACTTCGAAGTCGAGGTCACCGACAGCCTTGATCGCGACATCGACGAAGACACCGGCGTCGGTGCCTACATCGCGCTGGTCGACGGCGAGCGGCGCGAGCACGCGCGGGCAATGGCACGTGCAGTACGCGAACGGGGCTTCACCACGCCGCTGTGGGCGCTGGCGGACTCGCACCGCATCACCGACGTCGCCGCGGTGGACATGCTCGGCGAAGTCAACGGCTTCATCTACCTGGGCCAGCAGACGCCCGAGTTCTACGCCAAGCAGGTCACGGCGAGTCTCATCCAGTACGGGATGTCGCTGCTGCCCCCCTTCTTCGGCGGCCTGATGGCCTATGACGCGCATGCCACCGTCGCCTTCGACTGTCCCGGCCACCAGGGCGGCCAGTTCTATCGCAAGTCGCCTGCCGGGGAGATGTTCTTCAAGCACTTCGGCGAGAGCATCTTCCGCAACGACCTGTGCAACGCCGACGTCGACCTCGGCGACCTGCTGATTCACGAAGGCGCCGCGCTGGAAGCGCAGCGCCATGCCGCCCACGTGTACGGGGCGGACCGCACCTACTTCGTGCTCAACGGCACCAGCACCTCGAACAAGGTCGTGACCGGCGCGGTGCTCAAGCGCGGCGACCTGGTGCTGTTCGACCGCAACAACCACAAGTCGGTGCACCAGGGCGCGCTGGTGCAGGCGGGTGCCACACCGGTGTTCCTGCCGACGGCCCGCAACGGCTTCGGCATGATCGGCGCCGTCGACTGGGAAACGTGGGACGAGGACTACCTGCGCGAGCAGATCCGCACCCACCCGCTGGTCAAGGACCCCGAGCTGCACAAGGCGGAGCGGCCGTTTCGCCTTGCCTGCATCCAGCTGGCGACCTACGACGGCACCATCGTCAACGTCAAAAAGGTGCTGGAAAAAATCGGCCACCTGTGCGACTACGTGCTGTGGGACGAGGCGTGGATCGGCTACAACGCGTTCCATCCCCTGTTCAAGGACCACAGCCCGATGCGGCTGGAAAATCTCGGTCCCGAGATGCCGGGGCTGTTTTCCACCCAGTCGGTTCACAAGCAGGGCGCCGGGTTCTCCCAGGCGTCGCAAATCCACAAGCGCGACGAGCACCTGCGCGGCCAGCGTCGCTACATCGAGCACAAGCGCTTCAACGAATCCTTCCTGATCAACGCCTCGACCTCGCCGTTCTATCCGCTGTTCGCCTCGCTCGACGTCAACGCCAAGATGCACGCCGGCCGCGCCGGCGAAGTGATGTGGGATAAATGCATCGAACTCGGCATCGAGACGCGCAAGAAGTTTCGCGAGTTTGCCGCCTACTACGCCCGCGTCGGACGCGACGAGCAGGAGCAATGGTTCTTCGACCCCTTCGTTCCCGACCGGGTGACGATACGCGGTTCGCAGTTCACCCGCGACGTCTCCGATGTCCCGTGGGAAGACCTGCCGACCGACGTCATCAAGCGCGAGCAGCAGTGCTGGAATTTCGCCCCCCAGGCGACCTGGCACGGTTACGCCGGCTATGCGGACGGCTACGCGATGGTCGATCCCAACAAGCTCATGCTGGTGACGCCGGGAATCAACCGCAAGACCCACGAATACCTGGACTTCGGCGTGCCCGCCACGGTCGTTGCGAACTTCCTGCGCGAAGAGCGCGTCGTGCCGGAGAAGTGCGACCTCAACAGCATCCTGTTCCTGATGACGCCGGCCGAGGACGAAAGCAAGCTCAACACGCTGATCGCCAAACTGGTCAAGTTCAAGAACCTGTGGGACCGCGACGCGCCGCTGCACGAGGTGCTGCCGACGCTGTACGCCGCGCACAGCGAACGCTACGCGGGCTACTCGCTGCGGCAGATCTGCAACGAGATGCACCAGTTCTACAGGAACGCCAACGTCAAGGAACTGCAGCGCCTGTGCTTCCGCGCGTCGAGCTTCCCCGAGCTGGCAATGTCGCCGAAGGACGCCTACGAGGCGCTGGTCGCCAACGAGGTGGACTACGTTCCGCTCGAGGACATCAAGGATCGCATCTCGGCCACGCTGGCGCTGATCTATCCGCCGGGCATCGGCGTGGTGCTGCCGGGCGAACGCTGGGACCAGCGGGCCAAACCGATGCTCGACTACTTCCTCACCTTCCAGGAATCGTTCAACCGCTTCCCCGGATTCAACTACGAAGTCCAGGGCGTTTATCAGGAAAAGGCAGACGGCCGCATCAAGTTCCACACCTACGTCATTCGCAAGTAAGCGACTCGGCAGGCACCCAAGGAGGCAGCAAAATGGCAGAAGCACAGAAAAAGATGAGCGTCACGCAACTGACGTTCATCGTCACGGTGAACATGATGGGATCCGGCATCATCATGCTGCCGGCAAACATGGCCCAGGTCGGTGCGATCTCGCTGCTGTCGTGGCTGGTGACGGCGGTGGGCTCGATGGCGATCGCCTACGGCTTCGCCCAGGCGGGCATCTTCAACCAGCGCGCGGGCGGCCTGGCCGCCTACGCCGAGGATGCCTACGGCAAGGCGGGTTACTTCCAGGTTTTCTTCCTGTATTTCCTGTCGCTCGCGATCGCCAACGTGGCCGTCGCCAGCACGGCACTGGGTTATCTCGTCCCGTTCTTTCCCGGACTGGGCGCCACGCAGGTGACGACGGCCATCAGCGTCATCGCGCTGCTATGGATCACGACGGTGGCAAACTTCGGCGGCCCCAAGCTGACGGGGCGCATCGGCGCCATCACCGTATGGGGCGTCATCCTCCCGGTGGGCTTCATCTCGATCGCCGGCTGGATCTGGTTCGACAGCGAAACCTTCGCGGCCGCCTGGAACCCGCACGGCAAGAGCCTGCTCGAAGGCATGGGATCGAGCATCTCGCTCACGCTGTGGGCGTTCCTCGGCATGGAGTCCGCCTCGCAGAATGCCTCCGCGGTCGAGAACCCGAAGCGCGATGTGCCGCTCGCCTGCCTGTTCGGCACCCTCGGCGCGGCGGCGATCTACATCCTGTCCACGGTGGTGATCCAGGGCATCGTGCCGAATGCCGAGCTCGCCGCTTCGACGGGGCCGTTCGGTCTCGCCTATACGCAAATGTTCAACCCGACGGTGGGCTCCATCGTCATGGGGCTGTCGGCGCTGGCCTGTGTCGGGTCGCTGCTCGGCTGGCAGTTCACGCTCGCGACGACCGCGAAGGATGCCGCAGATGGTGGCATGTTCCCGACCATCTTCGGCAAGGCCAACGCAATGGGCGCCCCGGTCGCGGGCATGTTGATCATGGGCGTCGTCCAGTCGCTGATGGCGCTGTCCACGATGTCGCCCAACCTGAGCGAGCAGTTCGCCGCGCTGGTCAATCTTGCCGTGGTCACCAATGTCGTGCCCTACATCATCGCCCTCTCCGCGCTGCCGGTGATCATGCAGAAGGCCGGTGTCTCCGGCGGGACGGTGACCCGCAACCTGAGCGTGGCAACGATCGCCATTCTGTACAGCGTCTATGCGCTGTACACGTCCGGAAAGGATGCGGTGATGGGGGGCATGCTGGTGATGGGACTCGGGTGGCTGATCTGGGCCTTCATATCGCCTCGCTTCAGCGGGCTTAAGACTGCAACCCAGGGCGCTTGAGAGGAGAATGAACATGGAATCCAGAAAATCGTCAGGCAAGCGTTCACGCACCCTTCAGGTCGCACTAGCGATCGCGCTCGTCGCGGTGATGCCGCAGGGATGGGCACAGGCGCAGTCGATGGGGGCAAAACAGCCCACCGCCACGCAGTCCGCAACCGCCGGCACACTGGATCGTGTCCGGGCCAAGGGCAGGCTGGTACTCGGCTATTACACCGATGCACAACCGATGTCGTACCGGGATCCATCCGGCAATGCGGCGGGCTATTCGGTGATGCTGTGTCAGAAGATCGCCGACGATGTGAAGGCGCAGCTCGGACTGCAGAAACTCGCCGTCGAGTGGGTGCCGCTGACACCTACCACGGGCATGCAAAACGTGCAGCAGGGGAAAATCGACCTGCTGTGCGGAGCGGACGCTGCCAGCCTGGCCAATAGAGCGAAGGTCTCCTTCTCGCTGCCGGTCTTCCCGGGCGGGATCTCCGCGCTGCTGCGCGCCGATGCCCCCCGGGCATTGCAGAACGTACTCACTGAACGCCCGGCTCCCTATCGGCCCATTTGGCGCGCCTCCCCTTATTCGGCCTTGCAGCATAAAACCCTGTCGGTCGTCGCCGGCACGCCGGCCGTCGGCTGGGCGAAGGACCGCGCCAGCAAGCTTCACCTCGTCGGAACGCTCGATCAGGTCGACAGCTACGACGCGGGGGTGGCGAAGGTGGTTAACGGCAACTCCGACGTGCTCTTCGGCGACCGTGCCACTTTGCTCGCCCTGGCAGCGCGCAGCGCCGACGCAGGCAAATTGCGCGTGCTGACCCGTCACTACACGTACGAGCCGCTGGCCCTGGCCCTGGCGCGCAACGATGACGATTTCCGCCTTGCCGTTGATCGTGCGTTGATCCGGTTCTACGCGTCGCCGAAATTCGGTGACGCCTACAAGGCAGTGTTCGGGCCGGCGGACGCGGATACCGTTGAGTACTTCAGGGGGATGCCGCCGCAGTAGGCAACGACCGCTGAGCTGTTGTGCCGCGCTTTCACGCGGTCATACGTGCAAGGTGTCGAGCTCGCTGTAGGCATTCTTGAGCCACAGCCTGACGCGCTGCCGTTCCAGGAGGCCGAGCGCGTGGTCGTCGGCGCGCTGGGTGGCGGACCAGAAACTGCTGCTGTGGCCGTCGATCTTGATCATGGCGGCCTCGTGCAGGCGCTTGATGTTGATGACGCGGGCCTGCAGGTCGAGCGCGCGCTGCTTTTCGCCGGAGGCTTCGAGCAGGTCGAAGTTGTCGCCGCGGATGTGGTTCTGCACCAGCACGTAATTGAGGCGCGGGCCGAAGCGGTCGAGCAGCTTTTTCAGCAAATCGACCGAGTCGCGGCCCGAATCCATGACGTGCCAGTAGCTCAGCACCAGCCCCATTTCACCCGCCAGTTCCAGCACGCCGGAATCGTCCATCCATTGCGTGAGGGCGTCCTGGGTTTGCGCGGCGAGATCGACCAGGATGCAGCGCTCGGGCTCGGCAACGGCGGCCTCGATGATAGCGTCGAGGCTTTCGTATTGATCGACCACGACGGGCGAGGCGTAGCCGGCGTAAAAGCGCATCAGCGCGCCGTGCGAACGGTCGGTGTCGAAGCCGAGAAAGGGCTGTTCGTGATCGATCAGGTATTGCGCGAGCAGGCGCGCGACCAGCGATTTGCCAACCCCGCCCTTTTCGCCGCCGATGAAATGGATGTGTGCCATGTTTGAGTGAGGAGTGAACAGTGAGGGGGAAGGGGTATCCGTCAACGCCGACGCAGGTCAAGCGTGTGCGGGAACTCGCCGACGTCGGCCACCGGCGGCGGCACCATCGGGCCGGGCGCGCTGCCAGCGGGGATGAAGGTACGCACCGCCTCGGCCGACGACTGGGTGGCCGGCATCGGACTGGCGGCAGGCGGATGGCTGAAGCTGCCGATGCTGTGCCCCCAGTCCTGGAAGCGCGAGTGGCGGCGCGACTCGGCTTCCATCGCGTTGACCGGGAAGGTTTCATAACTGCGGCCGCCGGGGTGAACCACGCGATAGGTGCAGCCGCCGACGGCGCGGTCGTTCCAGGTATCGACCAGGTCGAACACCAGCGGCGAGTGGATGCCGATGGTGGGATGCAAGGCAGACGGCGGTTGCCAGGCGCGGTAGCGCACGCCGCAGACGGATTCGCCCTGCACGCAGG
>JBAVFD010000144.1:0-3859 GCA_049588075.1 Thiobacillus sp.
CCGCGTCTTCACTTCTGGGATGGGTGCCCGCAATCGGGCGGGTTTCCAGCCAGCCGTCGCGACCCAGCCGCACCAGCCGTTCCGGCGACGAACTCACGATGGCCCAGTCGTCCGTTTGCAGCAACGCGGAAAACGGCGCGGGATTGCGTTGCATCAACCGGGCAAACAGGGCGGCGGGCACCAGCGGCGCGGCAAACCCGGCTTGCCAGCCACGCGACAAATTTACCTGGAACACATCGCCTGCGCGGATGTAATCCTGAATCCGCGCGACCCCCGCCAGAAAAGCAGCGGGGTCGTCTTCTTGCAGGGTGGCGAGCGGCGGCAAAGCCGGAATGGTGTGCGAGTCCTGCGCAAGATCGTGCGCCATGGCGTCGATCAGCGCGCGCTGGCCGGATTCCGCCACCAGCACACACTGCCCGCTGGCCCGCTCGAGCAGGATCGCAGCCGGAATGCGCGCCAGCCAGGCCAGGGGAAAATCGCCATCGTCAGCCAGACCGGCGCTGGGCTCGAACACGCCGCCCAGTTCGTACGCCAGCGCACACAACCAGCCGCCGGTAAACGGCAGGCCCTGGTCAGGTCGCGAAGAGGGCTGCAGTTGCATCGCCGGATGCGCCTCCAGCCCGCGCAGGCCGTCGGCAGCGCCGATGCGCGTGACATCCTGGGGAAAAGCGAACAACACGTCCCAACCGCTGTCGCCGCTGCTGTGAAACAGGCCGGGGTAACGCTGCGGATTGGACGCCTGCAAGGCAACCAGATCGGGCTGCGGCCGATCAGGCGGGCGCGGCCAGTCCTGAATGATCGGCGTGCCAACTTGATCCGCAGCGATGGGGCGATCCACCGCGACGGTCAAACGCGCTTGAAAACCAGCGAACCGTTGGTGCCGCCAAACCCGAAGTTGTTTTTAAGTGCCGCGTCGATCTTCATGTCACGCGCGGTGTTGGCGCAGTAATCGAGATCGCACTCCGGATCTTGCGAGAAGATGTTGATGGTCGGCGGAGACACCTGATGATGCACGGCCAGGACGGTGAACACCGACTCGACGCCGCCCGCGCCACCCAGCAAATGGCCGGTCATCGACTTGGTCGAGTTGACCACCGTCTTGTACGCCGCATCGCCCAGGGCGAGCTTGATCGCGTCGGTTTCGTTCTTGTCGCCGAGCGGGGTCGAGGTGCCGTGCGCGTTCACATATTGAATCTGGTCAGGATTCAGGCCGGCATCCCGCATCGCATTCACCATCGAACGCCTGGGGCCGTCGGTACTCGGCGCGGTCATGTGATAGGCGTCGCCACTCATCCCGAACCCCACCACTTCAGCGTAGATCTTGGCGCCGCGCGCCTTCGCGTGCTCGTACTCTTCGAGCACCATCACCCCGGCGCCTTCGCCCAGCACAAACCCATCGCGGTCCTTGTCCCACGGACGGCTGGCGGTCGCCGGGTCGTCGTTACGGGTGGACAACGCGCGTGCCGCCGAGAACCCGCCTACGCCCAGCTGCGAGGTTGCCTGCTCGGAACCGCCTGCAACCATCACGTCCACATCGCCATACGCGATCATGCGGGCAGACAGGCCAATCGCATGCAGACCCGTCGTGCAGGCGGTCACCACCGCGAGGTTGGGTCCCTTGATGCCGAACTGGATGGAGAGGTTGCCGGAAATCATGTTGATGATGGAACCCGGAATGAAGAAGGGGGAAATCTTCCTTGGGCCTGATTCCAGCAATAAATCATGCGTCGCCTCGATCAGCGGCAAGCCGCCGATACCGGAACCGATATTGATGCCGATGCGCTCGGCATTGGCTTCGGTTACTTCCAGACCCGAATCGCGTATCGCCTGTATTCCCGCAGCCATGCCGAACTGGATGAAGGTATCCATGCGGCGGGCTTCTTTCGGGTTGATATATTGATCAACGTCGAAATTCTTGACCTCGCCGGCGATCTGCGAAGCAAACGCCGTGGGATCAAAACGGGTAATCCGGGCGATTCCGGAACGACCGGCGACCAGGTTATCCCAGGCCTCCGGAATGGTATTGCCGACCGGGGAGACGATCCCCAGGCCGGTGACGACAACGCGACGTTTGGTCAAAAGTCGGTCCTTCAAATCTGATGCTGGCTTAATAAACGATCAATCAGCTCGAATGGCTGTTGACGTAGTCGATCGCCTGCTGGACGGTGGTGATTTTTTCTGCGTCTTCGTCGGGGATTTCGCAGCCGAATTCCTCTTCCAGCGCCATCACCAGTTCAACCGTATCGAGCGAATCAGCGCCCAGGTCACCGACAAAGGAAGACTCGTTCTTGATGTCTGCCTCGTTGACGCCCAATTGTTCGGCGACCACTTTAAATACACGCTGCACGTTTTCCATTACTGATCCTCTCTTGAAATAAGGCTTCAACAAAACTGAAGCCGGAAAAATTAAAACCGGGCGATTTTACCAAACTTTCCGCCCCAAACTTGGGTGGCCGCTTACACCATGTACATGCCGCCGTTGACATGCAAGGTTGTCCCGGAAATATAAGCCGCGGCAGGCGACGCCAGAAACAACACCGCCTGCGCAATGTCTTCCACCGAACCCAGCCGGCCCAGGGGAATATGGCTGAGCAAAGCCTGGCGCTGCGCATCCGGCAGCGCACGCGTCATGTCGGTGTCGATGAATCCCGGCGCCACGCAATTGACCGTGATGTTGCGGCTGCCGACTTCGCGCGCCAGCGACTTGGTGAAGCCCATGATGCCGGCCTTGGCTGCGCTGTAATTGGTCTGCCCGGCGTTGCCCATCGCGCCCACCACCGAAGCAATGGAAATGATGCGCCCGCTGCGTGCCTTCATCATCGCGCGCAGCACCGCGCGCGACAGTCTGAACACGGACGTGAGATTGGTCGCCAGGATGTCGTCCCATTCCTCGTCCTTCATCCGCATCAGCAAATTGTCACGCGTGATGCCGGCGTTGTTGACCAGAATGCCGATGTCGCCGAACTGCGCATTGATCGCGGCGATGACGGCATCAACTTCAGCCGCGTCGGTGACGTTGAGCTTCATGCCGCCGCCCTTGACGCTGGCAGCGGCGAGGTAATCGCTGATCGCCTGCGCGCCCTTGTCGCTGGTGGCAGTGCCGATCACGGTGGCGCCCGCCTGACCCAATGCCAGCGCAATCGCCTGACCAATTCCGCGGCTGGCGCCGGTCACCAGCGCGATATGTCCTTGCAGCATGCTGTCTCCTGTCAGTTATTCAATGCGGCCTGCAGGCTGGCTTCGTCCACCAGCGCCACAGCCGGCAGGCTGTCGTCGATGCGCTTGTTGAGACCTGCCAGCACCTTGCCGGGGCCGCATTCGATCACGCGTTCGATGCCGGCGGCTTTCAGCGCCTGCACGGTCTCGACCCAGCGCACCGGCGTGTGCAGTTGTTTGGCCAGCGCGGCGCGAATCGCATCCGCATCGGCATGGCTTTGCACATCGGTGTTGTGCAGAACCGGAATCGTCGGCGTCGCGATCGTCACGTTTTGCAAATGCGCCAGCAGTTTTTCGGCGGCAGGCAGCATCAGCGACGAATGCGACGGCACGCTGACAGGCAACGGCAGCGCACGCTTGGCGCCGCGCTCTTTTGCCAGCGCCATCGCGCGCTCGACTGCCGCCTTGTTGCCGGCGATGACGACCTGGCCGGGGGAATTGAGGTTCACCGCCTCGACCACTTCGCCCGCTGCCGCCTCATTGCAGACTGCGCGCACTGCATCGTCATCCAGCCCCAGAATCGCAGCCATCGCGCCGACGCCTTCGGGCACCGCCGCCTGCATGGCTTCGGCGCGGAAACGCACCAGCTTGATCGCATCGGCAAAACCCAGCGCACCGGCTGCGACCAAGGCCGCGTATTCAC
>JBAVFD010000145.1:0-14968 GCA_049588075.1 Thiobacillus sp.
GGGTGCGCCCGCATCAGCCTGCGCAGGAGTAGCCGGGCCGGATTCAGGCGGAGCGGCGGGTGGCGGCTGCGGCGTTGCGCTGGGCTGCGGGTGTTGCGCTTCCGCCTGCGAAACCGGCAACAGCGCCAGCAATTCGGCATACAGCGGCGCGAGCTGTTCGGACAACACGTCGCGCAGCGTGGCATACGCCACCTGCCGCGCGCGCGCCAGCACCGGCACATCCTGCAGCGCACTGCGGTAGGCATGGCCGATGACGGCGGGACCAAAGGGATTGGTGCTGTGATCGCAGGAAAAGCCGAACAATTGTCCGATGCGCGGCTCGATGTCGGCCAGCTGTTCGCTGAACTGCTCTTCCAGTTTGTGGGCCTCGGACGAAGTGGCGAGCCAGTCCTCGAAATCCAGTTCGTCCACCAGCGCCAATCCGCCTTCCAGCGTGTCGCGGGTGGCCTGGGTCTGCACCGGGCGCGCCTGCTTCAACGCATCCATCACCTGCTGCACAAAGCTGCCTTGCACGGCGGTCGAACGCATGTCGAATTCGTGACCCGCGCTCAACAATCCGCTGTGTTCGGCAATGCCGGAAGCCTGCACGGCTGCCGCGCTGAGCTTGTCGCCCAGCATGCGCATGACCTGGTCGTGTACCTGCAGCAGGGTTTCGTTCAGCAGCGTGGTGCTGGCTTCGCGCAGATGGGGGTAAGCCTCCGAGGTCGGCAGCGCGGCGAGTTTCTGGCGATGCCCGGCCATGCGCAGTTTTTGCAGCGCGCGCAATGCATCGAGCGGTTGGCGGATGAATGCAACGCCAATTCCGAGCGGGCTCAGACGCTTGAGCTGCGCGGGAACGCGGAAGGTCTGGCTGGAACTGATCGACGCCGGGGTGAAGACGATTTCAACCTCGGCGTCTGCGCGCTTGGCCAGCGCGGCGATCGCCGCTTCGGGATTGGTGAATTTGAGGAACAGTCCGCCAAAACAGAAATCGCGAATTTCACAGGCGATTTCGGTGTGCCCAAGCTGCGTGATGATCGCCGCCTGCGAAACCTGGAAGCGCCTGTCGCGCCGCAATTCCTGCGCGTTATGCTGAATGTTTGTCTCGTTAGCCATCATTTCCACACTCTTTCCCTGTTGCTCGTACCACTTGGTTCATTTATCGATGTAGCTGCGGCGCCCATACGGCATGAATCCGGCCAACCTGGAGGTGACAGTTTGGCGGGATTCACGCAGTTTTGGTAGACTGTCACGCATGATTCGTGCCGCAATCCTTTTTTTCAGCCGCTTTTATCCCACGCCCCAGGCGGTCGGGAGGCGCTGAGACGAACAGCCAGCCTTAACGAAACCGCCAGCCCGCTGGCGGTTTTTTTGTTTAGGCCGCCGCAGATGGAACCCAGGAGCCACAAGATGACGACCCGAACCGACGACACCCGCATCGAGCAAAGCGGCGAATTGCTCGCCCCGATGCAGATCATGCGCGAACTGCGCGCGCAAGAACCCGTGCTGGCGCACGTCGCGCACGCACGCAATGCCATCCATGACGTGCTGCGTGGCGCCGACGACCGCCTGTTCATCGTCGTCGGCCCCTGCTCGATCCACGATCCCGCCGCCGCTCTGGATTACGCGCGCAGATTGAAACCGCTGGCCGACGAACTGGCGCACGAAATCATCGTCATCATGCGCGTGTATTTCGAGAAGCCGCGCACCACCGTCGGCTGGAAAGGCCTCATCAACGACCCGCATCTGGACGAAAGCCACGACATCAACGAAGGCCTGCGGCTGGCGCGCAAACTATTGCTGGAGATCAACGAAATCGGCCTGCCCTGCGCCACCGAATTCCTCGACCTCATCTCGCCGCAATACATCGCCGACCTGGTGAGCTGGGGCGCCATCGGCGCGCGCACCACCGAATCGCAATCGCACCGCCAGCTGGCGTCCGGCCTGTCGTGCCCGGTCGGCTTCAAGAACGGCACCGACGGCAGCCTGCGCATCGCCGTGGACGCGATCAAGGCCGCCAGCGCGCGCCACCATTTCATCTCCATCACCAAGTCCGGCCACGTCGGCGTATTCAGCACCTCCGGCAACGAAGACACCCACGTCATCCTGCGCGGCGGCAAAGCGCCGAATTACGACGCTGCCAGCGTCAACGCCGCGTGCCAGGAGCTCGCCGCCGCCGGGCTGCGCCCGCAATTGATGATCGACTTCTCGCACGCCAATTCGAGCAAGCAGTACCTGCGCCAGATCGACGTCGGCGCCGACGTCGCCGCCCAGGTGGCGGGCGGCGACAGCCGCATCATCGGCATGATGATCGAAAGCCACCTGGTCGCCGGACGGCAGGACTTGATCCCCGGCCAGCCGCTCGAATACGCCCAATCGATCACCGACGCCTGCATCGGCTGGGACGACACCGTGCCGTTGCTGCGGATGCTGGCCGACGCGGTGAAGAAGCGCCGGCTGACTGTGCCGGCGGATGAGCAATAAACGGGGCGCTATGGCTTGGGCAGTTTGCTGCCTGATCGAAGCACGTCCCGCAGTCCGTTCGCCCCGACCGCGAACTTGTCGAAGCGTTCAACTTCAGCCCGTTCGCCCTGAACGTGACCGAAGAGCACTCCACTCAGCCCGTTCGCGCTGAGCCTGTCGAAGCGCTGTCAATAGTAGTGGAAGTGTTCGCTTAACCACTGACCGTTGGCCGGGCTACCCCCGGCCAACGAACCGTAGCCAAGCAACGTCCTCGGCTCAATCCCCCTCATTCCCCCTTTTTCAAAGGGGGAGGTCTACGCGCTTACCGCTTCCCCCCGAACAAACTCCCCAGCACCCCCCGAATGATCGACCGCCCGACCTGACTGCCGATGGCGCGCGCAGCCGACTTGGCCAGTGCCTCGGCGGCGCCCTCACGTCGGCCACTCCCCCCGAGAATATCGCCCAGCACGCCACCCATTCCGCCGCCGCTCGCTGCGGGCTGCGCGGCGGCCTTGGCCTGCTGTTCCGTCTGTGCCTGAGCGGCAGCAGCTTGCGCAGCCTGTTCGGCGCGCGCCTTCAGCGATTCATAGGCCGACTCACGGTCCACCGTCTTGTCGTAGACGCCCGCCACCAGCGAGGACTGCATCAACTGCCGGCGCTGGGCATCGGTGATGGGACCGAGCTGACCCTGTGGCGGCACGATGAAGGCGCGCTCGACCACGCCGGGGCGGCCTTTTTCGTCGAGGAAGGAGACCAGCGCTTCACCGACGCCGAGCTCGGTGATGACGGCGGCCTCGTCCAGCGCGGCGTTGTCGCGCATGGTTTCGGCGGCGGCCTTGACCGCTTTCTGGTCGCGCGCGGAAAACGCACGCAGCGCGTGCTGCACCCGGTTGCCGAGCTGCGACAGGATTTTGTCCGGCACGTCGGCCGGGTTCTGGGTGACGAAAAACACCCCCACGCCCTTGGAGCGGATCAGCCGCACCACCTGTTCGATCTTGTCCACCAGCGCGTCCGGTGCGTCGGTAAACAGCAGGTGCGCTTCATCGAAGAAGAACACCAGTTTCGGCTTGTCGAGGTCGCCCGCTTCGGGCAGGTTCTCGAACAGTTCCGACAGCAGCCACAGCAGCAGCGTGGCGTACATTTTGGGCGCCTGCATCAGGGTGTCGGCCGACAGGATGTTGATGACGCCGCGTCCCTTGTCGGTCTGGATCAGGTCGGCGATGTTGAGCATGGGCTCGCCGAAAATCTGCTCGCCGCCCTGCGATTCCAGCGCCAGCAGGCCACGCTGGATGGCGCCGATGGAGGCCGACGACACGTTGCCGTAATCGGTGGTGAACTGCCTGGCGTTCTCGCCCACATAGGCGAGCATCGCGCGCAGGTCTTTCAGGTCGAGCAGCAGCAGGCCGTTGTCGTCGGCCACCTTGAACACCAGATTGAGCACGCCATTCTGGGTTTCATTGAGGTCGAGCATGCGCCCCAGCAGCAGCGGGCCCATGTCGGAAATGGTGGCGCGCACCGGATGCCCAGCGGTGCCGAACGGATCCCACAGGGTGACCGGATAGCCCCGGTGCTGAAAGCCTTCCAGCTTGAGCGACGCAACCCGCTCGGTCACCTTGGCATTGCCACCGCCGGGCTGCGACACCCCCGACAGGTCGCCCTTCACGTCCGACATGAAACACGGCACGCCGATGCTGGAAAAATGCTCGGCCAGGGTTTGCAGGGTGACGGTCTTGCCGGTGCCGGTGGCGCCGGTGATCAGGCCGTGGCGGTTGGCCATCTGCGGCAGCAGGACGAGGTCGGTGGTGGCGTTTCTGGCGATGAGCAGCGGTTCGGTCATGGCGGTTCCTGGGTGGGTAGTGCATGGATTCTAGCGAGTTCAGCGGGGTCAGGTGTCAAGCAAGAATAGAAGCATTTGCTTATGTTGCAGGTATCATCGAGCCATCGTGACAGACAGAGGCAGAGCAGTGACAACGCAACCACAGGCACATGAAATCGTCATCGTCGGTGGCGGCGCGGGCGGGCTTGAACTGGCGACCCGGCTGGGCGACAGGCTGGGCAAAAAAAAGCGCGCGAACATCACCCTGATCGACGCTTCGCCCTCGCATCTGTGGAAGCCGCTGCTGTTCGAGGTCGCGGCCGGCAGCCTCGACTCCTACGCCGAGCGGCTGGAATATCTGGCGCAGGGGCACTGGCATCATTTCCGCTTTCGCCTCGGGCGCATGGACAGGCTCGACCGCGCGCGCCAGGAAATCTGCGTCGCGCCCACCCTGGACGAAAACGGCGAGGAAATCATTCCGCGCCGCCGCTTTCGCTACGACACCCTCGTCATCGCCGTCGGCTCGGTCGCCAACGACTTCGGCGTGCCCGGCGTGGCCGAGCACTGCGTCATGCTCGACACGCCCGAGGAAGCGCGCGAATTCCATCGCCGCCACATCAACGCCTGCCTGCGCGCGCATACCCAGACCAGCGAAGTCAAACCCGGCCAGCTCACCGTCGGCA
Organism: Thiobacillus sp.; assembly: GCA_049588075.1. Taxonomy (GTDB): domain Bacteria; phylum Pseudomonadota; class Gammaproteobacteria; order Burkholderiales; family Thiobacillaceae; genus Thiobacillus. Next base: position 4,942 of record JBAVFD010000145.1, read on the forward strand.
TCGTCGGCGCGGGTGCCACCGGGGTCGAGCTCGCCGCCGAGCTGCACGACACCACGCGCGAGCTGTCGGCCTACGGCCTGGAAAATATCGATCCGGACAAAAGCCTGAAACTGCTCATCGTCGAAGCCTCCGACCGCATCCTGCCCGGCCTGCCGCCCCGGCTATCGGCCGCCGCCGCCGAACGGCTGGCCGAACTCGGCGTCGAGATGCACACCAACGAACGCGTCGTCGAAGTGCGCAAGGACGGGATGCTCACCGCCGACGGCAGCTTCATCCCCGCCAGCATGATGGTGTGGTCGGCGGGGATCAAGGCGCCGGATTTCCTGAAAGACCTGGACGGCCTGGAAACCAACCGCATCAATCAGCTGGTGGTGAAGCCCACCCTGCAAACCACCCGCGACGACAACATCTTCGCGCTCGGCGACTGTGCCGCCTGTCCGATGCCAGATGGCCGCAACGTGCCGCCGCGCGCGCAGGCCGCGCACCAGCAGGCGTCGCTGATGGCCAGGGCGATCTGCCGCCGTTTCCGCGGCAAGCCGTTGCCCGAATATGTCTACCGCGACTACGGCTCGCTGGTCGCGCTCGGCCGCCATTCCACCGTCGGCAACCTCATGGGCAGCCTCTCCGGTGGCAGCATCATGATCGAAGGCGTGCTGGCACGGCTGGTCTACTGGTCGCTGCACAAGATGCACCAGATCGCCCTGCACGGCTGGTTCAAAACCGCGATGACCACCTACGCGCATTTCATCAGCACGCCGATCCGGGCACGCATCAAGCTGCACTGAATGACCGGATTTTCCGCCCTGCCAGCTTGAAATCGGGCTTGCTCCCCCACATCTAGTACTTATATTGAATGTGGGAGTGCCGTATGCCTATCACCCGCCCCGCCGCCGTTGCGGGCATGTTCTACCCGGACAACCCGATCGTGCTCAAGCGCACCGTCGCCGACCTGCTGGCGAACGCCAAAGCAAGTGCGTCCTTGCGCCCGCCCAAGGCGCTGATCGTGCCGCACGCCGGTTATGTGTATTCCGGCGCCGTCGCCGCCAGCGCCTATGCCCGGCTGGGCGAGCTGCGCGGCCGCATCCGCCGGGTGGTGCTGCTCGGCCCCACCCACCGCGTCTATGTGCGCGGGCTGGCATTGCCCGAAGCGGAGCGATTTGCCACGCCACTCGGCGAAATCCCGCTGGATCGCGAAGGCATGCAGCGTCTGTCCGGATTGCCGCAGGTCATCCGCAGCGCGGCGGCGCACCAGATGGAGCATTCGCTGGAAGTGCAGCTGCCTTTTCTGCAGCAGGTGCTGGGCGATTTCCAGCTGCTCCCGCTGGCGGTGGGCGAGGCGACTGCCGCCGAGGTGGCCGAGGTGCTGGAAACCGTGTGGGGCGGCGACGAGACGCTGATCGTGATCAGTTCCGACCTGTCGCATTTTCTGCCCGACGCGCTCGCACGCAAGGTGGACGGCGGCACGGTGGACGCCATCCTGGCGCTGAATTCGCATCTCAACCACGAGCAGGCCTGCGGCGCCACGCCGGTCAACGGCCTGCTGCTGGCAGCGCGCAAGCATGGCCTGCACCCGGTGGTGCTGGACGTACGCAATTCCAGCGACACCGCAGGCGACCCCGAGCGGGTGGTCGGCTACGCCGCCTTCGCTTTCACGAATGAGGCCGACCCCGACCAGCCGGACGCGGGCAAGGGCGAAACCCTGCTGAAGCTGGCGCGCTCCGAAATTGCCTCGAAGCTGGGACAGGCGGTGACGCCGCCGGCACAGGCCGGCTGGCTGCAGGAACCGGGTGCGAGCTTCGTCACCCTGACCCGGCAGGGCGAATTGCGCGGCTGTATCGGCACCCTGGAGGCGCACCGTCCGCTGGGGGTGGACGTGCGGGAAAACGCGGTGGCGGCGGCGTTTCGCGACCCGCGCTTCATGCCGCTTACCCGCGCGGAATTCGACGACATCCGGGTCGAGGTGTCGCTGCTGTCGCCGGCCGAAGCGCTGGCGGTGGCGAGCGAAGAACATGCGCTGGCCACCTTGCGGCCTGGCATCGACGGCGTGGTGTTCGAGTATGGGCACTACCGCAGCACCTTCCTGCCGCAGGTGTGGGAGCAGCTCCCCGAGCCGGCCGAGTTTCTCGCCCACCTGAAACGCAAGGCCGGCCTGTCGATGGATTTCTGGTCTGAGAGCGTGCGTCTGTCGCGCTATACGGTCAGCAAGTGGAAGGAGGCAGTCGCATGAGCATCGCCGAATCGCATTACCCGGCGCGCTGGTGGCATGCGCTGCCCGACGGCCGCATCCAGTGCGACCTGTGTCCGCGCGACTGCAAGCTGCACGAGGGCCAGCGCGGCCTGTGCTTCGTGCGCAAGATGGAAGGCGGGCAGATGGTGCTCACCACCTACGGCCGTTCGTCCGGTTTCTGCGTCGACCCGATCGAGAAAAAACCGCTGAATCATTTCTACCCCGGCTCGTCGGTGTTTTCCTTCGGCACCGCCGGCTGCAACCTCGCCTGCAAGTTCTGCCAGAACTGGGACATTTCCAAGTCGCGCGAAACCGACACCATGGTCGACCAGGCGTTGCCGGACGAGATCGCCAGGGCGGCGGAGCGCAGCGGCTGCAAGAGCGTGGCCTTCACCTACAACGACCCGGTGATCTTCGCCGAATACGCGATGGACGTGGCCGACGCCTGCCATGCGCGCGGCCTCAAGACCGTCGCGGTCACCGCCGGCTACATGCATGACGAGGCGCGCCGCGCGTTCTACGCCAAGATGGACGCGGCCAACGTCGACCTGAAAGCCTTCACCGAGGACTTCTACTTCAAGCTGACCGGCGCCCATTTGCAGCCGGTGCTCGATACCCTGATCTATTTGAAGCGTGAAACCGATGTCTGGTTGGAGATCACCACGCTGCTGATTCCCGGCCACAACGATTCCGACGCCGAAGTCGAGGCGATGAGCCAGTGGATCATGCGCGAGCTCGGCCCCGACGTGCCGCTGCATTTCTCCGCCTTCCATCCCGACTGGAAGATGCTGGACGTGCCGCCCACCCCGGCGTCCACGCTCACCCGCGCGCGCGACATCGCGCTGAAAGCCGGGCTGCATTATGTCTACACCGGCAACGTGCACGACACCACGGGCGGCACCACCTTCTGCCCGGGCTGCCATGAACCGCTGATCGTGCGCGACTGGTATCGCATCGACCAATACAGCCTGACGCCGGACGGCCATTGTCCGCACTGCGGCACGCCCATCGCCGGCCGCTTCGGCGCGTTCAGCCATCCCTTCGGCAACCGCCGCATCCCGATTGCCATGCATCGGGAGGATCGGCCATGAGCACGTCGACCCTGGCCCATATCCCCGCCGGCCCCGTCACCATCGAGGGCATGCTGGAGATTCCCGAGCGCGCCATCGGGCTGGTGCTGTTCGCCCACGGCAGCGGCTCGTCGCGCCACTCGCCGCGCAACAACTATGTCGCCGGCGTGCTGCGCCAGGCCGGTGTCGGCACCCTGCTGATGGATCTGCTGACGCCGGAAGAAGACCGCGATTATTCCCGCCGCTTCGACATCGGGCTGTTGACGCAGCGCCTGCTGGATGCGGCGCGCTGGGCCAGCGTGCAGGAATCCACCCGGGATTTGCCACTCGGGTTTTTTGGCGCCAGCACCGGCGCGGCGGCCGCGCTGGAAGCTGCGGCGGCGCTGGGTGACCAGACTCGTGCGGTGGTTTCGCGCGGCGGGCGTCCCGACCTTGCCAGCGAGCAGGCCTTGGTGAAAGTGGCCGCGCCGACGCTGTTGCTGGTCGGCGGCTACGACGACGGGGTGATCGACCTCAACCAGCTGGCCTATGATCAACTGCACTGCGAAAAAGAGATGGTGATCGTTCCCGGCGCCACCCATCTGTTCGAGGAACCCGGCACGCTGGAAGCGGTGGCGAGCCGGGCGGCGGGGTGGTTTGCGGAGCATCTGGTCTCGTCACCCCGGCGCATGCCGGGATCCGGTTAAGCAGGCTGGATTTCCGGCAACGCCGGAATGACGGATTCCTGCCAGCCCGCGCTGGCCGCCCGCAACCGCGCATGGCATGATCAACCGCATGCCACCGGATCAAGCCCAAGCCAACGCCATCTTCGTCGCCCGCGGCCTCACCAAGATCTACCGCATGGGCGAGGTCGAGGTGCACGCCCTGCGCGGCATCGACCTCACCCTCTATCGCGGTGAACTGGTGGTGCTGCTCGGCCCCTCGGGCAGCGGCAAGTCCACCTTGCTGAACATCCTGGGCGGGCTCGACGCGCCGAGCGGCGGCGAGGTGCGTTATCTCGACCACATCCTGACCGGCGCCTCCGAAACCGAACTCACCCGCTTTCGCCGCGAGCACGTCGGCTTCGTGTTCCAGTTCTACAACCTGATTCCCAGCCTCACCGCGCGTGAGAACGTGGCGGCGGTGACTGAAATCTCCACGGCGCCGATGCGTCCGGAGGATGCGCTGGCGCTGGTGGGGCTGGGCAACCGGCTCGACCACTTTCCGGCCCAGCTCTCCGGCGGCGAGCAGCAGCGGGTGGCGATCGCCCGCGCCGTCGCCAAGAACCCGGCAGTGCTGCTGTGCGACGAGCCGACCGGCGCGCTGGATTCGGCCACCGGCGTGGTGGTGCTGGAAGTGCTGGAAAAGGTGAATCGCGAGCTCGGCACGCTGACCGTGCTGATCACCCACAACGCCGGCATCGCCGACATGGCCGACCGGGTGATCCGGCTGTCGGACGGCCGCATCGCAGAGATCCATGCCAACGCCGCCAAGAAGCCGGCGCACGAACTGGCCTGGTGAACCATGCCGCCAGCCGAACCGCTTCCCCCGGATTTCTGGCAGCCGCCCCTTGCGGCGCTGCAGGCGCAACTGGGCAGTTCGCCTGAAGGCCTGAGCGAGGCGGAAGCCGACGCCCGCCGCCGCACCTTCGGGCCGAATCTGCTGCGCCCGCGTGCCGAGCGGGCATGGGTTCTGCAGTTCGTGGCCCACTTCAAGAATCCGCTGGTTCTGGTGCTGCTGGCGGCCAGCGCAATTGCCGGGATGCTCGGCGACATGAAGAGCTTCGTCGTCATCACCGGCATCGTGCTGATGAGCGTGACCCTGGATTTCTTCCAGGAGTATCGCGCCAGTCGCGCCGTCGAAAAACTGCGGCATACGGTGGCCTTGCGTGCCGCGGTGATACGCGGCGGCCAGGCGCGCGAGATTCCGGTCGCCGAACTGGTTCCCGGCGACGTGGTGGCGCTGGCGGCAGGCGACCTGGTGCCGGCGGATGGGCGCGTGCTGGACGCACGCGACCTGTTCGTCAATCAGGCCCTGCTGACCGGCGAATCCTACCCGGTGGAAAAGCACGCGCAGGACACGCTCCCTGACGCCGACATGACGGCCGCGACCAATGCGCTGTTCCTCGGCACCTCGGTCATCAGCGGGTCGGGACGCATGCTGATCGTCCGCACCGGCTCCGCGACCGCGCTGGGGCAGATTGCCGACACCCTGGTGCAGCGTCCGCAGGCCACCGCTTTCGAGCGCGGTACCCAGGCCTTCGGCGCCCTCATCCTGCGCCTCACCGTGATCCTGGTGCTGACGGTGCTGCTGATCAACGCGGCGTTCCACCGCCCGCTGTTCGAGTCTTTCCTGTTTGCCGTGGCGCTGGCGGTGGGCCTGACCCCGGAACTGCTGCCGATGGTGCTGTCGGTCACGCTGTCGCAGGGCGCCATGCGGCTGGCGCGCCGCAAGGTCATCGTCAAACGGCTCTCCGCGGTGCAGGAGCTGGGCGGCATCGACGTGCTGTGCACCGACAAGACCGGTACCCTCACCGAGGGCCATATCCGGCTGGAGCGCCACGTCGATGCCCTGGGCCGCGACAGCGACCGCGTGCTGGAATTCGCCTACCTCAACAGCCAGTTCGAAACCGGCATCCGCAGTCCGCTGGACGAGGCGATCCTGGCGCACACCCATATCGACGTCAGCGCCTGGCGCAAGATCGACGAGGTGCCGTTCGACTTCGAGCGGCGGCGGGTCTCGGTGCTGCTGCAGCGTGCCGGCGAGCGCCGCCTGTTCGTCAAAGGCTCGCCCGAAGACGTGCTGCGGCTGTGCACCCGTTATGAAGACGGGGATGCGCTGCACCTCCTGGACGACGCGGCGCGCGAACGCATCCTGGCCCTGTTCGAGGCATTGAGCCGCGACGGCTTTCGCGTGCTCGGCATCGCCTGGCGCCAGGCGATGCCGCAGCAGGACCACGCCGTGGTCACCGACGAGAGCGAACTCGTGTTCAACGGCTTCGCCGCCTTTCTCGATCCGCCGAAAGCCAGCGCGGCGCCGGCGCTCGCCGCGCTGGCGGCAGGCGGCGTGGCGGTGAAGATCGTGAGCGGCGACAACGAACTGGTCGCGCGCTACATCTGCGACAAGCTGAACGTGCCGATCACCGGCGCGCTCAACGGCGCCGACATCCAGGGCATGGACGACCCCGCCCTGCACGCGCAGGTGGAGCAGGCCAACCTGTTCTGCCGCGTCACGCCCGCGCAAAAAACGCGGATCATCGAAGCCTTGCGGGCACGCGGCCACGTGGTGGGCTTCCTCGGCGACGGCATCAACGACGCGCCGGCCCTGCACGCCGCCAACGTCGGCATCTCGGTCGACAGCGCGGTCGACGTCGCCAAGGAAGCAGCGGACCTGGTGCTGCTGGAGCACGATCTGAACGTGCTGCAGGAGGGCGTGCGTGAAGGCCGGCGCACCTTCGGCAACGTCACCAAATACATCATGATGGGAACCAGTTCCAACTTCGGCAACATGTTCAGCATGGCCGGCGGCACGCTGTTCCTGCCTTTCCTGCCGATGCTGCCGATCCAGATCCTGCTCAACAATTTCCTCTACGACCTGTCTGAAATCGCCATCCCGCTCGACCGCGTGGACGAGGACACGCTGGCCCGCCCGCGGGTGTGGGACATGGCCTTCATCCGCAATTTCATGCTGGCCCTGGGGCCGGTGAGTTCGGTGTTCGACTTCCTGACCTTCTACGTGATGCTGAAGGTGTTCCACGCCGACGAAGCGCTGTTCCACACCGGCTGGTTCATCGAGTCCATCGCCACCCAGGTGCTGGTCATTTTCATCATCCGCACCCGCCACAGTCCGCTCGCCAGCCGGCCCAATGTCTGGCTGGTGCTGCTGTCGCTCGCGGTGGTGGCGGTGGCGGCGCTGCTGCCGTGGCTGCCGTTCGCCGGCCACCTGGGTTTCGTGCCCCCGCCGCTGGCGTTCTATGCGGTGCTGGCCGGCATTGTTGCCGCCTACCTTGCAATCATGTTCTGGGCCAAGCAGGTGTTCTACCGGCACTGGGAACGGCGCCACCCGCGATGAAAGCGCTCGACCGCAAGCTGTTCCGCGACCTCTGGCACATGCGCGGCCAGGTGCTGGCGATCGCCGCAGTGATCATGGGCGGCGTCGCCACCCTGGTAATGTCGCTGTCCACCTACGATTCGCTGGTCACCACGCGCGACCGCTTCTACAGCGAATACCGCTTCGCCGACGTGTTCGAAAGCCTCAAGCGCGCGCCCGAACCGGTGGCCGAACGGCTGCGGGCGATTCCCGGGGTGGAGCGGCTGGAGACACGGGTAAAGGCCGGGGTGAAGCTGGAAGTGGCAGGGTTTTCCGACCCCATCACCGGCCAGCTGCTGTCGCTGCCGGACGTCGGCGAGGCGCAGCTCAACCGGCTGCATTTCAAGCGCGGGCGCACGGTGCAGCCATGGAGCAGCGACGAGGTGGTGCTGTCCGACACCTTCGCCGACGCCCACGGCTTCCAGCCGGGCGACCGCCTCGCCGCCATCATCAACGGCAAGCGCAAGCAGCTGACCGTGGTCGGCGTCGCGGTGTCGCCGGAATATGTCTACCAGATCGCGCCCGGCGCCATGTTCCCGGACTTCAAGCGCTACGGCGTGCTGTGGATGGGGCGCAGCGCGCTCGCCGCCGCCTATGACATGGACGGTGCCTTCAACCAGGTGAGCCTGACGCTGGCGCGTGACGCCCGCGAGCAGGACGTGATCGACCGCGTCGACGCCATTCTGGCAACCTACGGCGGCACCGGCGCCTACGGCCGCAAGGATCAGTTCTCCAACCGCTTTCTGCGGGAAGAGCTGAAACAGCTGCAGACCATGGCCACGGTTTTCCCGGCCATCTTCCTCGGCGTCGCCGCCTTCCTGCTCAACGTGGTGCTGAGCCGGCTGATCGCGCTGCAGCGCGAGCAGATCGCCATCCTCAAGGCCTTCGGCTACCGCTATCTCGCGATCGGCACGCACTACGTCAAGCTGGTGCTGCTGATGGCGCTGCTCGGCGTGGCGGCCGGGTTGGCGCTCGGCACCTGGTTCGGCCAGGGGCTGTCGCACGTCTACACCGAAACGACCTTCCGATTTCCTTATCTTGACTACCAGCTGCGCCCCGGGGTGGCGCTGATCGCGCTGGGGGTGGCAGCGGTCGCGGCAGTCAGCGGCACCCTGCTGTCGGTGGTGCGCGCGATGCGGCTGGCGCCGGCCGAGGGCATGCGCCCGGAGATGCCGGTGACCTACCGCACCACCCTGGTCGAGCGCACCGGCCTGCAGCGCTGGTTCGCCGCGCCGACGCGCATGATCCTGCGCCACATCGAACGGCGCCCGCTGAAGTCGCTGCTGACCGTGCTCGGCATCGCCTGCGCCTGCGGCCTGATGATGGTGGGCAACTACCAGAAGGGCGCGATCGACTTCATGGTCGACGTGCAGTTCCGCCAGGCGTCGCGCGAGGATCTGGGGCTCGCCTTCATCGAGCCCACCTCGGGCCGCGCGCTGCATGAGCTCGCTGCGCTGCCGGGGGTCGATTTCGTCGAAGGCTTTCGCGACGTGCCGGCGATCCTGCGCTTCGGTCAATATCATCATCGCGCCGCGCTGTTCGGCATCCAGCCGGAAGGCCAGCTGCACCGCTCGCTCGACAGCCGGCTGAAGCCGGTCGCGGTGCCGCCTGGCGGCGTGGTGCTCACCGACCATCTGGCCAACGAGATCCTGCACGTGAAACCCGGTGACATGCTGACGGTGGAAGTGCTGGAAGGCAGCCGCCCGGTGCGGCAGGTGCCGGTGCTCGGCATCACCCAGCAGTACCTGGGGGTGTCGGCCTACATGCAGAAGGAATCGGTGAACACCCTGATGCGCGAAGGCAATACGGTGACCGGCGCCTATCTGGCCGTGGAGCCGGGAATGGAGGCGGAACTTTATGCCCGCCTGCACGATCGTCCGCGCGTACTCGGCATGGTCGCCAACGCCTCGGCGATCCAGAGCTTCTACGCCACCATCGGCGAGTTCATCCTGTTCTACAACCTGGTGGCGACGGTGCTCGCCGGCGCCATCGGCTTCGGCGTGGTCTACAACAGCGCGCGCATCAGCCTCTCCGAGCGCGGCCGCGAACTCGCCAGTCTGCGCGTGCTGGGCTTCACCCGCGGCGAGATCGCCTATATCCTGCTGGGAGAACTGGCGCTGCTGACGCTGGCGGCGATTCCGGTCGGCTTCGTGGTCGGCATCGCGCTGGTCGGCATCCTGGTGGTGGCGTTCGAGAGCGAGCTGTACCGGCTGCCGCTGATCCTCACCCCGGAAAACTACGCCATGGGCGCCAGCGTCGTCATCGTCTCCGCGCTCTTGTCCGGCCTGCTGCTGTGGCACCGCCTCGGCCGGCTCGATCTGGTGGCGGTATTGAAAACACGCGAATAAGGGCAAACAACCACTATGCGACTGCGCGCAAAAATCGGAATGCTGGCGATCGGGGTGGGGGTGGCGGCGGGACTCGGCTACGGCTTCATGCCGCGCGCCGTGCCGGTCGACGTCGCCGAGGTGAAACGCGCGCCGCTCGCAGTGACGGTGGAGGAAGAGGGCAAGACCCGGGTGCGCGAGCGCTACACGGTATCGGCGCCGGTGGCCGGCTACGTCCGCCGCATCGATCTTAAGGCGGGCGATGCCGTCGCCGCCGGGCAGGTGCTGGCGGTGATCGAGCCCGCACGCGCGGTGGCGCTCGATCCGCGTACCCG
>JBAVFD010000146.1:0-9562 GCA_049588075.1 Thiobacillus sp.
GGCATGTATAGAATGCGCGGCTTCGTTGGGGGTATAGCTCAGCTGGGAGAGCGCTTGCATGGCATGCAAGAGGTCAGCGGTTCGATCCCGCTTACCTCCACCAACTAACAGGAAGTTCGATGCACAAACTGGGCGTCATCACCACGCTGCTGGGGTTGATTCTGAGTATCGTCGGACTGGCAGTCGGGTTTTGGAAAATGCTGAATGGCGGTGAGAATGCCCAAGTCTGGATCTCACTGGTACCATTGGGTTTCGTCGGTTTGTTGCTCGGCGTCACCTTGACCCAGCTTTCCAGCAAGCAGTAACGGCGCGAGTCGTAGCAGTTTAAAGTTGACGGGTCACACCGTCGTCCGGGTCCCCATCGTCTAGAGGCCTAGGACATCGCCCTTTCACGGCGGTAACCGGGGTTCGAATCCCCGTGGGGACGCCAATAAAATCAAGCACTTGCCTTGATAGTGTCAGCAAAAATCAACCAGAAGTCAGCCAAAAGTCAGCCGGGTGTTCCGCGACTGGCTCATTCATCACGCCTACCTATTCAGTCGGGCCTTCGACAAATTTACGACAACAGGCCCGGAATCCCAATAGCGGCGCGGCCGTAGGGTGCCTATACAAGGCACCAGCAGATCGAGGTCATGGTGCAGATCGTGGACAAAAAAATCCCTGCCCGGTTTGCCGTCGAGCAGGGAATAAACAGGATCGATCACGGCGATCCGGTTTTGCAGCACCTCGCGCTGTCGAAGGAGAGTAAGCCAGCGCGAGGTGTGTTCGGTCAGGGTTGGACTGTTGCGGCTGTTGGATCAACTGCTGGGCCAGCACGGCACACCATCGAAAACTCGCAGGTGCCATCGGCGTAGTCCGGGCAGGTGGCACGGGTGCGGCCCATGCTCGCCATCTCCTGATACTGCGGCACCCGGTCACAGGGCACGTACATGCAGCTCGTGATATAGCCGTCACGCACGACCAGCGGGATCACGCCGCAAAACTGTTTGCGGGCGTTGCGCAGCCGAAGCTGTTTGTCCAGCAGCCGTTCGAGCGTGGCGACACGATCATCGTTACTCATCCTCATCCTCCTCATATTCCAACAGTCCGGACTGTTCACCAGCCGCGAGCCGTTCAAGTTCATCAATGCGACGCTCAAGGCTGGCGACCTCGATCAGCTTGCCGATTTGACCGAGCGAATAGACCAGCCGCGAGCCGTCCTGCGTATCAATCTTGCCGCCTCGCATGTCACGGTAGACGGAAGCCATTTCCCGGCGCACCGACTCAAGATCAGACAGGCGGATTTTCGGTGGGGTACGGGGCAGCAGTTCGCCTTCAACAGTGCGGCCCTGAGCGTTTCTTTTTGACCCGGACATAGCTTCCCCTCGCCCTCCCCGAAATAATCGCCTGTAGCCTCTTACAGCCAGCGTACCGATGCGCGCACCTGCAATGCGCCATCGCCGGGCGCAGCCGGATCAGTGAGAACCGCGCCGTCAAACTTGAGTTTGTCAGACGGGATCATCCCGAGCGTTACGGCCAGCGCGGTGTAGTCACCCGATGACTGGATGGCGCGAAGGGCGGCGTGCGTCGGCGCGACAATCGGCGTGTTCTTCGACTTGAGGCGGCTGGTGCTGCTGCCGTCCGGGTTCACCAAGGTTTCGCCGGCAACAACGTCATTCAGGTAGGGATAGACCTCTCGCGGATCGTGGCCGCCGACCAGATCGTCAATCCGCAGCAGGGCGTTATAGATCGAAGCGCCGTGGAATTCGTCGGCACCGACAGGCGGGAAGCCATCCCCGGCCTTGTACGTGGTGCCGGGCGTCGTAGGGTTGGCTTTGAGCGCGGCCTGTGCGCGGCGCACGGCATCGGCCAAGATGGCGTAGGTTGCGGCGTCAGTGGCGCTCAGGGTTGCGCTGGCGATGGCTTTGCCATTGCGGTAGATGGTGGCTGTGGTCATTTCGTGGTTCCTTTCGTGGTGGTGGTTGATTAAGCGGCTGCGTCCAGTTCGAGCAGAAACCGCTGGCGCGCTTGGATCACAGCGAGTTGGTTCGGCTGCAATGCGCGGTCTATGGCGGTGCCGGAGCCTTGCCACGGAGAACCGGCTTCGGACAGCAGGCCACCAAGGGCGGCGAGCTGGATGTTCGCCTCGGCCAGCTCGTTCACGATGCGGTCGGTGGTGACGATCAGATCAGCCGTCTTGGCCTGTAGGTGTTCGATCCGGGCGGTTTTCACCGCAGCGGCGGCGGCTTGGTACGCCGTTTGTGCAGCCGTGCCGCGAGTGCTCAGTCGTTCGATCAGCGCGTCCGCAACTCTCACTTGATGTCTTAATTCCGGGGCGCCAGCATCCAAGGCTTTACGGGCCTCGCGCAAGGCTGTCTCGGTCGCCGCTGCGTCGATTTCCTCGCCTAGGGACAGGCCAGCGATGGCGTCCGCGTGGGCGGCCTCGGCATTCAGAACCGCGCCCTCCAAGCTGGCGAGCTGCTGTTGGATTTCGTCGCGGGTGTTGGCGGCATCGCCGATACGCGAGCCGATGTCCGCCAGCGCATCGCGGGCCTCGGCTTCGTGCTGGATGGCAATCTTCAGTTCAGTCATGTCTTACTTCTCCTTCAGGGCTGTTGGCCGGTTGGCCGGTGATGCCTCGGCTGCAATCGAGCGAAAGCAGATCAAGGCGGATTCGGGGTCATTGAGCGCGGCCTGCAATGCAGCCTCATGGTCAATCTCAGTGAAGCCGTAGCGGTCGCCGCATTGGCGGACTAGGCGGGTCAGTTCGTGCGCGTGGATCACTTGGACACCATCGCGTCGAAGTCGCCTTGGATCATGGCGAGGTACTCGGCCACGCTGCCCAGCGTCATGATGTCGGGCACGACGACCCGACCGTCAGGGCCGAGAACAGCCGCGTCGTCGTTGCTGCTGTACCTCGTCGAGTACGTGAGAGGCGAGGCGCAAGCTGTCGCACGGTCGCCGTTAACCTCGGACTCGACCGCCCACGCCACTACCGGCACGGGATCAATCCCGGCCGGACGGCCACCTTCAGTTATGACCTCAAGTGCGAAATAGCCGGGCAGCGCCGGAATGATGGTCAGGTTCATTTTTTGCCTTTCATTGAGCAGGTGGATTTGATCGGGGTCGGCATCAGGCACCCCCGTCCTTTGCGATTTGGTAGTCGTTGGCAGCGTCATACGTGCCACTCGCCTGCATATCTGCCATATCTGCCAGCTCTTTTTTGTTGGCATCTATGGCATGTTTGGCATTTATGGAGTTTTCGGGTTTGCACCAAACGCTGCGCTTGTCCTTGCCGAAGCCGGATCGGTTAACAATGACACCCAGCTTTTCGCGGGCGCGGTGAACGGTTCTTTCCTTGAAGCCCATCGCCATCGCAGCCTTCATTACGTCCCGGCGATCCAGCTTCCCACCCTCGTCGGTCAAGAGGTCGTCGAGCCACTGAACCACGCTCGATACCGGCTCTCCGCCTTCGCCGTCGTCGCCGGTTGCGTCTGCCGTTGCCAACAGTTCACGCGCAGCGCCTTCGACCGGACTGCCCCAGCGGACAGCCGATGTAACGATGCCGTGATGCCCGTCGAGTTCGCCCTGTTGCAGTTCGTACTCAAACCCGCCATCGTCGGGGCCGATGTTGGACTTGGCGCGAAGCAGCACGCGCTTGGTGTTGCCGCCTTCGTCCTCCTCTTGGTGACGCGCAGCCACCAGCACCACGCGGGCCAGCGCACCGAAGGCCAGTGAGCCGGTGATGCGCTCGACGGGTTCACGCCCGCCTGTGCCCTTGGAGAAGTGGGTGACGCCGACCAGTGCGCAGCGCATCAGCCCGGCCAGATCAACAAGCGGTTGAAGACCACGCCGGACTTCGGCGTTCTTGTGCGAGTCACCAGCGATGGCCGACACGATGGGGTCAACGATCAGTAAGCGGACGTTGCCGATTTCGGCCAACTTGTCGGCCAGCGGCTTCATGTCGCGGGCGGGGTCGAAGGCCCGCTTGCCGGTGCTGTCGGTCACGTCGCCCACGAAGTAGACGTGATTCAGGTCAGCACCCGAAAGGATCAGACGGGGCACCAGCGTATCGGCGGGATCATCTTCACCCGACCAGATCACGACATTGCCTTGCGGCGAATAGGTGCCGTCCGGCCAGTTGCCGCCCTTGGTGACGGTCGCAGCAAACGACATGCCGATGGTGGTCTTGCCGGTGGAGGGTGCGCCACCAAGGATGTGCAGCTTGCCCGCTGCCAACCATCCCGGCCATATCCAGTTGATCGCCTCCGGCTTCAGGTCGCAGCCATGCAGCATGACGACTTCGCTCGCGGCATAGGGTAAGACCCCGGCCACGCCCTTATCGCCCCTTGTGGTCGATTCTGAGGGGGCGGCTGGTTTCAGGAATTTGCTGAAACTGTTCTCTCTCATGCTGCCACCTTCATTCCGCGAGCAATCATCACTTCGCTGGTGGTCGCCTCAAGGCCGCGCATCGCCATGTTGAATACCGGGCAACTGGTCGCACCAGCCAGAAGTGCGAGTTCCGCCACATCGAAGGCGCGGACACTCTGGTCATGGTGGACAACCATGCAGCCGATACCGGCGACAACGTGCAGGTCGAGTTCGTCCAGGTGCATGTCGTCGGGGATCACCAGCCGGGGCATGGCGCGGCCAAAGTTCCAACCCAGCGACAGGATCAGAAAAGGGACGATGTATCCGGCCTGCCGTGCCACTACCAGATCACGGCCATAGGCGGGTAACCGTGGGGATTGAATTTCCGGGGTGTGCGCTGCATACTGTGAGTGCGTTGTCATGGCGCAACTCCTAGCAGGGAACCCGGTCGGCCAACTTTCCCCTGAGTTGGCCGACTTTCTTTTTGTGGGGCTCATGGTTCATCCCCTGCTGCTGGATACCAGCGATTCGATATATTTATTCACGTCAGCCTCAAGCCAGCCGACAGCACGCATCCCCAGCTTGATCGGGCGGGGTGCCTTGCCAGCCGAAACCTTGGCATACCAGCCAGAACGGCTATCTGCGGTGAGGTGCAGAACTTCGGGCAGCTTCAGGATGCGGTGTGGTGCAGGTGTGCTCATGGTTTTTCCTTTCGATGGACGAAAAAAAACCCGCACGGGGCGGGTGGGCTTGAAACAAAAAAGCCCGCGCAAGGCGGGCTGGGGGTGGGTTTACAGCAGGGCTACGGCACAAATGAAAACAGCCCCAACGAAAACGAAGGGGCTGTGCGTACTTATTTCCAGAATAGCCAAATTATAGTGGCGGTGTTTCGCTTGTCAACCACACTTGGACGTAAAAAGGTGCCACTGGATTTAAAACGAAAACAGCCCCAACGAAGGGGCTGTGCGTGCTTATTTCCACGATAGCTGAATCATAGGGGTTGTTTGCCCCTTGTCAAGCCCCTGTGGATGCAAAAAAATCCTGTTGGATTTTTAGTTGACGGTGCCGGGGTCGCATTCCTGCAAATAGGCCTGCCAGGCTTGACTCAACACGGCCTTGCGTTTGTCCGGGGGCAGCGCCCGCAGCGCCGTCCGCATACGGAGAACAAAAAGGTTCTCCTGCTGGGTCGGTGTCATCAGGTGGGCGTTCGCTATGGCCTCATCAAGGGCTTCGCGCTGGGCGGGGGTGACTTGCTGCCACACCATGTCGTCGGCGTCGTCTATGAACTTGCTCATGCTGCCCTCCCCTTCTCAATCCCCGTCACCTTGTTGTCGGACTGGTGGCCGAATGACGGCAGCAGCGCGCGCACGGTGTCACCCAAGGTCTTGTCGCACAGGTGGGCATAGTGGCGGCTGGTGATGCGCGTGTCGGCATGGCCTAGCAGCGTGGAAATGGTCAACAGGGTAGCCCCAGCCTGCGCCAGCAATGACGCATAGGTGTGTCGCAGGTCGTGGAAGCCCACAGCAGGCTCAATCTTGGCCTGCGTACATGCAGCAGCGAGCAATCGAACGTGGTGGTTCTTGCCCCACGGTTCGCCATCGGCGCGAAGGAATACATGCGCCGCGCCGGTCTTGCCGACAATGGCGGTCTTAAAAAAATCCAGCCCCTCGGGTGACAGCGGCACATATCGACCCTTTCCGCTTTTGGCTTCCGGGCTGATATAGATCAGGCCGGTGTCGGTGTTCACGTCAGCCGCCTTGATCCGTGCCAGTTCTCCATAACGGCAGCCGGTGAACAACGCGGCCTTAACGAGTTGACGCAGATCAGGACGGCAGGAATTTATCAGCCGGGTAGCTTCGATGGTAGTGAGAAACCGCGTCACGGCTTCGTCGGCATTCTTGAACGGCGATACCTTGCGCCACTCCCGGTCGTCGGACACCAGGTCAGCTTCCTTGAAGGCGTGATTCAGTATCGCCTTGAACACGGACAGGATGCGGTTGGCCGTGGATTTGCGGGCGCGTTTTTCGTCGGCGGTCACAGCCTTGTCGCGGAATGCCTGCTTCGTCGCGCCTACGCCTGAACGCTTGCGGGCGGGTTGGCTGGCGAGCTTGTCGCGCCACAACTTTATGTCGCGCGACTTGATGTCCATCAGCAGCTTGTCGCCCCACGTCGGCATGATATGTGCAGCAATCGTGGCCTCGGTTTCCTTGATTGATTTCCTGTTCTCTCTGAACCACGCCAGATAGATCGCGGTCGCCTCGGTCACGGTAACCGGCTTGCCGCTGGGGGTGGCTTTCGCCTCCCGCGCCAGATCACGAGCCTTTTGTTGCGCCTGCGGATAGGTCAGGACTGTTACGCCGTCTGCGTCTTGATGATCGTCTGCATCACCAAGTTTGTGATAGGACTCGCGGCCATCGTCGCCTGCAATGCGAGCAGACCATGATCCGCTTCCGCTGACTGTTCGCCGGTACATCAACGACAGGCCGCCCACAATCGGCGCAAAGTGCCGACCCGTCGTCAACTTCAAACGGGCTGTCCGGGTATCCAGTTTTGTGCTGCGCGATGCTCTTGCCATACGTCACCCCCGAGTCAGCAGAAGTCAGCCAAAAGTCAGCCGGGTGTTCCCGGACTTGTGCGGACAGTATCGGACAATAAAACGCTCAAAGCAAGCATTGGCGCTACCTAGAAGGTAGTTTTAGGAATTCCGAGAAAGTCCACAAAACCCATAGATAGAACTCTTTCACAGCGGTAACCGGGGTTCGAATCCCCGTGGGGACGCCATAAATATCAAGGGCTTGCAGCGATGCAGGCCCTTTTTCTTTGGTTCGCGTTTAACAGACGGGCAACTCACATTCCGGTCTTTCGCTGGCCGTTTCACTCACGATTGAGGCATAGAGTGCCTTACCTACGGTCAACTACGCAGATCGATGGTCAAGAAAACCAAGATCGCTATCAACCCAGGACTTTTAATCCGCAGGGCCCTGGTTCGAGTCCAGGTCGGGTACCAAACATAGCAAGCACTTAGCCCAACTCACAAGGTTGGGCTTTTTGCTTTCCGGGGTTCCGGCAAATTATTTGTAAGTCTGTTTAATTCAAGCAACTTTGCCCCGGCAGAGGATAGGGGCACGCTGTTTGAGGTCATGCACGGCTCACTCTGGTTCGACTCCTGCAAGACCTGCTTCACCAACTTTAACCAGCCGCGGGATTTACAAAAGGCTTAAGGCGACGGGGTGACCAGCGCCGCATCAAGCACCTCGATCCAGTGTCGCACCGGTATCGCCGTGCCTGATTGCAGATGCGTCAGGCAACCGATGTTGGCGGTCACGATCATCTCCGGCGCGCCGGCCTGCAGATGGCCGAGCTTGCGGGTTTTCAGCGCGTTGGCGATGTCAGGTTGCAGGATCGAATAGGTTCCCGCCGAGCCGCAGCAAAGGTTTTTCTCTGCCACCGGGGTGAGCTCGAATCCGGCTTGCGCGAGCAAAGCCTCGACCCCGCCGCTCAGCTTTTGCCCGTGCTGCAGGGTGCAGGGGGGGTGGTAGGCGATTTGTTTGGCGAGCGGGAGGACGTGAGGCGCAAGCGGCTTGAGCGCTTCGCGTTCGGCCGCCAGGATTTCAGAGATGTCTTTCGTGGCGGCGGAGATGCGGGCGGCTTGGTCCGCATACGCCGGGTCGTCGCGCAACTGCCAGCCGTAATCCTTCACCATCACGCCGCAGCCGGAAGCGGTCATCACGATGGCTTCCACGCCTGCATCCAGATGCGGAATCCAGGCATCGATATTGCGGCGCATGGCGTTCAAGCCGTCGTCGTGGTCGTTGAGGTGATGTGCGACCGCGCCGCAGCAGCCAGCATTGTCTGCGGCAATCAAGGACACGCCGATGCGGTCGAGCACACGCGCGGTGGCGGCATTGATGTTGGGTTTGAGTCCGGGCTGCACGCAGCCTTGCAACACCAGCATTTTTCGCGCATGGCGTGGACGCGGCCAGTCGCCGGACGACTCGGATGCGGGGATTTTGCTGCGCAGAAATTCCGGCATCACGCCGCGCACGCTCTGGCCGATTTTCAAGACAGTGTTGAACAGCGTGGGCGACAGCAGGCCGGTTTTGAGCACGGCACGGGTGGCCGTTTCGCGCGCGCCACGGCCGACGGTTTGTTCCACCCGCGCGCGCCCGAGATCGATCAGCTTGCCGTATTCCACCCCCGACGGGCAGGTGGTTTCGCAGTTGCGGCAGGTGAGGCAGCGGTCGAGGTGGAGCTGGGTCCTGGCGGTGGGCGTGGCCCCTTCGAACACCTGCTTGATCAGATAAATGCGGCCGCGCGGCGAGTCGAGTTCGTTGCCGAGCACCTGATAGGTGGGACAGGTGGCCAGACAGAAACCGCAATGCACGCAGCTGCGCAGGATGCTTTCGGCGAGGTCGCCCTCGGGCGTGTTGCGGAAGGATGCGGAGAGTGTCGTTTGCATGATCAGGGCAGGTGCATGTCAGAAGTCCGGGTACAGCCGGCCGCGATTCAATATGCCCCTGGGGTCGAAGCGTTGCTTGAGGTTGCGGTGCAGCGTCAGCAGCGCGGGCGGGAGCGGGTTAAATACCCCTGCGGCCGGGGCTTTGCCGCGAAACAGCGTGGCGTGACCACCGCAGCCTGTTGCTGCAGCGAACAGCGCAGCGGCGGTCAGGTCGCTCGCCAGCCAGCGCACGGCGCCGCCCCACTCGATCCATTGCGCGTCGCCCAGCTTGAGCGGCAGCGTGGTCGGCTTCACGGCCAGGCGCCACAGCTGCTGACTGGAGGCAGCCGGACGCACCTCGAAAAACGGCGTCGCGTGGTCGCGCAGGCGCAACCAGAATGGTGCGGCGTCTTTCAGCACCTCGCCGCCGAGCCTGGCCTGCGCGGCTTGCACCGCCGAGGTCGCGCCCGACAACCGCACCGTCAGCAGCCCGGCATGCCAGGAGGTGGCCGACAGCGGCAGCGGCTGGCCGGCCATCCGGTTCATCTTTTCGATCGCGGCGGCTTCGTCGAGTTCGAATTGCAGGGTGGTTTCCGCCGCCGGCCTGGGTAGCACCTTGAGCGAAACCTCGGTGATGAGGCCGAGCGTGCCGAGCGCACCGACCATCAGGCGCGACACGTCGTAGCCGGCGACGTTCTTGATCACCTGGCCGCCGAAGCGCAGCGGCTGGCCGGTGCCGTCGATGATGCGCACCCCCAGCACGAAGTCGCGCAC
>JBAVFD010000147.1:0-4379 GCA_049588075.1 Thiobacillus sp.
AAAATCATTCCAGACGTCACGCGTCCTGCTCACGATAAGGTTTCACATTCATTACCAGCCACAATACCGCCAGCGTCGTCGCCAGACTGTACCACTGGATGGCATAGCTGAGATGCATGCTGACGCCCGTGTCGGGGCGCGGCCAGGCGCGCCGCAAGCCATCATTCTGCGCGCTGGTCTGCAATAGCAGCACCGGTTGCAACTCCAGGCGCGACTCCACCGCGTAGCGGGCAAAGTCGAGATTCTGCCAGACGCGTCCCTGCGGTACAGTGCGCGCCAGTTCAAGGTAACGGCTGTGCGGATCGACCGCCATGCCTTCAAGCTTCACCTGGCCGCGTGGCACAGGCGGCAGCGGAACCTGCGCGCGCGAGCGCCCTGCCGCGATCCAGCCGCGATTCACCAGAATGGCCAGCTGGCCGCCGTCAATTTTGAGCGGCGTCAGCACGTGATACCCCGCCACTCCGTCCTGCACCCGATTGTCGATCAGGATGGTGTGCCGATCGTCAAACACGCCCTGCACTTCCAGCTTGCGATACAGCAGGCTGTCACGCTCCAGCAGGGTGCTGCCGACGTGAATGGGCGCCTCGCTCGATGCTGCATCGTAACGCGCCTGCAGGGCACGCTTGGTTTCGGCGCGTCCGCTCTGCCAGTTGCCGAGCCACAGCGTCAATACAAAGAAACATAGCGTGGCCAGCGTCGGCCACAGAGTAGGCGCGAACTGCCACCCGCCGAGTCTCAATTTCAGCAAATGCATCGGGCCAGCAATCCGGTTAAACTGAAATTTTGCCGAGCCACCCAATCCTCCATGCGCATCTTTGCCCTGCTATTCATTGTCCTCATCCTGGGCAGCCTCGCCAGCGCCCTCTACTATCTCATCAAGGACCAGGGCCAGTCCGACCGCACCGTCAAGATGCTGACCGTGCGGATCGGGCTCTCGCTCACCCTGTTCATCTTGCTGATGGCTGGATACTATTTCGGCATCGTTCCGCCAACCGGATTGCGCTAAGTCGTTACCCAACAAAAAGCCGCCCGTCAGGCGGCTTTAATGTAGCCCGGCGCCGCGCCAAGCGCGGATTTGTGTGGACGGTCGATCAAATCATCCAGTAAACCAGGATGAACAGCAGCACCCACACCACGTCGACAAAATGCCAGTACCACGACACCGCCTCAAACGCGAAGTGGTGATCAGCGGTGAAATGCCCGGCGATCGAACGGCCCAGCATCACGAGCAGCATCGTCGTTCCCACCAGCACGTGGAAGCCGTGGAAGCCGGTCAGCATGAAGAAGGTTGCGCCGTAGACACCCGCGCCCAGCGTCAGCCCCATCTCGGTATAGGCATGATGGTATTCATAAGCCTGCAACCCGAGGAAGAGCGCCCCCAGGGCCACCGTCATCGCCAGGCCGATGATCAACTGGCTGCGCTTGTTTTTCTTGAGCCCCCAGTGTGCCCAAGTCACGGTCACACCCGATGTCAGCAACAGCAGGGTGTTGATCGCAGGCAACCCCCACGCGCCCATCGGGGTGAGCTTGAAGCCCTCTGCCGCAAGCCCCGGGCCTGCAGACGGCCACGTCGCCTTGAACGTGGGCCAGAGCTGTTGCATCGTATCGGACTCGCCCAACCAGGGCACCGACAGCACCCGGGTGTAAAACAGCGCCCCGAAAAAGGCTGCGAAGAACATCACTTCGGAAAAAATGAACCAGCTCATCGACCAGCGGAATGAACTGTCGACCTGCTTGTTGTAGCGTCCGGCTTCGCTGTCGCGGATCACTTCGCCGAACCAGCCGAACATCATGTAGAACAGCGTCGCCACACCCGCAAGCAACACCCAGCCGCCGTGGTCGATCTCGCGCATGGTCATCACCCCACCCACGGCCATCAGCAACAGTGCGGCCGAGCCGATGATCGGCCACAGCGACGGTTGCGGCAGATAATATTTATCAGTTTGCGCCAGGCTCATGTCTCCCCCTCTTCCTTATCTATCGGTCGTTCACTTCAAGAACTGCATCACCAGATACACCACCAGCAACAGCGTCGAAACAAATACCACCCCGCCGATCAAGCCAGCGATGATGACCTGCACCGGCGTCAGGCTTTGTGCATCGCTGTCGTAATCACGCCGCTTGCGCACGCCAAAAAAACTCCAGAACACGGCAAGCGCCGCCTTGAGGTTTCCCTTTTCAGCCATGCGGCGGCGTTTTCTGCAACCCGGTTGCCTGTACCTTCGCGTCAACGTCAAAGAAGGTATACGACAGCGTCACGGTGTGCAGATCCCTGCCCATCGCCGGATCCAGCACAAACAGCACCGGCATCCGGCGACGCTCACCTGCTGCCAGTTTTTGCGGCGAAAAACAGAAACACTCGATCTTTTTGAAGAATGCGGCCGCGCGCGCCGGACCATAACTCGGCACCGCTTGCCCCACGATCGCCTGATCGCTGTTGTTGACCACTTCGTATTCCACCTGCACCAGCTGCCCGGGATGCACCTTGAGACTGCGCTGCATGGGCCTGAACTGCCACGGCAGCGCGGCATTGGTATTGGCATCGAACTCCAGCGTCACCCAGCGGCTGGTATCAACCTGGGTATTGTTTACCAGGCTTTGTTCGGCGCCTGCATTCAAACCCGTTGCTTCGCAAATCTTGTAATAAAACGGCACCAGGGCAAAGCCAAACCCGAACATGACCAGCGCCACCACCACCAGCTTGCCCAGGATTTTGCCATTGCCTACGGCCATGGCTTATTTCAGCCCGGTGTACAGCGTGAACACAAACAGGCCCAGCGCGAATACCGCCAGCATGATGGCCGTGCGATATTTGCCGCTGCGCTTGTCCGGCATGCTTGCGATGCTCCCGCTCATTTCACCACCGGCGCGATTTCAAAGGTGTGATAGGGCGCGGGCGAAGGAACCGTCCATTCCAGGCCTTCTGCACCTTCCCACACTCGGGCGGGCGCTTTCGCTCCCCCCTTGATCGACTTCAGCACAACCGCCAGGAAGATCAATTGACTGAACCCGAAAATGAAGGCACCTACCGTAGCTATCTGGTTGAAATTGGTGAACTGCAACGCGTAGTCCGGTATGCGGCGCGGCATCCCTGCCAAGCCGAGGAAATGCATGGGGAAGAACAGGATGTTCATGCCAATGACCGATAGCCAGAAGTGCCATTTGCCCAGGGTTTCGTCGTACATGTGGCCGGTCCACTTCGGCAGCCAGTAATAGATGCCGGCGAAGATCGAGAACAATGCACCCGACACCAGCACGTAATGGAAGTGTGCCACCACGTAATAGGTGTCCTGGAGCTGGATGTCGACTGGCGCGACTGCCAGCACCAGCCCGGAGAATCCACCGATGGTAAACAGGCAGACAAAGGCGATGGCGAACAGCATCGGTGTCTCGAAGGTCAGCGAGCCCTTCCACATGGTCGCCACCCAGTTGAACACCTTCACCCCGGTGGGCACGGCGATCAGCATGGTGGAGAACATGAAAAACAGCTGGGCAGCAACCGGCAATCCAACGGCAAACATGTGGTGCGCCCAGACGATAAACGACAGGATCGCAATCGATGCAGTGGCGTAGACCATCGAGGCATAGCCGAACAAGGGTTTGCGCGCAAAAGTAGGAATGATCTGCGAGACGATACCGAACGCCGGCAGGATCAGGATGTACACCTCAGGATGCCCGAAGAACCAGAAAATATGCTGGAACATCACCGGGTCGCCGCCCCCCGCCGCGTTGAAGAAGTGGGTGCCGAAGTTGCGGTCGGTGAGCAGCATGGTCACTGCGCCCGCTAGCACCGGCATGGTGGCGATCAGCAGATAGGCGGTGATCAGCCAGGTCCAGCAGAACAGCGGCATCTTCATCAACGTGAGCCCTGGAGCCCGCATATTGAGGATGGTGGTGATGATATTAATTGAGCCCATGATCGACGACAGGCCCATGATGTGCACTGCGAGTATCGTGAGGTCATACGAAATCCCGCCCTGAATGAACAGTGGCGGATACATCGTCCAGCCTCCTGCAACTGCGCCACCCGGGAGGAAGAACGAGGACATCAACATAAAGCCGGCGACCGGCAGCAACCAGAAACTCCAGTTGTTCATGCGCGGAAACGCCATGTCAGGCGCACCCAGCATCAGCGGCACCTGCCAGTTCGCAAAGCCGGTAAAGGCCGGCATGATGGCGCCGAAAATCATGATCAGACCATGCATGGTGGTGAGCTGATTGAAAAAATCGGGATGAACCAGTTGCAGGCCAGGCTGGAAGAGTTCGGCGCGGATCAACAATGCCATCGTCCCGGCGGAGAACAGCATGATGAGGGCAAACCACAGATACATCGTGCCGATATCCTTGTGGTTCGTCGTGGTCAGCCAGCGCATGATTCC
>JBAVFD010000148.1:0-9312 GCA_049588075.1 Thiobacillus sp.
CGTCGAGCCTCACCCGCGCGGTGGCCGGGCGCAGCGCCTGCAGCGCGCGAATCGCCTCGGTGGTCTGGCGCTTGGCGCGCGCTTCCAGCCATTTGCCGAGCAGCACCAGACTGATCACCACCGCCGACGCTTCGAAATACAGATGCATGGCGTCGGCGCGCGCCAGCAACAGATACACGGAAAGCCCATACGCCGCGCTGGTGCCCACCGCCACCAGCAGATCCATGTTGCCGCTGCCCGCGCGCAAGGCCTTCCAGCCCGCGCGATAAAACCGCGCGCCGAGCCAGAACTGCACCGGGGTCGCCAGCGCCAGCTGCAGCCAGCCCGGCAGCATCCAGTGCGCGCCGGCCAGGCTGCCGAGCATCGGCGCGATCAGCGGCAGCGACAAGGCCATCGCCAGCGCCACCGGCCACCAGTCGGGCAGGGTACGTGCCGGGGCGGCTTGCATTGTGCTGGCTGCCTGCGGCAGTTGCGCGCCGTAGCCCGCGCGTTCCACCGCAGCGATCAGCGTGGCCGCCGAGATGCCCTTCGCCAGCTTGATCGTGGCCTGCTCGGTCGCCAGGTTGACGCTGGCGTCGAGCACGCCGGGTACTTTGCTGAGTGCCTTTTCCACCCGTGCTGAGCAGCTGGCGCAGGTCATGCCGGTGATGTCGAGGGTGCAGGATTCGGTGGGCACGCTGAAGCCGGCCTTTTCGATGGCGCGCTGAACCGATGCCACATCGGTGTCGCCTGAAACGGTCGCAATTTCGGTGGCCAGGTTGACGGTGGCGTCGGTGACGCCGGGGAGTTGCTTCAGCACTTTTTCCACCCGCGCCGAGCAGCTGGCGCAGGTCATGCCTTCGATGCCGACGGTGATGGGGTGGGGAGGGGTGGGCATTGTGGGTTCCGGGTGCGTGCGGGGGATTGCACCATAGACCTGGGTTTGATGGGAAGGTTTGTCATTACGAGGAGTGTGCCTTTGCTGCGGGCAATTCGCTTGCTTCCCCACCGTTCGCCCTGAGCTTGTCGAAGGGCTGTCAATATGTAGTGAAGGTTTTCGCTGGACCACTGACCGTTGGCCGGGGGTAGCCCGGCTGCTAGTCACTTTCTTTTGCTTCGCCAAAAGAAAGTAACCAAAGAAAAGGCGACCCCGCTCATCCCCGAAACCCCGGAAATCGAGCCTCCCGGATGGGCGTCAAAGAACTCGCCCCGCTTTTGCTATTTTTAATTTAGTTTTTTGTGAGCGGGGCTTCAGACACCTTTGCCGTTGATCCACCCGGCAGACTCAATTTCCGGCGGGGCTGAGAGGGGAGGAAAGTCAAAATCAGGGCGGTGGAGATTGGGCGGCTTGAGCGTTTGTGTTAAGACGCATCCGGCGCAATGCGCTTCGCCTATTGACGCCCTACTCAGTATGCCTTACGCGCGTTGACCCTCGGTCTTTCCCCTGTTAGACAGTTGCATCAATAATCGAACCTTGTGAACTTGGAGTCTTTGCCACCGCTATCCGTAATAGTGAGAAACACATTCTCATGGTGGAACTTGTTGTTTATTGGTTTCTGGCCTTGCAACTCGAATGTAATAGCGTCTTTGCTAACGCGATATTTCCCAGGTAATGACTGAAAGGGAACACTCAACTCCACGATGCCTGCTCGGGAATAGCGCATATAAGCTGGGCCACCCGTGTAGTGCTTGTATGTCCATTCGCCTACGATGGGACTTGTACCCGGATATTGCCTGCCGACTCGCTTCATCACCTGTTTTTTGTTGGGTTCGTTTGGGTTGATTGTCAATGTGTCGCCTTCAATCTTGAACGCATCCGCTGACACCTCTTTAGTGGCAACCTGCCCAGAGTCGAGGAGTGTCATTGTTATTTGGTTTCCCTTAACCTCATATCTGAAGTCGACAAGCGCCCCAAACGTATAGGTGGCTTTCCCATCATTTGACAGAACCCATTGTGATCCCAGGCCACCCTTGGTTCTCAATTGGGAGGACCACATTCCTGCAACATCGTCACTCGCATATGTTGGGCTGCATATCAGCCACAGCAGGGCAGCCAGAGTTGCCAAAAATCGTTGAATGGTCATAGGCGATTGTCTAACGTGTAGCTTGCGTAGGGCGCATTAGCCGCAAGCGTAATGCGCCGGATGTGTGAGACTCCAATAGTATTTCAAGCCCTCAAGTCACCACCGCCCTGATTTTGATTTTCCTCCCCTCTCAGCCCCGCCGAAAATTGAGTCTGCCGGGTGGATCAGCGGCAAAGGTGTCTGAGCCCCACTCACAAAAATTAATCAGCATTACAAAAGCGGGGCGAGTTCTTTGCCGCCCATCCGGGAGGCTCGATTTCCGGGGTTTCGGGGATGTCGGGGTCGTCTTCTTTTGGTTCCTTTTCTTGGCGAGACAAGAAAAGGAACTAGCCGCCGGGCTACCCCCGGCCAACAGTCAGTAGTTCCTGCGTACATTTCAGCTACAGCAAACAGGCCCTTCGACAGGCTCAGGGCGAACGGGCTGAGTGGGATGCTCTTCGGTCACGTTCAGGGCGAATGCTGGTGAAGCAAGCGCTATGCTTTCAGCCCTCAGCGCCGCGCACTGGCAAGCGGATAATCCTTCGGCAGCAATACCCACAGCTTCCCCCTCTGCTTCATCCGCCCGGCGAGCTCTCCCGCCGCCTCCCCAAACCCCCAGAACACATCCGCCCGCACGCCGCCGCGAATGGCGCCGCCGGTGTCCTGCGCCATCACCAGTTTGTTCAGCGGCAGCGTCGAATTGGGCTGGGTGGTGGCGAGAAAAACCGGCGCACCGAGCGGGATGAAACGTGGATCGACGGCGATCGAGCGGCCGCCGGTGAGCGGTACGCCGAGCGCGCCGAGCGGACCGGACAGGCCGTTGGGCAGTTCGCGGAAGAACACGAAGCTGGGGTTGCTGGCGAGCAGCTCGGGCAGTTTGTCGGGGTTCTTTGCGCCCCAGTCCTTGATGCCCTGCATCGATGCCTGATCCAGTTTCAGCTCGCCGCGCTCGACCAGCAGTTTGCCGATGGATTTGTAGGGGTAGCCGTTCTGGTCCGCGTAGCCAACCCGCAGGTGCGAGCCGTCGGGCAGTTCGATGCGGCCGGAGCCCTGGATTTGCAGGAAGAACAGCTCGACCGGGTCTTCGGCCCAGGCGATGGGTTTGCCCTTGAAGTTGCCATTGGCGGCGGCCTCGATTTCCTTGCGGGTGGGGTAGGGCACCAGCTTGTTTCCCACCAGCCGCCCGCGCAGGCGCAGGTTCTTCAGTTCGGGATAGACGCTCGCCAGGTCGACCGTGATGAGGTCGTCGGGCGCGGCATAGAGCGGGAAGCGCGCCCGCTCGGTGCGCACGCGGTCGCCTTTCAGCAGCGGTTCGTAATAGCCGGTGATCAGGCCTTCGGCGTTGCCGTCGTCCTGGGTGGCCTGATACAACTGGAATCGCTGCTCGAAGAATGCGCGCGCGCTGGCGTCGTCGGGCGGGGCCAGGTTGGCCGCGTCATTGCAGACGGCCAGCCAGGCGCTTTGTTTCTTGAGCGTGGTGCAGCCGCGCAGGAAGGCGGTCCAGGCTTCGCTGGTCGTGTCGTCCTGCCAGAACGTGAGGGTGGCCCAGTCCACCGGCTTGAGCGTGGGGTAGGGGGCCGCCGGGGTAGGAATCAGCGCCGGGGGCGGCACCGGTTGGGGTATGGGCGCGGGGGTGGGCGGCGGGGCAGGGGGTTGCACCGGCGGATGCACCGCGCAGGCGGATATCAGCGCGGCCAGTAGCCACGGGCTTGCGCGTAACAGCTTCACGGGTGAAGATGGCTCACGTTAAAAACACGCGGCGAGTATAACAACGAGAGGATGGGTTTGATGGAGAGCTTGGGATTGGGCTGGTTGGTGCTGGAGGCCGGGACTGCGCTGGGGCTGCTTTTGTTTATCGTGTGGTGGACGATGAAGCAGTAGGGGTGGCCCGGTTTGTCGCAAGGATCAGGATGCAAGGGAGCGTGTGCGGCTTTGCCGCGCCGCCCGTGAACCGCCGGCCATGAAGCTTAGTGCAGGACGCGCGGCATCGACAGCGTGAACGCCGGAATCTCGGCATCGAACTTGTTGCCGTCTTCCGCCACCATCTGATAGCTGCCGCGCATGGTGCCGACCGGCGTCGCCATCGCGGTGCCGCTGGTGTATTCGAAACTCTCGCCCGGCCGCAGCAGCGGCTGTTCGCCGACCACGCCCAGGCCCTTGACTTCCTGGGTGACGTTTTCCGCATCGGTGATGATCCAGTGGCGAGAGATCAGCTGCGCGGATACGGTGCCGGTGTTGGCGATGGTGATGGTGTAGGCGAACACGTAACGGTCGGACGAGGGGTCGCTCTGATCGGCCAGGTAGGCCGTGTTGACGTTGACGCTGATGTGATATTTATTGCCTTCGGCCACGATATTGCTCGACGGGATGGAATGCGCGCAGTGTAACGCAATGGTGTGGCGGACTTAAGTTAAAATGGCCGGGTTTCCCCAAAATTCCCGGAGCTTCCCATGACTTACCGCATCGCCCCGTCCATCCTGTCCGCCAACTTTGCCAAGCTGGGCGAGGAAGTCGACAACGTGCTCGCCTCCGGCGCCGACATCGTCCACTTCGACGTGATGGACAACCACTACGTGCCCAACCTGACCATCGGCCCGCTGGTGTGCGAGGCCTTGCGCAAGCACGGTGTCACCGCGCCGATCGACGTGCACCTGATGGTGAAGCCGGTCGACCGCATCATCCCCGACTTCGCCAAGGCCGGCGCCACCTACATCACCTTCCACCCGGAAGCGTCCGAGCACATCGACCGCACCATCGGCCTGATCAAGGAAAACGGCTGCAAGGCCGGCCTGGTGTTCAATCCCGCCACCCCGCTCGACGTGCTGGAATACACGCTGGACAAGATCGACATGGTGCTGCTGATGTCGGTCAACCCCGGCTTCGGCGGCCAGAAGTTCATCCCCTACGTGCTCGACAAGGCGCGCGCGGTGCGCAAGATGATCGATGATCGCGGTCTCAAGGTGAACATCGAAATCGACGGCGGCGTCGGTCCCGCCAACATCGCCGAAGTCGCGCGTGCCGGCGTCGATACCTTCGTTGCCGGCTCCGCCGTGTTCGGCGCCGCCAAGGACAGCGATCCGCAGCGCTACAACAGCATCATCGCTGCGATGCGTGCCGAACTCGCCAAGGTCTGAAAACCGGCAAGCGGTGAGCAGTCGGCGGGGAGCGGAAAAATCCGCGGCCCGCAGCGCTTGCCGCTTGCTCCTCACTGTTTACCGCGCACCCAAAAAATGAACTTCCCCCTCCCTATCAAGGCCGTCGTCATCGACCTCGACGGCACCCTGCTCAACACCGCGCCCGATCTGGCACACGCCGCCGAACTGATGATGGCCGACCTCGGTCGTCCCTGTCCGTCGCTGGAAACCATTTCCACCTATATTGGCAACGGCGTGTCGCGACTGGTCAAGCGCGTGCTTACCGGCGAGATGGATGCCGAGCCGGACGCGGCACTGTTCGAGCAGGCCATCGCTTCGTACAACACGCATTACAGCGCGCATGTGTCGCTGCATTCGCGGCCGTTTCCCGGTGTGGTCGAAGGCCTGCAGGCGTTCAAGGCGATGGGGCTGCACGTGGCCTGCATCACCAACAAGGCCGAGGTGTTCACCCATCCGCTGCTGAAGGACACCGGCCTGTTCGACTATTTCGAACTGATCCTGTCCGGCGACACGCTGCCGAGGCGCAAGCCCGACCCGCTGCCGCTGCTGCATGCCTGCGAGGTGTTCAAGGTGAAGCCGGCCGAACTGTTGCTGATCGGCGATTCGCTCAACGACACCCAGGCGGCGCGCGCCGCCGGTTGCCCGGTGTTCTGCGTGCCGTATGGCTACAACCGCGGCCGTTCGGTGAGCGAGCTCGATCTGGATGCGGTGGTGCCGAGCCTGGTCGAGGCAAGCAGACTCGTCAGCAAGGCCGCCTGATCATGGCGCAATCCGTGAACTCCAAGCGATGGTGGAAGTGAAATGCGTGACCCAGGTTTCGTTTTCACTTTATTCACGGACATGCCATGACTGAACAAGACTTCTTCGACCTCGCCCGCCAGGGCTACAACCGCATCCCGCTGGTGCGCGAACTGCCCGGCGATCTGGAAACGCCGCTGTCGGTGTACCTCAAACTCGCCAACGCGCCCTATACCTATCTGCTGGAATCGGTGGTGGGGGGCGAGCGTTTCGGCCGCTATTCCTTCATCGGTCTGCCTGCGCGCACCGTGATCCGGGTGCGCACGCATCTGCTCACGGTGGAAACCGACGGTGAAGTGGTCGAGGAGCACAGCCTGCCCGATCCGCTGGCTTTCATCGCTGATTTCCAGGCGCGCTTCAAGGCCGCGCCGGTCGCCCGGCTGCCGCGATTCACCGGCGGGCTGGCGGGCTATTTCGGCTACGACACCATTCGTTACATCGAAAAGCGCCTGGCGGCCACGCGCAAGCATGACGTGCTGCACACGCCGGACATCCTCCTGATGCTGACCGAGGAACTGGCGGTGTTCGACAACCTGGCCGGCAAGCTTTATCTCATCACCCACGCCGATCCGATGCAGCAGGATGCCTATGCCCAGGGTCATTTGCGTTTGCAGGCCTTGAGCGAGCAGTTGCGCGCACCGGTTGCCTTGCCGGCCGAACCGGTCACCGCTGCGGCCGATCCGGTGTCCGAATTCGGCGAGGCTGAATTCAAGGCGGCCGTGCAGCAAGCCAAGGATTACATTGCGGCGGGCGACATCATGCAGGTGGTGCTGAGCCAGCGCATGGCGCGCCCGTTCGCCGCCTCGCCGCTGTCGCTGTATCGCGCGCTGCGCAGCCTCAATCCGTCGCCGTACATGTTCTTCTACGACTTCGGCGGCTTCCACGTGGTCGGATCGTCGCCGGAAATCCTGGTGCGGCTGGAGGGCGACAACGTCACGCTGCGGCCGATTGCCGGTACCCGTCCGCGCGGGCTGACGCGCGAGGACGACCAGCGCCTGGCCGAGGAACTGCTGGCCGATCCCAAGGAGTGTGCCGAGCATCTGCAGCTGCTCGACCTGGGCCGCAACGACACCGGGCGCGTGGCTGTCACCGGCTCGGTGCGCGTGACCGAGAGCATGCAGATCGAGCGCTATTCGCACGTCATGCACATCGTCTCCAACGTCGAGGGCAAGCTGAAGCCCGGGCTTTCCGCACTCGACGTGCTGCGCGCCAGCTTCCCCGCCGGCACCGTTTCCGGCGCCCCCAAAGTGCGGGCGATGGAAATCATCGACGAGCTCGAGCCGAGCAAGCGCGGCATCTACGCCGGTGCGGTCGGTTATCTCGGTTTCAACGGCGACATGGACCTGGCGATCGCCATCCGCACCGCCGTGGTGAAGGACGGCACGCTGTTCGTGCAGGCCGGCGCCGGCATCGTTGCCGACTCGGTCCCCGCCAGCGAATGGACGGAAACCCAGAACAAGGCGCTCGCCATCGTGCGCGCCGCCGAGATGCTGCAGGGCTGAATCAGGCGGCCGGGGCCGGCTGCCAGTGAAGGTTGCGAATGGAAACGAGGGGGCGGCGACGCCCCCTCTGCGCTTGATTACAGTGCGTAGGACACGCCGATCACCAGCATGTTGTAGCCGCCGGTCAGCAGATCGTAGGCGTTGTCGTCGTAGTACTCGTAGATGTAGTTGACGCGCAGCGTGGCCTTGTCGTTGAGGAGGTAGTCGGCCCCCAGCGACAGCGTGTGCAGGGTGTTGTCGATGACCGAGTCCACCGTGCCCGTCGCGCCTTGCAGTTGCGTCAACACGATGCCGCTGGCAACGTCGCCTGAGGATTTCGTCAAGGTGTAGCTGCCGTTCAGCTTGAGCTTGTCCGACGCCTGCCAGTCCCCGCCCAGGTTGAAGACATAGGTGTTGACCTTGTAATTCGACGTGTCCGCCGGGGTGAATGCCACGGACGGATTCCAGCGTTGGACATTGGTCGTGAACAGGTAGCCCGAAAAGTCGTTCTGCACCCAGTACAGGTTCGCCTGGACATTCACGTTGTCGCGCGGCATCAGGCTCAGGCTGAGGCCGGCAGAATTCAGGGTGCTGTCGATATTCTGGTTGTAGCTCTGCGGGGTCGCGACGGCACTGCCATCGGTAAAGGTGTTGTTGCTGTTCTGCAGGGTCTTGTA
Organism: Thiobacillus sp.; assembly: GCA_049588075.1. GTDB lineage: Bacteria > Pseudomonadota > Gammaproteobacteria > Burkholderiales > Thiobacillaceae > Thiobacillus. Next base: position 8,154 of record JBAVFD010000148.1, read on the forward strand.
ATCGTAAAAGCCGCTCACCAGCCAGCCTTCGGGTGAGGCGTAGCTCGCCATCGCCTTGATCTTGAAGGCGTCTCCCGGCTCGGACACCAGGCCGGTCGAGTCTGCCCGGATAAAGGAGGGCGTCAGGCGGGTGGTCCAGCCCATCGCCGGCCGGGCAATCCACTTCAGATACACCTCGTCGGACTGGCTGTCTTCACGATACAGCGACTGCGGGGGCAGAATGTTCTGTCCCGACGTCCCCCAGGTCAGGTCGCGCTGCAGGTCGAGCCGGCGCCAGCCCAGGGTCAGGTTGGAACCGAGGAAGTCCGGACGCCAGTTGGCCGAGATCCCGTAGTCGTGCGAATCGATGCTGTCGATGCGCGGCCCCACCAGCGTGCTCGTGCTGATCAGCCCGTCCGGGTAGGTCGAGTCGTTGTTGCGGGTGTAATACTTGATGTAGCCTTCGACCGACACGTCCGGCGTGACGTGGCCGTTGGCGGTGAGGTAGGCATTGCTGGTGTTGATCTGGCCCCGGGTATGGCCGCTGTCGATCTCCAGCTGGCTGAAGGAATCCTGTTCCAGCCACGAAGCGCCATAGCCGGCGGCGACCATGACGCGGTCGCTGAAATTCTTGCTGATCTTCAGCCCCTGCTTGACCAGATTGGTGTCAGGAACATAGAAAAGCGAGGCGACGGGCGAAGTGTTTGCAGGGACCGCCAGCCCGGCCGGATCGGTGATGTCGCGCTTCATTTGCAGCTCGGGGGCGTCGCTGACAAACTGCTCGTACGACACCTCGTAGGCAAACTCGAACAGCTGCTGTGGCGAGGCTGTCAGGGTCAGGCCGACCCGGTTCATGTGCTCGTCGACATCGAGGTTGATGCCGCGCCAGCGGCCGCTTCCGCCGCCCCCGCCTCCTCCGCCGCCTCCTCCGCCCCCACCACCGCCGACGCCTCCATTGAGCAGGAACGGGGCGAACTTGTTGCCGTCGCGCGTGTAGCCTTCGTAGGCCACGGCTATCGTGGCCGAATCGCCCAGAACCGTCGGCTTGACCTTGAAGCCCGCGCTGTAGGTGGTGCGGTCGATGGTGTACAGGGAGGTGTTGGAGTCGTCATTGAAGGTGCCGTATGGGCCACCGCCGCCACCGCCGCCGCCACCACCGCCACCACCGCCACCACCGCCA
>JBAVFD010000149.1:0-5970 GCA_049588075.1 Thiobacillus sp.
ACACCTCCGGCGGCGGTTCCTACGGCCACATCGACAGCCCGGCCGCCGGCGCGATCTCGCTGCGTCAGTCGTACGAGTGCTGGAAGTCGGGCGCCGACCCGATCGAATACGCGAAAGAGCACAAGGAGTTCGCCCGCGCCTTCGAGTCCTTCCCCGGCGACGCCGACAAGATCTTCCCCGGCTGGCGTGAAAAGCTGGGCGTGCACAAGTAAGCACGTGGAGGGCGGAGCAGTGCCTGCCGCCAAAGGCGGTAGGTGCGACCCCGGAGAGGGCTTGGCGGTGAGGACAGCAATGCATGATTCCCGCGCCAACCCAAATCGAGCCGCACTTGTTGTGCACTGAGCTGCAAGAAACGCCTCCGGTTCGCTGGGGGCGTTTTTATTCCGCACAAGGAAAAATCATGACTGACAAAGACCAATACAAGATTCAGCAGGAACCGTTCTACCAGCAGCAGAAGAACGAAGTCGCGCTGTACGAGGCCGCCTACCGCAACCGTCTGCCGGTGATGGTGAAAGGCCCGACCGGCTGCGGCAAGTCGCGCTTCGTCGAATACATGGCGTGGAAGCTGGGCAAGCCACTGATCACCGTGGCCTGCAATGAGGACATGACCGCCAGCGATCTGGTGGGGCGCTACCTGCTCGAAGCCAACGGCACCCGCTGGCTCGACGGCCCGCTCACCACCGCCGCCCGCATAGGCGCGATCTGCTATCTGGATGAAATCGTCGAAGCGCGCCAGGACACCACCGTGGTGATTCACCCGCTGACCGACCACCGCCGCACCCTGCCGCTGGACAAGAAGGGCGAGCTGATCCACGCCCACCCGGATTTCCAGCTGGTGATTTCCTACAATCCGGGCTATCAAACCTTGATGAAGGATCTCAAGCAATCGACCAAGCAGCGCTTCACCGGCTTCGATTTCGACTACCCCGACGCGGCGCTGGAAACCGGGATTGTGGCGAAAGAAACCGGTGCCGACGCCGCGATGGCAGCCAGGCTGGTGAAGATCGGCGCGGTCGCGCGCGGCCTCAAGGGCCATGGTCTCGACGAAGGCATCTCGACCCGCCTGCTGGTGTACGCAGCGACCCTGATCAAGGACGGCGTGGACCCGCGCGATGCCTGCCGCATGGCGCTGGTGCGGCCGATCACCGACGACGCCGACATCCGCGACACGCTGGATCACGCCATCGACGCGACGTTTGCCTGAAGACCCAAACATGCAGCCCGAGTTCGTTACCGCGTCCGTCCTGACCTGCCCGCACTGCGGGTTTGCCAAACAGGAAACCATGCCGGTGGACGCGTGCCAGTGGGTTTACGAATGCGAGCAATGCCACCAATTGCTGCGCCCGAAACCGGGTGACTGCTGTGTCTATTGTTCCTACGGAAGCGTCCCCTGTCCGCCGGTCCAGTTATCCGGAAAAGCAGGCTGCGGCTGCCATGATTGATACCGAATACCAGCACCCGCTGATGCGCGCCTACTGGGCGCAGATCGACACCCGCTTCCCGCAGGTCGAAGCGGTGTTCGAGGATGTCATGGCCGAGGCGCTGGCGGTGCTCACGCGTGAAGGCATCGACGCCTACCTCGAAGCCGCGCGTGTCATCGGCAAGCTGGGGCGCGGCGTCGAGCCGATGCTGGCATTTCTGGAAGAGTGGCCGTCCACTGCGAAGGCGGTGGGCGAGTCGGCCCTGCCGGCGGTGATGGCGCTGGTCCAGCGCATGCAGAAATCGCCCAACGGCAGTGCCATCACCCCTTTCCTGCAAACGCTGGCGCCGGTTGCCCGGCGGCTGCACTCGCAGGAACAGATGGGGCATTACCTCGATCTCACGCTGGATTTCATGGAGCGCACCACCGGCTCCATCCACGGTCACCACACCACCTTCCCCAGCCCCGGTCTGCCGGAGTTTTTCGCCCAGGCGCCGAACCTGCTGAACCAGCTGACGCTGGCCGGCCTGAAGAACTGGGTGGAATACGGCATCCGCAACTACCGCACCCATCCGGAACGGCAGAAGGACTACTTCAGCGTGCAGTCCGCCGACAGCCGCGCGGTGCTGCAGCGCGAACGTCACGGCACTTTGTTCATGGATGTGGAGCGCAAGCTGGATCTGTACCTGCGCGGCCTGTGGAACGATGCGGAACAGCTGGTGCCGTATTCCACCGCCTTCGACGAGTTGCGCAAACCGATTCCCTACTACGACAAGCTCGGCATGCGCGTGCCGGATGTGTATGACGATTTCATTCTCCCCTCCCTTTTTGGGGGAGGGGTTGGGGGAGCGGGAGAGCGCGTTAGCGGTCTGGACCGCTACCGCGCCACGCTCGCCCACATGGTCGGCCACCGGCGCTGGACCCGGGCCCAGGTGGCCGACAACTGGAGCCCGTTCCAGCGCATGGCGGTGGAGTTCTTCGAAGACTGCCGCATCGAGACGTTGCTGATCCGCGAATACCCCGGACTGCGCGCGCTGTTCCTCGCGCTGCATCCCAAGCCGCTGGAATCCGCCTGCGATCCGCAGACCACCTCCTGCCTGCGCCACCGCATGGCGATGCTGTCGCGCGCGCTGCTCGACCCCGCTCACGGCTACGCCGATGCCGACCTCAACGACTTCGTCGCGCGCTTCCACGCCGTGATGGAGCCAGGTGAATTAGAGCGGCGCGAATCCAGCACCCAGGGGATCGCCGCGCTGGCGCTGTCCTATGTCGCCAAAACGCGCCGCCAGAGCGACCAATTCGCCAAAGTGCATTTCGACAACACGGTGGTGGATTACCGCGACGACAACCGCCACATGTGGCAATTCATCGAAGCAGGCGACGAGGAAGAAGCCTTCGACGAAGACCGCAAGGCTGCGCCGGATCAGGAAATCAGGGGCCTGCCGCCGCGCCATTACCCCGAGTGGGATTACAACAGCCAGACCTATCGCCCGGACTGGGCCAGCGTGTACGAAGCGCTGCACGCCAGCGGCAACCCGGCCGACATCGACCGTCTGCTGCAAAAGCACAGCGCGCTCGCCAAGCAGCTGAAGAAAATGCTCGACCTCTTGAAGCCGCAGGACAAGGTGCGCATCCGCTACCAGGAAGAAGGCAGCGAGCTCGACCTCGACGTCGCCATCCGCTCGCTGATCGACTTCAAGGGCGGCGCGACCCCCGACCCGCGCATCAACATGAGCCACAAGACCTCCGGCCGCGACATCGCCGTGATGCTGCTGCTCGACCTGTCTGAATCGCTCAACGAAAAGGCGGCGGGCAGCGACCAGACCATCCTCGAACTCAGCCAGGAAGCAGTGTCGCTGCTGGCCTGGGCGATCGAGAAACTCGGCGACTCGTTCGCCATCGCCGGCTTCCATTCCAACACCCGTCACGACGTGCGCTACCTGCACATCAAGGGCTACGGCGAGCACTTCGACGACGAGGTGAAGGCGCGCCTGGCCGCGATGGAAGCGGGCTACTCGACCCGCATGGGCGCGGCGATGCGCCACGCCGCGCATTATCTCGGCGCGCGTCCGGCCGACAAGAAGCTCATGCTCATCCTCACCGACGGCAAGCCGTCCGACGTCGATACCCACGACGAGCGCCTGCTGATCGAGGACGCCCGCCAGGCGGTGAAGGAACTCGATCAGGACGGCATCTTTACCTATTGCATCAGCCTCGATCCGAAAGCCGACGAATACGTCGGCGACATCTTCGGCCGCCAGTACACCGTTATCGATCACATCGAGCGGCTGCCGGAGCGGCTGCCGCAGCTGTTCATGGCGCTGACCAAATAAGCGGGCTGGTGCGCCCCGCCTTACGCGGCTGAAGCATCCGCCTCGCGGAAGGTGTTCTTGCCTTCCCGTTTGGCCGCGTAAAGCGCGGCGTCGGCTTTCTTCAGCAGGTCATCCAGCGTGTCCTTGCCGGCGCAGCACATGGCGATGCCCACCGACGCGCCAATCTGCGCGGTGCCGCCTGCGGCCAGCGGGATTGGCTGGCACAGGCTGTCCACCACGCGGCTGGCAACCTCGCGCGCCGCTGCCGCATCGTCGACCTGGCCCAGCACGATGACGAATTCATCGCCGCCGAAACGGGCGATCACGTCCGACTCGCGCAGCAGCTGCTTCATCCGTTCTGCTGAGGTCACGATCACCGCGTCGCCCGCCGCATGGCCGAAACGGTCGTTGACCGCCTTGAAGTCGTCGAGATCGACGGCCAGCACTGCCATCTGCTTCTGCGAGCGCTTGGCGCCGGCGATTAGGTGCTTTTCGTTTTCGTGCACGAAGCGGCGATTGGCCAGGCCGGTGAGCGGATCGCGCAGGCTGAGCTGGCGGATCGTCTGCTCGGCATGGATGCCGGCCCCGATCAGGCGCATGGTTTCCCGGTACAGGCCGAGCAGGGCCAGGGCCATCCACAGTCCGGCCATACTCAGCAGCGCCAGCGACAGATTCTGGCCATGTACCCGCGCCTTCTCGCGCTTTTCCAGCTGGTTCAGTTCTTCACGTCCGGTCTCGATCAGAATGCGGTGGATCTGATCGATGGCGGACTTGTCGAATCCCCCCAGTACGGGCTGCTTGGCATAGATCCTCGCCCGCGCGCGTTGCTGGAGTGCGTCGAGTCCGGCTTCCAGCGCCGATTGCAGTGCCGGCAATGGTGCCAGGCGTGCAGCCTGAATGTCATCTCCACGGACCAAAGCGATCAGTTGTTTGGCGCTGGGACACGTCGATTGGCGACAGATCAGGCTGGGGTCAAGAGAGGCGGGGTCCTGCGTCTCGTCGTATTTGTGCACCGCCCGATCCAGGTTGAGCAGGTAGGTGCGCAGCGAATCGATGTAGGCGATGACCTGTCGCGTGTGGTCCACCGAGCGCACCGCCTCGGCTGAGCGCTGCTGCTGGAAGAAAATCATCACGAACAGCACCGTGATGATGAGCGCGAAAATCAGCGCGCCTTTGTGGAGCACTCGCTTGAAGCCGGCGAAGACGGAACTATCGGTATTGGATTGCATCTGGGGCGTGTTCAAATTTATGCCTGAATATTTACTGGGCGAGGTGTGATAGTCAGACCCGCCACCCGGAAATGGTTCGCCCAATAAATCGGGCCGCGCAGCTAGTATTTACCCGGCATCCGCCGGCAGAATGCGGGTTCTTCGGCAAGGCGATGAGGAACCCGGCGGTTCGCTCGCCCGTCCATCATCCCGTAGCCAACCTGAGATCGATTTTTCATGCGCCGTTTGACCATGCTTCTGCTCGCCGCCCTGCTTTCCGCATGTGCGGCCCCACCTCCGGCGCCGCCCGTCCCGGTACATAAGGCACCGCTCAAGGTCGCTCTGGTTCTGGGCGGCGGCGCGGCGCGGGGCTTCGCCCACATCGGCGTGATCAAGGCCCTGGAGGCCCAGGGCATCGTGCCGGACATGGTGGTGGGCACCAGCGCGGGCTCCGTGGTGGGCGCGCTCTACGCCTCGGGGATGAGCGGATTCGATCTGCAGAATCTGGCCCTGCAGATGGAAGAGGACATGGTGGCGGACTGGACCTTCCCCAACCGGGGCGTGTTCAAGGGTGAGGCGCTGCAGGACTTCATCAACCAGAAAGTGAAAAACCTGCCCATACAGAAGCTGTCCAAACCGCTGGGCGTGGTGTCCACCGATCTGCAGAGCGGCGAGATGGCGCTCTTCCGCACGGGCAATACGGGCATGGCGGTCCGTGCCTCCAGCGCCGTGCCGGGGGTGTTCCAGCCCGTTGAGATCAGCGGCCGGGATTATGTGGACGGCGGCCTCACCTCGCCGGTACCGGCGCTATCCGCGCGCACCATGGGGGCGGACTTCGTCATCGCGGTGGACATCTCCAACGTGAGCCGTCGGGACAAGCTCACCAGCACCCTGGATGTGCTGCTGCAGACCTTCACCATCATGGGCCATGCCATCAGCCACCACGAGCTGGAGGATGCGGACGTGGTGATCCGGCCGAAGACGTCAGCGGTGAGCAGCACCGATTTCGAGGGCCGGCACCTTGCCATCC
>JBAVFD010000150.1:0-13750 GCA_049588075.1 Thiobacillus sp.
GCATCAGGTCGATCTGGCGATCGTTGAAGTCCAGATCGAAACGCACCTCGGGATGACGGGTCATGAATTCCTGAATCAGCGGCGCCAGGTGCAGCAGGCCGAACGACAGCGGCAGCGCCACCTTGAGTCCGCCCTTGAGCGAGCCGTGAGCCTGCGACACCGCGGACTCCGCCTCATCCAGATCCGCCAGGATCGCCACGCACCGTTCGTAATAAGCCCGTCCGCTGTCGGTCAGATTGAGCCGGCGCGTGGTGCGCTGGATCAGGGATGCGCCCAAGCGTTCCTCCAGTTCGGCCAACCGCCGGCTGACCGCGGATTTGGCTAATCCCAGCCGCTCGGCAGCGCCACTGATACTGCCGGCCTCGACGATGCCGACGAAGATCTGCATGTGCGCGAACTTGTCCATTGTTTGCTATTTCAAGAACAATCAATTCAATAATTCTATCTTTATCCCGATCACTGCAAAGACAACAATAGCAACACGGTGCCAGTTCGGCCCACCCTTACAGGAGATACCCGTCATGCAAACTACCCCTTCAACCCCCCAGACCCTGCACGTGTTGCGCGTCGATGCCAGCGCCCGCGTCGAGGGTTCGGTCACCCGCCAACTTGCCGACCTGCTGGTCCAGGGCATGCAGGAAAGCATTCCCCACCTGTCCCTCTCCCGACGCGATGCGGCGCAAGGCCTGCCGTTTGTGGATGACGCCTGGGTGAACGCCAACCTCACCGACCCGGACGCGCGCAGCGAGGCACAGCGCCAGACCCTGGCCGGTTCCGATGCCCTGGTGGCCGAAGTGATGGATGCCGATGTGTGGGTGATCGCCACCCCCATCTACAATTTCGGCGTACCCGCCAGCCTCAAGGCCTGGATCGACCAGATCGCGCGCGCGCGCCTGACCTTCCGCTACACCGAGCAGGGTCCGAAGGGACTTCTGTCCGGCAAGAAGGTCTATATTCTGACAGCGACCGGTGGCACCGAGATCGGCAGCGCCATCGACTTCGCCACGCCTTGGCTGAAGTTCGTGCTGGGTTTCCTCGGCATCACCGACGTCGAGGTGATCGCCGCCGACCGCGGCATGATGCACGGCGATGCCGCCCGCCAGCACGCAGCAGAGCATATTGCCCAGGTGCTGGCGCGCGACTGGCCGGCCCTCGCCGCAGCGTAAAGCTGCGATCAGACCGGACACCCCGAACGATCCAGAAAGGAATCTGCCATGAGCACACGCACCATCCGCCAACTTGTCCCCGCCTACGAAGTCACCGAAGGCGCGGGAGTCACGGTCCACCGCAGCATCGGCACGCCGGCCTTGCGCAACCTGGACCCGTTCCTGATGCTGGACCATTTCGGCAGCGACAACCCGGACGAGTACATCGCCGGGTTTCCGGACCACCCGCATCGCGGCTTCATCACCTTCACCTACATGCTCGACGGCCACATGGAACACCGCGACAGCATGGGCAACCGCGGCGACCTCAAGGCTGGCGGCGCGCAATGGATGAAGGCGGCCAGCGGCGTCATCCACTCCGAGATGCCGCAGCAGAGCAACGGCCTGATGCGCGGCTTCCAGCTGTGGATCAATCTGCCGGCCAGCGAAAAGATGTCCGCTCCGGCGTATCAGGAGTTTTCCGCTGCGGCCATCCCGGAGGTGGCGCTGGACGGTGCCCGGGTGCGGGTGCGGGTGCTGGCGGGCGAATTTGCCGGCACGCGCGGCGCCATCGACGACCCCGCCACCGATGTCCGCTACCTCGACGTCGCTTTGGCCGCCGATGCGCGCTTCGCTCTGCCGCTGGAGACGACGCACCATGCCTTCGTCTATGTCTTCGAAGGCAGCGTCCGCCTGGCCGGCCAGGCCCTGGCGAAGCACACCCTGGCGGTGCTGGGATCGGGCGACACGGTGGAAATCGTGGCCGGGACAGGCGGGGCGCGTTTCATCCTGGTGGCCGGCCGGCCCATCGGCGAACCCGTGGTGCAGTATGGTCCCTTCGTCATGAATACCCGCGAGGAGATCGAACAGGCGATGGCCGACTACCGGGACGGCCGCCTGGTGCAGACCCGGGCAACGATGACCGGTAGCTAGAAAAGCCCTGAACAAGCTGATTCCGTCCGTGGTTCGGCAAGCCCACCCCGAACGGAATCAGCCATTTACCGCTCACCCTGAACCATTCGGCACTGCTTGGGGAGCCTTGACGAAGGGCATGGTCTGCGGTTTCAAGCTTGAATAAGCCTGTTGCCGGGCGGGTCGTTCAAACCTGACAAGGCCTTAAAATCGGCGCATGGCCAAACTTGAATCGCTCACTTTCGACAACGGCTTTGCACGCCTGCCCGAAGCCTATTATTCGCGCGTCTGCCCGACCCCGGTTCCCGATCCCTACCTGGTCTGCTACAGCCCGGAAGCGATGGCGCTGCTCGACCTGGACGCAGGCGAAATCACCCGTCCCGAGTTGATCCAGACACTGGCGGGCAATCAATTGCTGCCCGGCATGGATGCGCTGGCCGCGCTGTATGCCGGGCATCAGTTCGGCCATTACGTGCCGCAACTGGGCGACGGCCGCGCGATCCTGCTGGGCGAAGTGAAAAATGCAGCGGGCGCAGGCTGGGAAGTACAACTGAAGGGCGCCGGGCGCACGCCCTATTCGCGCGGCGGCGATGGCCGCGCCGTGCTGCGCTCCAGCATCCGCGAGTTCTTATGCTCCGAGGCGATGCATGCGCTCGGCATTCCCACCACCCGCGCGCTGTGCATCGTCGGCAGCGACCGCCCGGTGTACCGCGAAGATGTCGAAACCGCCGCGCTGGTGACGCGGCTGGCGCCGAGCTTCGTGCGCTTCGGCTCGTTCGAGGTGTTCTATTACCGCAACCAGATTGAGCCGATCAAACAGCTGGCCGATTACGTCATCACGCGTTATTACCCCGACCTGGCGACGCGTGCCGAACCCTATGCCGAGTTGCTGCGCGAAGTGACGCGCCGCACCGCCGAGCTGATGGCGCAATGGCAGGCGGTGGGGTTTTCGCACGGGGTGATGAACACCGACAACATGTCGATCCTCGGCCTGACGCTGGATTACGGCCCGTTCGGTTTTCTCGACGCGTTCGACCCCGGCTACATCTGCAACCATTCCGACAGCGGCGGGCGCTATGCCTTCGACCAGCAGCCGGACGTGGCGGCGTGGAATATCACCAAGCTGGCGCAGACCCTGGTTCCGCTGCTGTCGGTGGAAACCGCCTCTGCCGCGATTGGCGATTATCCGCAGCAATTCGGCCAGGCGTATATCGCGCGCATGGCTGCAAAATTCGGCTTGCCGGCGAGCGGCGAGACGGTGCCACTGTTGATGGACGCGCTGCAATTGCTGGCGCAAAACCATGTCGATTACACGATTTTCATGCGCCGCCTGGGTGATTTCGACAGTGCGGAAAACAAAGCCAACCCGTTGCTGCGCGACCTGTTCCTCGACCGTGCGGCCTTCGACGCCTGGGCGGCGCGCTATGCCGCCGCGCTGCGCCAGCAGGGTTCGAATGATGTCGAACGCGGCCAGGCGATGCGCGCCGTCAACCCCAAATACATCCTGCACAACCATCTGGCCGAGGTCGCCATCCGCCGCGCGGCGGATGAACGCGATTACAGCGAGATCAACCGCCTGCACCGGCTGCTCACACGCCCGTTCGACGAGCAGGCGGAAAATGAAGCCTATGCTGCCGAGCCACCTGACTGGGCGCGGCAGATTGAGGTAAGCTGCTCTTCGTGAAGCGTACCGCCCTCGCCTGCCTGCTGACCGTTGCCCTGCTCGCCGCCTGCACGTCGCAACCCATTCAGCGCAAGGACGGCAGCAGCAGCGTGCGCAGTTTCAGCATCAAGGATCTGGCCAAGAGCGATGTCGACAGCGTGGTCGAAATCCACCAGCAGGAAGTGATCGCCACCCTCAAAGCGCTGACGGTAAAACTCTACCGCCACAACCCCGGTGAATGGCAGAAATCCGGTTTCGCCAGTGCCGACGCTGCGACTGCCGCCCTGTTCAAGCCCTTGTCCTACTGGCAGGTGTCGCCGCAAAAAAACATCAGCTGGGAAGCTTCGCTGACCGAAGCCGGACGCAAGGATTTCACCGGGGATCGCGTGAAGTCCATGATGAACGGGCTGCTGATCATGCACATGGCCGCATACAACCACCAGACCGAGTTCTACCTGCTCTCCGAGCTGGACGCGCAAAAGTTTTACAACGCCGCGCGCAATACCGAATACGTGGCGTGGGAACTCGTCATTCACCGCGATCAGCGCGGCGAACCCCTGCTCATCTCCAGCGGCCCCAACGACAACGGCGTGACCGATCTCAGCATCGAGCGCGAATTCGGCAAACTCATCGGCATCCAGGACACGCTGGCGAAAATCATCGAAGACAAGACCAACCGCGCGATCCGGTTCGGCGTGGTCAACGCCGCCGGCACGCTGTTCCTGCCGATCTGACATGACCGACTATGCCCACTGCGCGACCCTGACACGCGACCAGTGGGCGTGGGAATTTCTGCGCCGCAACCCGGATTACCAGACCGACTACCGTCAGTTCATCGCCCTGTGGCAGGCGCTCGAAGCCGACTATGGCGCCCCGCCTCAACGCGATTTTCCGCGCTGGAAACGGGATCCACGCGCCTACGGGCCGCTGCCGGGCGGCACTGAACTGCACACACCCGCTGGCGAGTTGTGCGTCGTTGACGATGATCGGGTGCTCATCGAATGCTGGATGGGCGCGAAATGGGGATTCTACAAATTTCCGCTCGACCCCGAACGCAGCACGCCGCCCGGCCCCGATGAACTCGCCTGGCGGCCGCCCGCGGCATCCGGCACCATTGCCGAAGCCTATCGCGTTGACCTCAGCTTCGACCTGTCGCTACCGTTGCCGCCGCAGCTGGAGGCGGCCAAATTCCGCCTGGTCAGCCGCGCAGCCGAACTGCGTCGCAACGGGCTGGCCGCGCCGAAAACGGTGGCCAATCAGCGCGAGCGCTGGACGCAGATGGTGCGTCTGCTCGATGCCACAGACAAAACGAACCAAGATGAAGGGCTGCTGCTCGATGCGCACGCCATGGTACGGGGCGGCTATCTGGACATACTGCGGCTGAGCGCCGCGGAATGAAAAAACCGGGGCATTGCGCCCCGGTCCTGATTGTCAGCCGGCGTCGAAATGGCTTAAGCCATTCGCTTCCGCGAAGCGCGGCTTAACTCATTCGCTTCCGCAAAGTTGGCTTAAGCGAAATTCGCTTCCGCAAATTTCCAGTTCACCAGATTGTTGAGGAAGGTCTCGACGAACTTGGGACGCAGGTTGCGGTAGTCGATGTAGTACGCGTGTTCCCACACGTCGACGCACAGCAGGGCCTTGTCGCCGGTGGTCAGCGGGGTGCCGGCGGCGCCCATGTTGACGATGTCGACCGAGCCGTCGGCCTTCTTCACCAGCCAGGTCCAGCCGGAGCCGAAGTTGCCGACCGCGCTGGTCTGGAAGGCTTTCTTGAATTCGTCCAGCGAACCCCACTTCTTGTTGATGGCGTCGGCCAGCGCGCCGGACGGCGCGCCGCCGCCGTTGGGCGACAGGCAGTTCCAGAAGAAGGTGTGGTTCCATACCTGCGCGGCGTTGTTGTAGACGCCGCCGGCGGGCGCGCTCTTGACGATGTCTTCGAGCGACTTGGATTCGAAATCAGTGCCCTTGATCAGGTTGTTGAGGTTGGTCACGTAAGCCTGATGGTGCTTGGCGTAGTGGTATTCAAAGGTTTCCTTGGACATGTGCGGCGCGAGCGCATCCATGGCAAAAGGCAGTGCGGGCAAGGTGTGTTCCATAACTCTCTCCTGATATTGAACAAACAACTAACATGCTAGGACAAAGAAAAGGGCCGGAGTAGACCGGCCCTGATTCAATTGTTTGATGGTCGGGACGAGAGGATTTGAACCTCCGACCACTTGACCCCCAGTCAAGTGCGCTACCAGGCTGCGCTACGCCCCGACGAAGCCCGAGATTCTAACAGATGAGCAGCGTCTGGCGGAAGCCCGTCAGCCCAATATTTTCAGAATGGCGGCAATTTCCGTGCGCAAAGCAGATACATCCAGCGTGCTGCTCGCGGCGACGGGCACGGATTCAGGCGCAGCTTCGGCCTCATGCTCGAGACGTTGCCGCGCACCGCTGATGGTAAAGCCTTCTTCGTACAGCAGTTCGCGAATGCGGCGGATCAGCAGCACCTCGTGGTGCTGGTAGTAGCGCCGGTTGCCGCGCCGCTTGACCGGGCGCAACTGGGTGAATTCCTGCTCCCAGTAACGCAGCACGTGCGCCTTGACGGCACATAGCTCCGACACTTCACCGATGGTGAAATAGCGTTTGGCCGGAATCGGCGGAAGTTCACTCCGGAGTGGGCGTTCCAAGCTGGGCGCCTTCGACCTGCGATTTGAGTTTCTGGCTGGCGTGGAAGGTCACCACGCGACGCGCGGAAATCGGCATTTCTTCGCCGGTTTTCGGGTTGCGGCCCGGCCGCTGCGGTTTCTCGCGGCACTGGAAATTGCCGAAACCGGACAGTTTGACGATGTCGCCTTTTTCAAGCGACAAACGGATTTCGTCGAAAAACGATTCGACGACATCTTTCGCCTCGCGTTTGTTCAAACCCACTTTTTCGAACAGCAGTTCGGCCAGATCAGCTTTGGTGAGAGTAGTCATGCTCGTATTGTGAGAAATGGCTCGTGAAAAAAAGCGTCAGGCGCGCAAACTGGCATTGCACTGACGGAGCGCGGAATCGACCAGTTTTTGCACCGCATCTTCCACTTCCTGATCCGTCAATGTGCGTTGAGTATCTTGCATAACTACCCGGATAGCAAGGCTTTTTTGGTTTTCGGCGATGCCTTTTCCACGGTAGTCATCGAACAACTCGATCGAACACACCCGGGCTGGTGCAGCTTCGCGCAACACCGCCAGCAACTCGCCGGCCGGCGTATGCGCATCCAGCACAAATGCCAGATCGCGCCGTACCAAGGGGAAGCGTGACAGGCTGGCGTGACGCGGCAAACCCCGCCGGGCAAGCACCTGGCTGTCGAGTTCGAACAGCATCGGCGCGGCCGGCAGATCGAACGCCTGCACCAGGCGCGGATGCAGCGCACCGATCCAGCCGATGGCCTCGCCATCCAGCCACAGTTTGGCGCTCTGCCCCGGGTGCAGGGCGGGATGCGCGCTACGCTGGGCATCGAGCGCGCCGCCCAACAGCCGTTCCAGGTCGCCCTTGAGATCGAAGAAATCGACCCGCCGCGCGGCTGCGCCCCACTGCTCCGGCAAGGCGTCACCATAAACCAGCCCGCCCAGCTTCATCGGCTGGGCGGCCAGCGAGGCATACACCCGGCCCAATTCGAAAATGCGCACGCGCTCCTGCTGGCGGTTGAGGTTGTGACGCAGGGTTTCGAGCAGGCCGCCCCACAGTGTCGTACGCATCGCCGACAGTTGGCTGGCGATGGGATTGGCGAGCAGCAGCGGGCGTGCAGCGGCATCGAGCGCCGTCTCCCATGCCGGATCGACAAAGCTGTAGGTGATGACTTCCTGGTAGTCCAGGTCGACCAGCATCTGGCGCAGGGTGTCGTCGGCCAGCACGGTTTCGTCCTGCGGCAGCATGCGCGAAGGCGCTGCCGGCGGCTGCGCGGGGATATTGTCGTAACCGAACAGGCGCACCGCCTCTTCGATCAGGTCTTCCTCGATCGCGAGATCAAAGCGGAAGCTCGGCGGGGTGACAATGAGGCAATCATCCTGGCGTTCGACCTGCGCACCGAGCGCAACGAGGCCGCGCACCACCTGATCGGCGTCGAGCTCGATGCCGGCCACGCGCTTCAGACGCGCCAGACGCAGGGTGATCGGCTCACGCTGCGGCAAGTCCGCCATTGCCTCGGTGATCGGCCCGGGCTGGCCGCCGCAAATGTCGAGCAGCAGTTGGGTGGCACGCTCCAGCGCCTGTCGCGTGGCGCCGAAATCGACGCCGCGCTCGAAACGGTGCGACGAGTCGGTGGACAAGCCCAGCCGCCGCGCCCGCCCGGCGATCGCCGCCGGGGCAAAGAAAGCCGCTTCAAGGAACACATCGACGGTGACGCGCTCCACGCTGGTCGGCTGCCCACCCATGATGCCGGCCAGCGCCACCGGCCCGCTGGCATCGGCGACCACCAGCATGTCGGGCGCGAGTTCGGCGGTCTGGCCGTTCAGCAATTCGAGGCGTTCGCCCTCGCGTGCCATGCGCACTTCGATGCCGCCGTTGAGACGCGACAAGGCGAAGGCATGCATCGGCTGCCCCAGTTCAAGCAGCACGTAGTTGGTGATATCGACCGGCGCCAGCAGCGGTCGAATGCCGCTGCGCTCCAGCCGTTCCGCGATCCAGCGCGGGGTCGTGGCTTGCGCGTTGATGCCGCGCACCACCCGCCCGAGATAAAGCGGGCACGCCTCGCTAGCCGCCACGTGCACCGCCAGCGCGTCCTGAATCCGGATGGCCGTTTCCTGCACCTGCGGCAGACGCGTTTCAGCGCCGGTGATCGCGCCGACTTCGCGCGCCAGGCCCTGCATCGACAGGCAGTCGGCTCGATTGGGCGTGAGTTTCAGCGTGATCAGCGTTTCGTCCAGATTGAGCCAGCTGCGGAAATCCTCGCCCACCGGCGCGTCTTCAGGAAGCACCATCAGACCTTCCGCCGCGCCTTCCAGACCCAGTTCCCTGGTCGAGCACAGCATGCCGAAGGATTCGACGCCGCGTACCTTGGCGACCTTGATTTCGATTCCGGGCAGCTTCGCGCCGGGGCGGGCGCACGGTACCTTGAGTCCGGCCGCCGCGTTGGGCGCGCCGCACACGATGGTGACCGGCACCGCTTCGCCGACATCGACCTGGCACACACGCAGGCGATCCGCATCGGGATGTTTGTCCGCCGACAAGATCTCGGCCACCACCACCTGGCTGAACGGGGGGGCGGCCGGCGTCAACGCCTCCACCTCCAGTCCGGCCATGGTGACGGCATGGGCCAGTTGAGCGGTATCGAGCGCGGGATTAACGAGGCTGCGCAGCCATGATTCTGGAAATTGCATGATGAATGCGCTCTAATTAGTTGAATTGTTTTAGAAAACGAAGATCGTTCTCGAAGAACAGCCGCAGATCGTCCACGCCATACCGCAGCATCGCCAGGCGCTCGACGCCGAGACCAAAGGCAAAGCCGACGAAGCGTTCGGTGTCGATGTCGACATGCTTGAACACGTTGGGATGCACCATGCCGCAACCCAGCACTTCCAGCCAGCCGGTATGCGAACACACCCGACACCCTTCGCCGCCGCACATCACGCAGCCGATGTCCATTTCGGCCGACGGTTCGGTGAAGGGAAAGAACGACGGGCGGAAGCGCACCGGCAGGTCGTCGCGCTCGAAGAAGTTGCGCATGAAGTCGGCGAGCACGCCCTTGAGGTCGGCAAACGAGACCGATTCATCCACCCAAAGGCCTTCGACCTGATGGAACATCGGCGTGTGCGTGACATCCGAATCGCAGCGGTACACCCGCCCCGGCGCGATGATGCGCAACGGCGGCTGATTCGTCTGCATGTAGCGCACCTGTACCGGCGAAGTATGGGTGCGCAGCAGTTCGCCGCCCTGCAGATAGAATGTGTCGTGCATCGCCCGTGCCGGGTGGTCTTCCGGGATGTTGAGCGCGGTGAAGTTGTAGAAATCGGTCTCGACCTCGGGACCTGTGGCGACCTCGAAGCCGATCGAGCGGAACAGGGCCTGAATCCGCGACAAGGTGCGCGACACCGGATGCAGCCCGCCGTGTGCCAAGCCTCGCCCCGGCAGCGTCACATCCAGCGTTTCGGCCGCCAGCTGGCGATCCAGCTCGGCCTGCTGCAGCGCATCACGACGGTCTTTCAATGCGGATTCAACGGCTTGCTTGGCTTCGTTAATGCGGGCGCCGGCGGTTTTGCGCTCGTCTGCAGGCATCGCACCCAGGCTTTTCAGCAACTCGGTCAGTTGGCCGCTTTTACCTAAAAAGCCCGCTTTAACCTGTTCCAGCGTCGGCAGGTCGGGACAGGCATGAATGGCATTGAGAGCGTCGGCGACGATTTCGTTGGGATTGCGCATGGCGTGATTGATCAGTCTTAAATTTGTCCGCGAAGGATGCGAAGGCCACGAAGAAAAGCAATTCGATTCACCTTCGCATCCTTCGCGGACACTTTCGTTTTAAACCCGCACGAACAAAAAAAGGCCTTGCGGCCTTTTTTTGTTGCTTCGGTGTCGCTTATGCAGCGAGCTTGGCCTTGACCTGTTCGACGATCTTGGCAAAGGCATCCTTGTCGAAAATCGCGATGTCGGACAACACCTTGCGGTCGATCCCGATCTCGGCACGCGACAGACCGTTCATGAACACGCTGTAGGTCAGACCGTGCTGACGCGAAGCGGCATTGATACGGGCAATCCACAGTGCGCGAAACTGGCGCTTGCGCTGGCGACGGTCACGATACTGATATTGACCGGCTTTCATCACCGCTTCATTGGCGACGCGGAATACGTTCTTGCGACGACCGCGATAGCCCTTGGCGGCGTCGAGGATTCTCTTGTGACTGGCTCGGGCGGTTACACCCCGTTTGACGCGTGGCATCTCATCTCTCCTTTAAGCGTAGGGCAACATGCGAGAAATCGCTTTGTGGTCGCTGGCATTGACTGTTTCCATGCCGCGCAACTGGCGCTTACGCTTGGTGCTCTTCTTGGTGAGAATGTGACGCATGAACGCGTGCGAGCGCTTGAACTTGCCGCTGCCCAGCGCGCGGAACCGCTTGGCGGCGCCGCTCTTGCTTTTCATCTTAGGCATGATGCTTCCTTTTATTTCATGCTGCCAGGTGATCCCACGGTGTGGAATGCTTCACCTACCCGACTGCACGTATTGTTGGCGTATTGACCCTGACTTGGGCCGAGAAACGCCGGTCTCAAAAACTCAAACCTTCTTTTTCGGCGCCAGCATCATCACCAGCTGGCGGCCTTCCATCTTGGGGAACTGCTCGACTACCGCCAGTTCGGCCAGATCCGCCGAGACCCGTCTCAGCTGGTTCATGCCGATTTCCTGGTGGGCCATTTCGCGGCCCCGGAAACGCAGCGTAATCTTGGTCTTATCGCCTTCTTCCAGAAACTTGATCAGGTTGCGCAGCTTGATCTGGTAATCGCCTTCATCCGTCGCCGGACGAAACTTGATTTCCTTGATCTGCACCTGCTTTTGCTTCAGCTTGGCTTCGTGCTGTTTCTTGCTTTCCTGGTACTTGAACTTGCCGTAGTCCATGATCTTGCACACGGGCGGCTGTGCCGTCGGCGCAATTTCAACCAGATCCAGATCAGCCTCTTCTGCCTGACGCAATGCATCGTAAACCTTCACGATGCCAAGCTGTTCACCTTCCACACCGACCAAACGCACCTCAGGGGCATTGATTTCACCGTTGATGCGTGTCTGCTTCTTTTCTGTCGCGATGAGTTGTTCTCCAAAATATCACCCGGAATCTGCCGGGGCAAAAATGCAAACAAGGCGCGGGTTCACCCCAGCGCCTTGTCTGACCTATCTTATTGGCGCGCCGCGATATCCGTTTTCAGGCGCGCAATGAAGTCATCCAAACCGAGTTGCCCCAGATCCTGGTTGCCGCGGGCACGGACGGAAACCTGATTCGTTTCCATTTCCTTGTCGCCAACAACCACCTGATAAGGCAGCTTCTGCAAGCTATGTTCCCGAATTTTATAGGTAATTTTATTATTACTCAAGTCCGACGCCGCGCGGATGCCTGCCTGACGCAACGCCTGGACGACTTTTTGCGCATACCCGGCCTGCCCCTCGCTGATATTCAGCACCATCACCTGCACCGGCGCCAGCCACAGCGGGAAGTTGCCGGCGTGATGCTCGATCAGGATGCCGATGAAGCGCTCCATCGAACCTAGAATCGCGCGATGCAGCATCACCGGCGATTTGCGGCCGTTGTCCTCGTCAACGAACTCGGCGCCGAGACGCACCGGCAGGTTGAAATCGAGCTGGATCGTGCCGCACTGCCACAGGCGGCCGAGCGTGTCTTTCAGCGTGAATTCGATCTTGGGGCCGTAGAACGCGCCCTCGCCGGGTTGCAGGTCGTAGGCCAGACCGTTCTTGTCCAATGCCGCAGCAAGCGCCGCTTCGGCCTTGTCCCAGCTTTCGTCCGAGCCGACGCGCTTGTCCGGGCGGGTCGACAGCTTGACCAGCACGTCGCTGAAACCGAAATCGGCGTACACCTTTTGCAGCATGACGATGAAATCGGCGACTTCCGGCTCGATCTGGTCTTCGGTGCAGAAAATGTGGGCGTCGTCCTGGGTGAAGCCGCGTACCCGCATGATGCCGTGCAGCGCGCCTGACGGTTCGTTGCGGTGACACGAGCCGAACTCGGCCAGGCGCAGCGGCAGGTCGCGGTACGAATGCAGGCCGCTGTTGAAAATCTGCACGTGGCCAGGACAGTTCATCGGCTTCACCGCGTAGTCGCGGTTTTCCGACGCGGTGGTGAACATGTTGTCGCGGTAGTTGTCCCAGTGGCCGGATTTCTCCCACAGGCTGCGGTCCATCACCGCCGGGGTGCGCACTTCCTGGTAGCCGTGCTCGACGAACTGCTGCCGCATGTACTGCTCGATCTGCTGCCACACGATCCAGCCCTTGGGATGCCAGAACACCATGCCCGGCGCTTCTTCCTGCATGTGCAGCAGATCGAGCTGCTTGGCGAGACGGCGGTGGTCACGCTTCTCGGCCTCTTCCAGGCGGAACAGGTAGGCTTCGAGGTCTTCCTTCTTTGCCCACGCGGTGCCGTAGACGCGCTGCAGCATCTCGTTCTTGCTGTCGCCGCGCCAGTAGGCGCCGGCCAGTTTCATCAGCTTGAAGTGCTTGAGCTTGCCGGTCGACGGCACGTGCGGGCCACGGCAGAGGTCGATGAAGTCGCCCTCGCGGTACAGCGAAATGTCCTCGTTGCTGGGGATCGATGCGATGATCTCGGCCTTGTACGCCTCGCCCATGTCGCGGAAGAAGGTCACCGCCGCATCGCGCGGCATCACGCTGCGGGTCACCGGAATGTCCTGCTTCGCCAGCTCGGTCATTTTCTTTTCGATGGCCGCCAGGTCTTCCGGCGTGAACGGGCGCTTGTACGAAAAATCGTAGAAAAACCCGTCCTCGATCACCGGGCCGATGGTGACCTGCGCGTCCGGAAACAGCGATTTCACCGCATAGGCCAGCAGGTGCGCGGTGGAATGGCGGATCATGTCGAGGCCGTCGGCGTCCTTGTCGGTGACGATCGCCAGCGCCGCATCGGCGTCGATCAGGTGGCCGGTATCGACCAGCTTGCCGTCCACCCGCCCGGCGAGCGCCGCTTTGGCCAGGCCTGCGCCGATGCTGGCTGCGACCTGCGCGACCGTAACCGGGTTATCGAACTGCCGAACCGAACCATCGGGAAGCGTGACGTTGACCATGACCCAAAACTCCAGAATGAAAAAAGCGCGGACCAGCCGCGCTTTTGGATACTAAAAGAAGATGCTTGATGCTCTGTGAACTGCGATGCGCCGGTGCTTATCCAGTGACATCCCTGCTAGTTCGCGGTGACATTTTGCTACCCCCTCAAGGTCATCCCGACCCATCAATATTGGTAGGCGCGATTGGACTCGAACCAACGACCCCCACCATGTCAAGGTGGTGCTCTAACCAGCTGAGCTACGCGCCTAATGCGGGGCGCATCATAACCGAAACAGCGCGGC
>JBAVFD010000151.1:0-11988 GCA_049588075.1 Thiobacillus sp.
CCTCGTCGACCACCACGAGACTGGGGCCGACGCCAACCTCGAATCCATCATTCTCGTTCAAGGCATTCAACGCCTTCGCGTTCATCATGAACATGGCGTAGCCATACTGCTGCGCGCCGGCCTGCAGTCCGTAGGACGCGCCTGAGGTGTTGTAGTAGCCCGCCGTCTTGCCATTCTTGAAGAGGACGCCATCCCCGTACTGCCCGCCGACCATGAGGCCGGCTTTGGTGATCTTCGGAAACACCAGAATGGCAACGGCATCCCTGGACAGGGATTTCGCCGCAGGAACCGTGGCGACCAGCTTCTGATAAGCCTTGCGCGCGTCGCGTTCGAGCGCCGAGTGGTCCGCCGCGAGGGCAGCGGCCGGGACCAGCAGCGCCACGCTGGCGGCCAACAGGAACAGGCGGGAAATTCGGGAAATGAATGATGTGCGCATGTCGGTACCCTATGAAATGAAGTAAGTGAAGGTATGAATATAGTCTACTGAGCCGGTGGCGTAATTCGATGATTCCGCCCGCGCGACAGCGGCGCTCATTGCTCGAACGAGAAAATCTTCTTCCAGTCGCGCTTCATGTTGATGACTGTCCAGCCCTGCTTCTGTGCCTGGTCGTACAGCGCCTGGCTAAAGCTGCCGACCCGTAAACCACGCCGTCCATGATGAACTGCACATCCTGCAGCAGCGCCATTCAAGCCTGCTACTGCTCTTTTGTGGCTGCCGCGCTGCCGCGCAACTGGTTAAACCGCTGTGCGAATTGCCCTGCCCATTTGTTGAAGGCATCCTGCGCGTAGCTCCAGCTGGTGAACGAATCCAGGTAGCCATTGATCCAGGTAGCCGTCGCGCCGACCGCGCCCTTGTCGACCGAGGCGGCGTACTTGCGGCCGATCTCGGTATCCGCACATTCACCCAGCACCGCGCCGCTGGCGCCGTCGCGGAACTGCATCTGCATGCCGGTCTCGCCCATGTAAGGCGTCGAGCCCGCGGGTCGACCGCTGGCCGGGCCTGAGGCGGCCTCGGCGACAAAGCCATAGGGAATCAGGGTGCCGGTCACACTATCCAGCGTACCGGTCGGCATGAGGCTGGTCAGCGCGATGCGTATCTGGACTACGCCCGTCCCCGGCTGGTCAACAATTTACGCGGTCGGTTTGATCGCCGTGACAAGGGCATTGCGGAAATAATCCGTCAGGGTTTTAAGGTCGGCGGGATCGACCACGCTCTGACTCTTGCCCGGCTGGATGGATACCAGAATGCGCTCGATCTGCACCTTGTCATATTTCTTCCAGTCTGCGTTGCCGGTTCGCCAGCACAGCGCGCCATCAAGCCCGGATACCGGCTTGAGCCGGTCGTAGTCGCTCAGGAACCCGACACGCGGGATCGTTGCGGCTGTCGCCGTGGACACCACCACCGATCCGCCCCCCCCTGGGGTCGAGCAACCCGGCAGGAGCATGACGCTGGCCAGGACGCTGGTGATGGCCAGGAACAAAGCACGCTTCGGATTGCGGATAGTGGCTGCTTTCATGGTGTGCCTTTCATGTAGTGGGTGCGGGATGCTTCGGGTTTCAATACCGTTTGTTCTGAGTCAGCGCCGTTCGCCCTGAGTCTGCATTCCGATCATCCTGAGCTTGTCGAAGGAAGGGCTGCCCCCATTCGGCTGGCTCAGGACAGGCTTCGACAGGCTCGGGGCGAACGGGCACTTCGCCATGATTTCCGGAAAGCGCGACAGGTTGCCAGTGTAGCCCGGAAAGTTGACTTGCCTTGTGGCGCCCAGCCGAATCAGTGTGCGGCCGCCAGCTGCCCCTTCAGCTCCAGCAGGCTGCGGTCGCCCGGCATCCGCTTCAGCGCCTGGCCGAGCACCGCCTGCGCTTCGCGGGTCTGACCGGCGCTGTGCAGGGCCACCACATAGACGTAACTGTACTGGGCATTGTCCGGTTCAAGTTTGGCCGCCTGCCTGAGCGAAGCCATGGCCGCATTCAGGTTTTTTGAGCGCACCTGCAACAAGCCCAGGCTGTAATGCAAGGCGGCGGCGTTGGGATGCCGCTTGAGTCCGGCGCGCAGGGTCTGTTCGGCTTCGGGGTCGCGCTGCATCTGGCGCTGGAGATCGGCCAGATTCACATAGCCGGGAATCCAGTCGGGATCGAGCTTGATCGCCGAACGGTAGGCCGCTTCGGCCTGCGCGAACTCGCCGCGCGCGGCGTAAAAGTTGCCGAGGTTGGCCAGCCCTTCCGGGGTGTCGGCGTTCTGTTTTTGCGCCGCCAGATATTCGGCGCTGGCACGTTCCATGTCGGCGCGCTGTTCCGGCGTCATGCGATCAAGCGGCACACCCGCGAACAGTCCCGCCGCCTCGATGCGCAGCGCACGCACGTCGTCGCGCAGCAGCGGTGCGGCAAGCTGCCAGCGCTGCGGCAGCGGCAGGTTTGCAATCCCCGCCAGCGCGCCGCCACGCACCTGCGGATCGGGATCATTGAGCGCGCGCGCCAGCGCCTGCACCGACACGGGCGACAGCCAGGCGCCGAGTTCTTCCGCTACGGTCGCGCGCACCACGGTCGGTTGCTGTGGGTCGTCCAGCAAGGCCAGCAGCCCGGTCTCGGCGTTCGGTACGCTGGCGCGCGCGGCGGCAAGCTGAGGGGCAAAGGTCTGGAAGCCGTGGGCGTCGCGCCCGAGCCAGCCATGTACCTGCGCCGCTGCCCAGCTGGCCTTCTTGTCGGCGTGGCAGGCGGTGCAGGCGTTGGGGGTACCTAGGCTGACCGACTGATCGGGGCGCGGCACGCGAAAGCTGTGGTCGCGCCGCACATCGACGCCCATGTAGGTTTTCGTCGGCATGTGGCAAGCAAGGCAATCCGCTCCCGTGCTGCCGGTTGGGTGATGGTGGTGCGCGGCGGACGTGTATTTGACCGCTGCGTGGCACTGCAGGCAGACCGCACTGCTGTTCGCCCGCAGCTTCAGCGTATGCGGGTTGTGGCAGTCGCTGCATGTCACCCCCTTGTGAAACATCTTGCTCTGCTTGAACGAGGCGTATTCGTACACCTCGTCCTGAATCTGGCCGTCGGCGTGATACAGGCCGCGCTGCAGGGTGGCGGGCTGGTGGGTGTCCATCAGCGGGCGGCCATGCACGAAGTCCTCGGACAGCTGGCTGCGCCGCGAATGGCAGCGGGCGCAGGTTTCGATTTCCTTGTCGGTGGTGCGCGGGCTGCTGCGCTTGGCGTTGCCGCTGGCCGGATCGATCGTCCACTGAACGTTGCGGCGCTCGTCGAGCAGCACAGCCAGCCCCTTGTTCGGGAGGCTTTCCCAGCCTGACTCGTGCTTCGCCCAGGCCAGATGACCGGAGCCCGGGCCATGACAGGCCTCGCACGACACGTTGATGTCTTTCCAGGTGGTGTGATAACGCTGCGTGCTGGCATCGTAGTTTTTGTGCAGGTCGGTCGAGTGGCACTCGGCACACATGAAGTTCCAGTTCTGCGAACGACGTGTCCAGTGCAGTACATCCTTGTAGTCCACCTTATCGTTGGGATACAGATGGAACCAGCGCTGGCCACCCGCCTCGCGCGGACGGCTGTCCCAGGCGATCGACAGCGCCTGCAACTTGCCGCCGGGCAACTCGATCAGATACTGCTGCAGCGGCGTCACGCCAAACGCGTACCGGATCTGGAAATCCGCCAGCTTGCCGTCCGGCCCGTCGGTATGGACGAAGAACTTGCCGTCGCGCTTGAAGAAAGTCGAGGTGATGCCGGTGTCCGTGTAGGTGAAGCGCGCCTGGTTGAAATCTCCGAGCACGGTTGTGTCGCTGGCGGTTTGCATCGCCAGATCGTGATGCGAACCGGACCAGTCCTTGGCTGCAACGGCATGGCAACTGACGCAGGCTTTGCCCCCCACATAGTTTGCATGCTGCACGTTCGGCGTCGACGGCGTGGCGGCGGTTGCCGTTGCGGTTTTGCCCACGCCGGACAGGCTCCAGGATGCCAGCAGCGCCCCCAGCGCGACCAGCGCAAGCGCGACCCAGCCCCAGCGGGGAATATGCCGAGGCTGGATGTGCGGTTTGGGGCTAGCGTCGGGGCGGGGGTGGGAAGCGGGTTCTTTCATTGGTCTGCCCGACTGGCGAATTGAGCGAAGGTGAAGCGTCGAGTTTATCGGACTTGATTCATCCTTACACACCCCGGTTTTTCGCTCCATGCCGGTCGCGCCTCATCCTGCAGGCGTCAAGCAATCTGCGTCATTGCAAGTCATCCAGCCGCGCAAATGAACAGGCGCCGCCTTTTTGCAAAGGGGGCGCCTGTCAGGGTATTTGAAGATACGCCCGAGGTCAGAACTTCATGGTCGCGTAGAGCAGGACGGCGTTGTTGGTAAAGTCGATATTGCCGTTGAAATCGGACTTGGCCACGTCGACATTGATCTTGCTGTACATGTAGGACATGCCCAAGCCCAGGTTGCGCGTAAACATGTAATCGGTGCCGAGCGTGAACACCGTAATATCGCCATCGACATCGCCGATATTGGCCGCCATCCCCGACAGCGACGACGAGATTTTCCAGCGCGGCTGCAGGTACCAGTCGGCGGACAGGCCGATCAGCGGCAGCGGCACGGTGGTCGACTCGCTTACCGATCCATTGACAATCCCGGGACCCGCGACGCTGAAGTCGAAGTTGCCACCGTAGAAGCCCAACATGCCGGCGACCTCCCACGCGTCACTCTTGTAGAACGAGTAACGCCAATCGAACAGCAGGTAATCGGTCTGCGACTCGGCGCTCACGGTGGAGCCGGCCGGAATAGTCCCCTGGTCTCCGACCGTGATGGCGTGATCGGATGTGCGGCTGCCGCTGCGATCGGTGCCGAAATACAGGAAATCGACGCGATTACGCTCGGTGATGCGCCAGGTGCCCGATGCCTCAAAGCTCGACAGGTTGTCTTTCAGGCCGCTGCCCTCGAGATTGACTTGCGTGCCCTTGGTGCTTGCGCCATCGAGACGGAAGCTGCTGTCGAACTGGTTGACGATGCCACCCAGGTTGAGGGTGAACGTCTCCTGGCCGCCCTTGATGAAGTCATCCGCCTGCGCAGGCTGCGCCGACAGAATCGACGCGGCCGCAAGTGCCAGCGCGATTGAAACGTTTGTCTGTGTTTTACGCATCATTTTCTTGTTTCCCTTTTTCATGGCGATTCAAAAACAATTCCCACCCGCTCTTACGGTGTAAGCACCATTTCATCATATACGCCGCTCAACCTGCAGTCCGGCTTGTGCCAGATTGGCCCGCAAATTTTGTTGTTTCATTTGGGTAAAAAACCACGTTCCACATTGCTCGGCATGCATCAGTGCATGTAACGTCTCGCGGCGCTTGCGGCAAACGATTCACTGAACCGCACAGTGCATGGCGTCAGGCAAGGTCACGCGCGAGCAGCGTCTCGATATCCTGCCGGAAATAGCGGGTCACGATGCGTTGCAATTCCTGGTGCGCATAGTCGTCGTCATGGCGGGTGAGTGCCTCGTGCAGCGGCCGCGCGATGCCGGCGAAGGCATCGAGCAGCAGCGGATCGAAATGGGTGCCGCGGTCGCGCTCGACGATCTCCATCGATGCCTCGAAACTCAGCGCGTCCTTGTATGGCCGATGCGAGGTGAGCGCATCGAAGACATCGGCGATGGCAAAGATGCGCGCGACGATGGGAATGGCATCGGTCTTGAGCTTGCCGTCATAGCCGCCGCCGTCGAATTTCTCGTGGTGCCCGCCCACCACCGCCTCGGCGTCGGCTAGCCAGGCGGCGCGGCGAACGATGTCGAGGCCATGCGCCACGTGCTGCTTCATCTGCGCGTATTCGGCCTCGTCCAGCTTGCCGGGCTTGAGCAAAATATGATCGGGAATGCCGATCTTGCCGACGTCGTGCAGAAACGCGCCCTTGATCAGCGTCTGCATGGTTTTCACGTCGAGCCCCGCTGCTTCGGCAAGGCGCACGGAATAGATGGTGACGCGGTAATTGTGCGCATCGGTATCGGCGTCGCGCTTGGCGATCGCGCTGCCGAGCACGCTCAGCATTTCGAGATTGGCGTCGAGCAGGCTGGCGGATAACGCGGTCACCCGGCGCATCAGGCGAAGAATCACCGGGTAGAGAATCGCAGCGGTGACCAGCACGATGGCGATGGCGGTGGCGACCGCCTTCCACAGATCGCGTTGCAGGTCGGCGAGATAGCGCTCGCTTGGCGCGAACACGGCGAGGAGTTGCCCAAGCGGCCGGCCGTCTGCAGCACGCAGCGGTGCCTGCACCAGGTAATACCGTATGCCCGACAGCTTGACCGCGCGCCCGGTTGGCATGTCGGATCCGCCCGGCTGGTCAACCCCAGCCGCCACGGGTCGCTGTCCGGACAGGAACGCGACGACCTCGGCGCGCTGTGCGTAATCCGGTTGCGCGATGCTGGCGTTCGTCCTGCCGTTTGGATCGTATAGCGTGGCGGCGACGATCCGCCCTTCACGCGGTGGCATGCGTCCGCGCACAAACCGGTCGAGCCGCGCCTGCACTTCGCCAGGCTGTGTTTCTGTGGAGGGCGCGGCAAGCACATCGCCCGCTTCGGCGGCGAACTGTGCGGTCCGCTTGGCCGCCAGCTCCAAGGCCATGTCCTGCATGCCCAGCAATCCAATGAAGTGAACGGCTGCCGCGACGCCAGCCGCGATCAGCAATGCCGTCCCGGCAATGCGCCGGAGCAGCATCCGGTGCAGGCGCCACTGGGCACGGTCGATATCGCTAGGTGCCATCCTGATTGTCGATGAAGCAGGCTGTGGAGGAGCCTGCCGGGTCAACCTGCTGCCGCTGGAAGGTGAGCACGTCCCCGATCAGCGCCCCATGTTCCGGTTGTATGCGGCGATGATGCGGTTGATGAGGTCCGGATCCCTGGAGGTGGTGCCGCTGGTGTTGAATTCCACCCGCACGCTGCCGTCTGCCTGGGTGCGGACGTTCGCCATCACATTGATGCCGTCACGCGTGCCGCCCACGATGCCCGCAGCGCGATCTTCGCGGGTAATGGGCACGCCCTGTTCGGCAAAGGCGGCTTGCACCGCGCCCCACGAGCGGTCGAAGCTGCTGACAGGCGTGGTCGAATACACGCCGGGCGCAGCCTGGTAATAGGTGCAGCCGCCCAGCAGCGCGGCAACCAATGCGAATCCTGCAATACGCATGTTCATGGGTTCACCTTTTTCCAGCTGCTGTCAGGATTGAACAATTTCATGGCGCGCGCGGTGGCATCGGTTTTCGGCCCCAGGTTCTTTTGGTACAGCACGCCGTTATGGCTGACGATAAAGCTCATGATGCCGCTGTCACCGTATTTCACCGGCCACGCCACCAGTGCGAATCCGCCGACCAGGCGGCCGCCGATGAGGTAGTCGTACGCACCGCCCGGCGCCTTGCTGCCTTGCGCGGTCAGGATGCGGAATCGATACCCGTGGTAGCCCTGGCTTGATGGCCCAGCCTCGCCGAACAGCGGCCCCAACGGGCTCGGTTTCTCGCCCTCAAGCGCAGCCCAGTAGAGTCCGTCCTGTTTGCCCGGGGTGCTGATGAGCTGTTGCGCATATTCGAGGACACCATTGCCGTTGCGATCTTCGCGCGCGTATTCCTTCTGCGCGTCGTAATAGGCAAGCGCTGCCTGCATGGTCGCGAGTTCATTGGCGCCAATGCGCCGCGTCCTGATTTCGTCCGCCGCGGCGCGCGTATCGAAACGCCATGCGCCTTTTTTCTCGACGATCGGGATGGGCAGCACCCACTCCTGCTTGCCTACGGCGAGATGCGCCGTGTGCGCGGGCTTGACCATAATCTTGTGCGATTCCGCCCAGCCCTTCAGGAACGCATCGACATCCTTGTCTTCGATGTTCTCCGTCGGGATGAATGCTCTCCAGTCATCTCCCAGCACGCGGCGTTTCGCGGCCTCATCCTTTTGCGAGATCGCTTCGACCAGGGCCGCCGCAGCCGCATCCGCGGTGGGGAAGGCCTGTTGCGCAGCCACCGGAAACGGCGCCAACAACGCCATTCCAGCCAGGATCCCCGTCAGCAAGCCATTCAAATTCGTACGCATTTTCTTGCTCATCATGTTCATCCCCCCGCCTCAACGTCTACCACCGCCACCGCCGCCGGCGCGCCCGCCGCCTCCGCCGCCGGAGCGCCCACCACCGCTGCTCATGGAGCGACTGCCGCCGCCATAGCTTCCCGCCGACTGCCGGCTCGAACTACCCCGGTTCATCTGATCCCGGCTCTGCGAGGCGTTGCCCGCGCCCTTGAACGCGTTGTCACTGCCCCAGCTCGATCCCGACGAACGCGCCTGGCCAGCCTGGCTGCGTTCCATGTTTTGCGCTTGGGCACGCTGCTGACTGCGATCCATCTGGCCGCGATCCATGTTTTGCGTTGCCTGATTGGCCCGTTCGCGTGTCTGCGGGTCGTTGCGCAGCTGCTCGCGCCCGGCTGCCGGATCCACGCCACGATCCTTCATGGTGGCCTGCGCCTTATCGCGGCTGGCATCGCGCTGCGTGTCACGCCCGCGGTAATCGCCCCGGTTCTCGGCGCCCCCAACATTGCGGTCAAACTGCTGGCGCGTCTTGTCATCGCGATAAGGCACCCCCTTGCGATTGGCCGCGTTGTGATTCCAGTTGGTTCTGTTCCCGCTTCCACTTATCTTGTTGTTGACGTTGATGTTGTTATAGCGGTTGACGTTGATGTCGACGTCGCCGTGCCCCCAGTTGCAGCCGCCCCACAGGCCGTTGCTGATGCCGACGATCGCCGCGCCCCAGAAGACACCGGCCACGAAGGCGCCACCGCTGTAATAAGTCGGATAGTAATAAGGCGGCGGTGCCCAGTAGTAAGGCGGATAAGCGGGATACCACCAGGAACCATAAACCGTCGTCGGCTGGTATACCGGCACATAGACCTTCTCCGGCTGCGCCGGCTCGATGATGATCGCCGTCTGGCCGTTATCGGTCTGCGTCGTGCTGACTTTTTGCTGCTCGGTGGTTTTGAGATTGCCGGCTTCCTGCGCTTTTTTGCGCATGAACTGCACCCGATCCATCACCCGCGCCGGATCGGCGAGAAAGGCGTCACCCAGGCGCTGCACGTCCGCAGGCTTCTCGCCCATCATGGTGAGCACCTGCGGAAACGCTGCCAGCGACTGCACGCTCGGATCCCAGGGTTTGGACTGTACCGCCTTCACCGCAGCATCGCCCTGCTGCTTCGGATTCGCTTTTACCCATTTCGCCGCCTCGGCCACGTCGGCGGGGTAGGTCGACGCCATCAGCACCTGCGCCAACAGCGAATCCGGATACAGCGCGATGGGCGCCAGCATCTGGTCCAGCTCTTCGTTGCTGAAAACAGGTGCGGCAGCTTTTGCGCTGGCTTGTGTGCTGCCATTCGAATTATCCGCCGCATAAACACATGGCATCGCACAGGCGAAAACAATGCCGGCAAGGGATGGCAAAAATTGCCTCGACGCCCGGCTCAATACTCCGTGCGAAAAACTCAGGATGGTCATTACTTCGTCTCCTCAAAAAGCGCCTACGCATCGGGTCGGCACACGATGTCACACTGATGTTTCAATTCAACTTGCAAACCCCAACCGCGATGGCCAGCAACAGCCAGCCAAGCCGCCGGGCAGCAGAACCAGGGCACCTGGGCATTCTGGACTCGCGACAAGGCCAAGGCAAGCACCCCATGCAACCCCCGCGGTTTACATCGGATGCCGGGTTTGAAACCCCGCTACAATCAATGCCCCATAGCGTACGTTTACCATGTCCAGCCCCTCCGATCCCGCCTGCTTTGACCCCGGCTGCCGCGCCTGCCCGCGTCTCGCCACCTTTCTTGACGAGGTGCGCGCGCGCCACCCCGACTACCACGCACGCCCGGTGCCCGCCTTCGGCGACCCGTCGCCGAACCTGCTGATCGTGGGCCTCGCCCCCGGAATGCACGGCGCCAACCGCAGCGGCCGACCTTTCACCGGCGACTACGCCGGCGTGCTGCTGTATCAAACGCTGCACCAGTTTGGTTACGCCAGCGCAGCCGAATCGCTGTCAGTGAGCGACGGCCTGCACCTCACCGGCTGCCGCATCACCAACGCGGTGAAATGCCTGCCGCCCGCCAACAAGCCGGAACCGGGCGAAATCCGCGAATGCAACCGCTACCTGGCCACCGAGCTGGCGGCATTGCCAGAACACGCCACCATCCTTGCACTGGGCCTGATTGCGCATCAGGCGGTGCTGCGCGCATCCGGCTTGAAACTCAAGGATTACCCCTTTGCCCACGCCAGCGATTACCGCCTGCCCGACGGCCGGCGGCTGGTCAGCAGCTACCATTGCTCCCGCTACAATACCCAGACACGCCGCCTCACCCCGGAGATGTTCACGGCAGTGTTCACGCTGATTCAAACCAAGGACTGAGCATGCCTGTCGTCACCATCAAACTTGCCGGCAAACTGACCCGCGAACAGAAGCAGAAAGTCGCCGAGGAAATCACCGCCACGCTGGAGCGCCACGCCGGCAAGCCGGCGTCGTATACCTATATCGCGTTCGAGGAACTGCCCGACGAGAACTGGGCGATTGCCGGCAGGTTGCTTGATGAGGACGAATAGCCCGCCTTGAGTGCCGTCACCAAGGACTTTCTCGCCTCGCTGCCCACCCTGCCCGGCGTCTACCGCATGATCGATACGGCCGGCGCGGTGCTCTACGTCGGCAAGGCGAAAGACCTGAAAAAGCGCGTCTCCAGCTATTTCCAGAAAACCGACCAGAGCCCGCGCATCCGCCTGATGCTGAAAAGCGTCGACCACATCGACACCACGGTGACGCGCACCGAGGCCGAAGCGCTGCTGCTGGAAAACAATCTGATCAAGGGGCTGAAGCCGCGCTTCAACATCCTGTTCCGCGACGACAAGTCGTATCCCTATCTGCTGCTGACCGGGCATCGCTTTCCGCGTCTGGCCTATTTCCGCGGCACGCCAAACAAGCGCGATCAGGCATTCGGGCCCTATCCCAATTCCTACGCAGTGCGCGAAAGCATCCAGCTGCTGCAGAAGGTTTTTCAGCTGCGCAGCTGCGAAGACACGGTGTTCGCCAACCGCTCGCGTCCCTGCCTGCTGTATCAGATCAAGCGCTGCACCGCGCCCTGCGTCCAGTTCATCACGCCGGAGTCCTATGCGCGCGATGTTCAGGCTGCCGCGCAACTGCTGTGCGGCGAAGCCACTGCCCTGACCGAGCAGATCACCGCGCAGATGAACGCCGCCGCCGCCGCGCTCGATTTCGAAACCGCTGCCCATCTGCGCGACCGCCTGCGCATGCTGGCGACGGTGCGTGAAAAGCAGTTCGTCGACACGACCGGCAGCGAGGCCGACGCCGACGTGGTGGCGGTGGCCGAGGTCGCGGGCGTGATCGCGGTCAATCTGACCATGATCCGCGGCGGGCGGCATCTGGGCGACCGCAGTTTCTACCCGCAACACGGCGAAGGCGCGACGCTGACCGAGGCGCTGGAAGCTTTCATTGCCCAGCATTACCTGGATCATCCGATCCCGGCACGCATCCTGGTCAGCGAAGTGATCGAGACTGCGTCACTGGAAGGGCTGCTCTCCGAGCTGGCCGGCAAAAAAGTCAGCCTGCTGCATCGCGTCACCGGCGAACGCCGTGTGTGGATCGGCATGGCGCAAGCCAACGCGCGCCTGTCGGCCGAACGCCGCAGCAGCGACCGCGCCAACCAGTCGCAGCGGCTCGCCGCACTGCGCGACACCCTCGACCTGCCAACGCTCAAGCGCATCGAGTGCTTCGACATTTCGCACACCATGGGTGAAGCGACCGTGGCTTCGTGCGTCGTGTACGAGGGGGACGACCTGAAAAAATCCGACTACCGGCGCTACAACATCAGCGGCATCACGCCGGGCGACGACTACGCCGCGATGCACGCTGCTCTCATCAAGCGCTTCCACAACAGCGTGGAAGAAAACGGTGTGCTGCCCGATCTGCTGTTGATCGACGGCGGCAAGGGACAAATATCGATGG
>JBAVFD010000152.1:0-1756 GCA_049588075.1 Thiobacillus sp.
TGTCGAGCATCGGCCGCACGCCGCGCGGCGCCTGCGCGATCAGGGTGTTGATGAATTGCAGATACTTGAGAAACAGCTCGGCGTCGCCCAGCCGGTTGGCCGCGGTCGGCGCGCTGGCCAGCAGCAGCTCGATCACCGCGCCCGACGTCTTGGATGCCAGCATCAAGGACGCCGTGGCCAGATCGGCGACCACGTCTTCGCCCACCTCTTTCGCCACCATCGGCGCGTTTTCGATCCATGTTTCCACCAGCGAATCGCCGCGACCGAGGCCGCGGATGGCCGACACGCCCTTGAGGTAGTTGTCGAGTCCGCGCGGCGAAAACACCTTGGTTGCCTCGTGCCAGGCGGCATTGAGCGCATCCCGGGTATGCGGCGACAGGTCTTCCAGCAGTTCGGCGTAGTCAGTGAGATTGATCGACATGGTGGGTGAGCTGTAAACGGTTAGCCGTGCGCGGTAGGGGGCTGGCAGCATCAGCGGTTCTCCCGCTTGCCGCTCACCGCTTACCGCTTACGAATCAGAAAAACGTTGTCACCGCAGCATCCAGCGCATCCCGCATGTCGGGATCGTCGGTGATCGGACGCACCAGAGCCACGCGACACGCGGCCTGCGGGGCGACGCCCTTGGCGATCAGCGAGCCTGCGTAGATCAGCATGCGGGTCGACAGCCCCTCGTCCAGGCCGTGGCCCTTGAGGTTGCGCGAACGCTCGGCGATCGACACCAGCTTGCCGGCGATTTCTGTCGAGACACCGGATTCGTGGGTGACGATTTCGGTTTCGATGGCGTGATCGGGGTAGGTGAAATCGAGGCCACCGAAACGCTGCTTGGTCGACTGTTTCAGATCCTTCATCAGCGACTGGTAGCCGGGGTTGTAGGAAATCACAATCTGGAAATCCGGGTGGGCGTGAACCAGCTCGCCCTTCTTTTCCAGCGGCAGCACGCGACGGTTGTCGGTCAGCGGGTGAATCACCACGGTGGTGTCCTGGCGCGCCTCGACGATTTCGTCGAGGTAGCAGATCGCGCCGTGGCGCGCGGCGATGGCCAGCGGGCCGTCCTGCCACTCGGTGCCCTGCGCCGACAGCAGAAAGCGGCCGACCAGATCGGATGCGGTCATGTCCTCGTTACACGCCACGGTGATCAGCGGCTTGTTCAGCTTGTGCGCCATGTATTCGACGAAGCGCGTCTTGCCGCAGCCGGTGGGGCCTTTCAGCATCATCGGCATGCGCACTGAGTAGGCGGCTTCGAACAGCTCGACCTCGTCGGCGACGGGACGATAGTAGGGTTCCTTGGTGATGCGGTACTGGTCGACGATGTTGCTCATGAGGTCTCCTCAAAGGAAAAGCTTACTGTTCGAATTATCCAAGAGTCCGTTCGTGTTGAGCCTGTCGAAACATGAATGGGCTCTTGGCCTTCGACAAGCTCAGGCCGAACGGTGGTCAGGTTCAATTCGTTCCGGGTCAATATTTATCCGCGAATGACTTGCCGGACTCGGCGCGGCATTCGCGGGCAAACAAAAAGCCCCCGCGCCCTGCGGGCGACGGGGGCTGGTACGGTCACCCGTCGCGACTTAAACAGTCTTGCCGCGGAAAATCACCATCGACGCACCTTGCGACTGATTGAAATTGTTGTAGCCAATCAGGCGAACGTGGTTGTTGGGGTTGGCCTTGCGGCAGGCTTCGGCTTCGGCCAGCACGCGGTCGACGTCGGTTTCACCGAACATCGGCAGCTTCCACATGTACCAGTAGGAGTCCATCAGGT
>JBAVFD010000153.1:0-4018 GCA_049588075.1 Thiobacillus sp.
GTCGAAAGCTGGCAGTGGCCCGCCGACGGCACGCTGGCGGGGCGTTTTGGCGCGGCGGGCGGCAAGGGCATCGACATCGTCGGCAAGCGCAACACGCCGGTGATAGCGGCCGCCCCCGGCAAGGTGGTATACAGCGGCAGCGGGTTGCGCGGCTACGGCCACTTGCTGATCGTCAAGCACGCGGGCGAGTTTCTGTCGGCCTACGCGCACAACGAAACCATCCTGGTGAAAGAAGGCGACAGCGTGACGGCCGGGCAGAAAATCGCGCTGATGGGCGACAGCGATGCCGACCGGGTGCAACTGCATTTTGAAATCCGCCGTTACGGCAAACCCCTCGATCCCCTCGTTTATCTGCCGGAGCGTTCATGACCCACCAATCCAGCGACGAAGCCGAAGGCCTGCCACCCGAAGAATCGGATGAGGCGGGACCTGCCGCCGCCGATAGCTCGGAGGAACTGGCATCCGCCATTCTCGACGAGCCGCAGGTCGACGTCACCCAGCTCTACCTCAACGAAATCGGCCGCTCGCCGCTGCTGACTGCCGAGGAGGAAGCCGCGCTGGCGCGGCGCGTCGTGCAGGGCGACTTCGAGGCGCGCCAGACCATGATCGAACGCAACCTGCGGCTGGTGGTCAACATCGCCAAGCACTACGCCAACCGCGGGCTGACGCTGCTCGATCTGGTGGAGGAGGGCAACCTCGGCCTGATCCATGCGCTGGAAAAATTCGACCCCGAGCGCGGCTTCCGGTTTTCCACTTACGCTACCTGGTGGATCCGCCAGAACATCGAGCGCGCGATCATGAACCAGTCGCGCACCATCCGCCTGCCGGTGCACGTCATCAAGGAACTCAACATCTACCTGCGTGCCAAGCGCCATCTGGAAACCCACGGCGTCAACGACGCCAGTTCGGACGACATCGCGGCGCTGACCGGGCATTTGGTGGCGGATGTGCGCCGTATCATGCAGCTGAACGAACGCGTGAGCTCGCTCGATGCGCCGCTCGACATCGACCCCACGCTGTCGCTGGGCGAGGCGATCGCCGACGACAACGCCCACCTGCCGGACGAAATGCTCCAGCTCGAAGAGATCGAGCACCACGTCCACGAATGGCTGACCCAGCTCAACGACAAGCAGCGCTGGGTGATCGAGCGGCGCTTCGGCCTCAACAACACGGAGGCCTGCACGCTGGAGGACCTGGCGCTGGAATTGCAGGTGACGCGCGAGCGCGTGCGGCAAATCCAGATGGAATCGCTGCGCGTATTGCGGCAGCTGCTGCGGCGGCGCGGCGTGTCGAAAGACGAACTGTTCTGACGCATGCTTGTTTTACCGACAGTGACGCTGCCATGATCGAGTGGAGCCAGATCGATACCGTCTTCCTCGACATGGACGGCACCCTGCTCGACCTGTATTTCGACAACCATTTCTGGCGCGAGCACATGCCGCGCCGCTACGCCGAATACCACGGCCTCGACGAGGCGGTGGCGCGCGCGCGTCTGGACACGCATTACGACCGTCACGCCGGCACGCTCAACTGGTATTGCGTGGATTTCTGGAGCAGCGAACTCGCGCTCGACATCGTCGCGCTGAAGGAAGAAGTCGTTCACCTGATCGCGGTGCGCCCCGACGTGCCGGCGTTTCTGCAAGCGGTGCGCGCCTCCGGGCGGCGGGTGACGATGGTGACCAACGCGCACCCCAAAAGCCTCGGCCTGAAAATGCGCGAAACCGGCCTCGAAGCCTATTTCGACGCGCTGATTTCGTCGCATCAGATTGGCCTTCCGAAGGAGCATCCGGATTTCTGGCAGGGCCTGCAGGCAGTCGAGCCGTTCGACAAAACCCGCACCCTGTTCGTCGACGACAGCCTGCCGGTGCTGCAAAGCGCGCGCGCCTACGGCATTGCCCACCTGCTGGCGATCTGCAACCCCGATTCGCGCCAGCCGCACAAGGATTGCGGTGAATTCATCGCGATCGACAGCTTCGCGCAGGTGATGCCGGACGCGTAAGGGTGCTTGTCCGCTGCACTTTGCCGGCCGCATGTCGCGCCTACTTCGTATAATTCCCGCGCCCCCACTCCGAGCGAGCACACATGAATCCAGCGCAGCGTGACCTGACCCAGACCACCCTGGCCGTGCTTTTTATCGGCATCCTGATCGCGGCCTCATTCTGGGTCATGCGGCCCTTCCTGTCGGCGCTGATCTGGGCCACGACGGTGGTGGTGGCCACCTGGCCGGTCATGATCCGGGTTCAGGCACGGCTGGGGGGCAAGCGTTCGCTGGCCGTCGCCGTGATGACGCTGAGCCTGCTGTTGATGCTGCTGGTGCCGTTGTCGCTGGCGATCGTCACCCTGGTGGACAATGTGGACCAAATCATCGGCTGGTCGAAGTGGCTGGCCGAGACCCGGGTGCCGCCGCCGCCGGACTGGGTTGCCGGGATTCCGGTGATCGGCGCCAAACTGCAACAGTTCTGGCAGCAGTTCGTCGCCGATGGCCTGCATGAATTCGCCGCCAGATTCGCGCCTTACGCCAGTGAAATCACCAGGTGGTTCACCGCGGAAGTGGGAAGCTTCGGCATGCTATTCCTGCAGTTTCTGCTCACCGTGATCATCGCTGCCATCCTGTACGCAGGCGGCGAATCGGCCGCAACCTGGCTCAAGCGTTTTGGACTGCGGCTGGCGGGAGAAAAGGGCGTGAACGTGGTCGTGCTGGCCGGTCAGGCGATCCGTGGAGTCGCCCTCGGGGTGGTGGTGACGGCGTTGGTGCAGTCGATCCTGGGCGGCATCGGGCTGGCCATTGCCGGCGTGCCGATGGTTCCCGTGCTGACGGCGCTGATGTTCATGCTGTGCATCGCCCAGCTCGGCCCGATCCTCGTGCTGCTTCCGGCAGTGGGGTGGCTGTTCTGGAGTGGCGATCAGACCTGGGGAACGATTTTGCTGGTGTGGACGCTGGTTGTCGGCAGCATGGACAATTTCCTGCGTCCCTACCTGATCAAGAAAGGCGCCGACCTGCCCATGCTGCTGATCTTCGCCGGCGTGATCGGCGGGCTGGTCAGCTTCGGCCTGGTGGGCATCTTCGTCGGCCCGGTGGTGCTCGCCGTGACCTACACGCTCATCGATGCGTGGGTCATGGATGGTCCCAGGCCTGAATAAACACTCCGCGCTGGCGGGCAACCGTCAAGCCACGCGCGGCGTGCGCGACTTGCCATGCTTCATGGCGTCCGGTCCTCCCCGTCATCCCACTCCACCTCGCGGGTCTTGAGATAGCGGCTGAAGGCGGCACCAACGGTCGTGAAGAACATCTTCTCGCCAAGCCGTGCGG
Organism: Thiobacillus sp.; assembly: GCA_049588075.1. Taxonomy (GTDB): domain Bacteria; phylum Pseudomonadota; class Gammaproteobacteria; order Burkholderiales; family Thiobacillaceae; genus Thiobacillus. The sequence continues at coordinate 3,311 of JBAVFD010000153.1, forward strand.
ATAGCCTGAACCGCTTCAGCTTGTTCTTCACGGTATCCTTCATCTCAGCAAGGCACAACTCGATTCCCGCTGCACGCAAGGCGTTGCAGGTCCGCGTCGGGTGTTACGGAGCGCTGCCCGCGGCCTTGCCGCGAGGGACAGGCGCGGGCCGCGATGCCAGCGCGTCGGCCCTGTCCACCCAGCCGCCGCCCATCGACTTGTAGAGGTTGACGAGCGAGTTGTATTTCTGGCCGAGGATCTGCGCGTAGTTGAGCTCGGCGGGGAAGAGCTGCTGCTGGGCGTTGAGCACGGTGAGGTAGTCGGTGTAGCCGCCGTCGTATTGAAGCTTTGCGAGCCGCGCATATTCGGCGAGCGCCTTCACCCGCCGCACCTCGGCCTCGAGCTGCTGCGCGAGCTTCCCGCGGCTTACCAGCGCGTTTTCGACGTCTGCGAATGCGCTCTGGATCACGGCCTGGTAGTTGGCGAGCGCCGCCTGCTGGCCGGCTTCCGCCTGCGCGACCTGCCCGGAGATGAGGCCGCCGGTGAAGATCGGGCCGGCGAACGCGCCGGCGTAGTTCCACACGCGCGCCGGTCCGCTGAAGAGATCCGAGAGCTGCCCGCTCGTGGAGCCGAAGGCGCCGGTGAGCGAAATGGTGGGGAAGTACTGGGCGCGGGCCGCGCCGATCTGCGCATTGGCGGCGACGAGTTGCTGCTCGGCCTGCGCGATGT
>JBAVFD010000154.1:0-22552 GCA_049588075.1 Thiobacillus sp.
GCCGTGTCCTGAATGCTGTCGCCGGCTTTTTCAACCTGTTCTCCGACCTTCTCTGTCGCCTGGTCGACTTTCTTGCCGGCTTGCTCCGCCGGACCTTCCTGCTTCTGGCAGCCGGATAGCGCAACAAGCAACGCTCCCATGACCAGGGATGTGCTGACCATCTTGTCGAGTTTCATCATGTCGTTCTCCTGTGACTTGCTGATTCACGGCGATGAATGAGTGCGCCGCACCGGCCGGATAGGCCAGGCACATCGCACATCGATCATCATTTGCCGACTTCGTGACCGATGACGCCGCCGACGGCTGCGCCACCGACGGTTCCGACCGCACTGCCACCCGTAAGAACGGCACCACCGACGGCACCGACTCCCGCGCCGATGGCGGTACTCTTATCCTGGGCCGACATGTTGGCGCACCCACCCAGGCCGAGCAGCATGGCTGCGGCAACGGCACTGAGCGTAAATCTCTGTATTGATTTCATGGGATAACTCCTTTTCTAAAGTTCGTGTGCCCGGTGCTTCGCACCGGGTCGAGTGCACCTTATTTGCCGAAGCGAACCTTGGCTTCATTCACGCACACATCTTTCGCGTTGCCGGCCAGGGTGTCGCATTTTTCCTTCGCCACCTTGTACTCGGCATCAAGCTTGGCTGCCGTAGCATCCTTGTTGGCATCAGTGGCCTGCTCATTCGCCTTGCTGTGTGCCTCGGCGGACTTCTTGTCGGCGGTAGCGTTCGCGTCGGACGTCTTCAACAGCGCCTTGGCGTCAGCTTCGGCGCTCGTCTTTGCGGCTTTCGCTTCCTTCATGCACACATCCTTGGCGTTGCCGGCCTTGTCGTCGCATCGTTCCTTTGCCACCGCATAGTCAGCCTTTGCCTTGGCGATGCTCGTATCGTAGCGGTGTTCCCGTGTGGGTTTGTAGCTGGCTTCGAGTTCAGCCAGTGCGACCTTTTCCTTGCCTTTGGCTTCGGCCATGCAGATGTCTTTCGGGTTGCCGGACAACAAGGCGCAATTCGTCTTGGCCAGCTTGTACTCGGCCGCGATCTTGTTCTGGCCAGCCTTGTAGTCGCTTTTCGACAGGCTTTGCGCCATCGCGCCGGTACTGAGTGCGAGGCTGACTGCAAGCGCGATCACGTTGAGGTTGAGTGTTTTCACTATCGTTCCTTTATCAAGTTAAGTTGGGGCGGGCTGCATCTGTAAACCATGCGGGACAACCGTTAATCCTTGCCAAGGGCGCGCTGCGTCAAGCAGCACGCATAGATGGCGCCGATAGTTGAAGTTTATGAAGAAGGCGCTACCCGGTCTGTCTGCTGACGCACATAGGCAGCAATCGGGCTGAGCACGTGCCGGGCAGCTTGCAGTCCGGCATCAATTGAAAAAATCGGGGGGGTGTTTGCCAGGGCCTGTTATTGATCGGTTGTCGCGCTGACCTGGCGATATTTCGCATCGGGGAGCAGGCGGGCCAATTCCTTTTTGACCACGGCATAGCATTCGCACGCGTGGGCCTCCAGTCCGTGCCGGTCAAGCACGGCAATGTGGCCACGGCGGTAGCTGATCAACCCGGCGCGTTGCAGCTTCCCTGCAGCTTCGGTAATACCTTCACGGCGCACGCCCAGCATGCTGGCAACCAGCTCCTGCGTCATGACCAATTCATTCGTCGGCATGCGATCGAGCGTCAACAACAACCAGCGGCACAACTGCTGCTCCAGCGAGTGGTGCCGGTTGCACACGGCCGTTTGCGCGGTCTGCGTCAGCAGCGCCTGGGTGTAGCGCAGCAATAAACGCTGCATCAACCCGGCGCGGTAGAACGCTTCCTTCAGCAGTTGCCCCTCCAGCCGGTAAGCATGACCGGCAGTCTGCACCACGGCCGTGCTGGATGTGGTTTCCCCGCCCATGAAAAGGGAGACCCCGACGACCCCTTCATTGCCCACCCCTGCGGTTTCTGCCGTTGCGCCGGACTCCATCACATAGTGCAGCGACACGATGGAGGTGGTGGGGAAATAGGCGTGCTGCAACTTTTCGCCGGGCCCGTAAAGGATTTTGCCCAGCGGCATCGCAACCCATTCCAGGTGCACGGCCAGAGCGTCGAATTCCGCCGTGGGCAGCGCGGCGAGAAGATGGTTCTGGCTTGGATTAGGGGCAGAGGGCATTGCTGAGGGCGGTGATCCTGTGTGTTCCGTTTTTCAGGTGAGTTCCACGCCGATTCCCCGGTACCCGACAAACCGGCTGGACTGATTGAACATCGGCTCGCCGCTCACCCTGAACTGTTGTTGCGAACCATCGGCATTGATGCGGTGGAAAACAAAGTCCAGGAAGGGTTGCCGGGCGGCAATCTTGGCCTGAAGCTCTTTCCGCTCGGCTTCATTCCAGCCTGCCGCCTGAGCGTCGCCTGATTTTACGCCCAATGCATCGACCCCGAGTCCCAGCATTTCCTGTACCGGGCCGGAGGTTTGGGTGAACTGCCCGTCCTCGCCCTGTTCCCAATACCAGTCGGAGGCCAGCTCGGTCAGGCTACGATAGCGGGCCTCGCTATCACGTAATTCGGCGGTCCGCTCCTGCACAGTTTGTTCCAGTACCTTGTTGTAGTTTTCGAGCCTTTTGTACAGCAGCCGCACTTCCAGCATGTTGTGGATGCGTGTCTTGACTTCGAGCAGATCGAACGGCTTGCTGATGAAGTCCTTGGCGCCGGCTTGCAGGGCGCGCAGCTTGTGACCTGGTTGAGCGGTGATCACGAGGACGGGAAGGTAGCTTTCCCCGTCAATGGCCTTGAGACCTTCCATCACCTCGAATCCATCCATGCCGGGCATCTGCAGGTCGAGCAGGATCAGGTCGTAGCCGTTTTTTTGATGCAATGCGCACACCTCCTGCGGATTCACCGTCGACGTGATGTGCTGATAGCCGGCTTCACGCAGCACTTGCTCCAGCAGTTGCACATTGGCTTCCTGATCGTCCACCACCAGAATGCTGGCCTTAAAAATATCGGTGCTTGTTACCATAAAATTTTCTTTCGTTCATTTGCACAGGGGCTTCGTTCCATGAGGGAACATTACGTCAATACGGGCGATGGCTGCAGATCGACACGTGCTGCAATTCGATAGTCATTCTTGCCGGTGCGTTTGGCCTCATACAAGGCCAGATCCGCGCTTTTCATCAGCGTTTCCACCGCCTCGCCATGCGCAGGGTAAATGCCGACACCGACGCTGGCGGTCATGCGCACGTCACGGCCTTGAATGCGATAGGGTTGTGACACGGCCTGGATCACTTTTGACACCAGCTTGGCCACACCATCGGCATGACTTGATTCCCACAACGCGATCACGAATTCGTCACCCCCCAGGCGCGCCACCGTGTCCTCTTGACGTACCGCAGCCACCAGGCGATCGGCGACCATCCGCAGCAGCGCGTCACCCGCATCGTGGCCCAGGCTGTCATTGATCTGCTTGAACCCGTCCAAGTCCAGATACATCACCGCCATCGTGCTGGTGTGCCTGCGCGCATGGGCGATGGCCAATGAAATCCGGTCAAACAAAAGCCGTCTGTTCGGCAGCCCGGTCAACGCGTCATGCAGCGCCAGGGATTCGAGCGCACGGCTGTATTGTTCGAGTTGTTTGTACAGCAAGCGCACTTCCAGCATGTTGTGAATGCGCGACTTGGCTTCCATCAGGTCGAATGGTTTGCTGATGAAGTCTTTCGCGCCGGCGGCCAGCGCCCGCAGCTTGTGGCCCGGCTGAGCCGTGATCACAAGGACCGGAAGGTAACCATCGGTTTCGATTTCCTTCAGGCCTTCCATGACCTCGAATCCATTCATGCCGGGCATCTGCAGATCGAGCAGAATCAGGTCATAGTGGTTGTCGCGATGCAGCGCGCAGACGGCACAGGGATCCATCGTCGACTTAATGCACCGATAGCCGGATTCGCGCAGCATTTCTTCCAGCAACTGCACATTGGCCGCCTGGTCGTCCACGATCAGGATGCGGGCCTCAAGAATATCGGTGGTGCTAATCATCACGAGGGTTCTGGCATCACTGCGCCGTCTATCCCGGTTTCCGAAAATTCCAGCGCCTTATCCAGCGCATCCATGAACTCACTAACCTTGATCGGCTTGGTGAGATAGCGGAAAAATCCAGCCGCCAGTCCCTTCTCGATATCGCGGAGCATGGCATTGGCGCTGAGGGCAACGACGGGGATGTGCGCCGTTGCCGGGTCTTCGCGCAGGATTTTCAGCGCCTGGCTGCCGCTGATGCCCGGCAGATTGATGTCCATCAGAATCACATCCGGGAGATGGACACGTGCCAACGCGATGCCCTGATTGCCATCGCGCGCACTCATCATGCGTACATGGGGGTGGCCCTCAATGATTTGCTCGACCAGCATCAGGTTGGCCGGATTGTCTTCCACATAGAGCAGGGTGCGCATTGCCGCGTTTCCATGGGCTTGCGGCGCAAACTCGGCGGGCATTGTGCTTCCAGCGGCAAGCTGCGGCATGCTGTCCCTCATCAGTTCGATCCAGAATTCGCTGCCCACGCCGACGGTGCTTTCGACCCCGAGGGTCCCCCCCATCAGTTCGACCAGTCGCTTGGTGACCACCAGGCCAATGCCCGTCCCTTCCTCGCTGCCGCCTTCTTGCCCGAGACGATTGAATGGCTGAAACAGCTGCGCCAGCTTGTCTGCAGGCAATCCTGCGCCGCTGTCCTTGATGCTGATGCGGATGCGTTCCGGGGTGCTCGCGGTGCATGCCACCTCGACCGTTCCCAGCTCTCGGTTGTATTTGATCGCATTGGAGAGCAGGTTGATCAGCACCTGCTTGACCCGCGTTCGGTCGGCATGGGCAAACCAGGTAGGGTCGAACGGGAGAAAATTGATATGGATGCCGCGCTGTTGCGCCTGCGGTTCGATCATGGCCTGGCATTCGCGCATGACGTCGATCAGCGACACCGGTTCGCGCGACAGCGATAGCTGGCCGGACTCGATCACCGCGAGATCAAGGATTTCGTTAATCAGTTCCAGCAGATACCACCCTGCTTTGGTTATCTGCTGCAGCCGTATAATCTGGGCGGCCGTTGGCGGTGGTGAACCAACCTCCAGCAACTGGGCGAAGCCGAGGATGGCATTGAGCGGGGTGCGCAGTTCATGGCTCATGCTGGACAGGAAATCCGATTTGGCGAGGTTGGCCTTTTCCGCCACGAACCGGGCGCTTTCCAGCTCGGTGTTCTTGTCCTGCAGCACCTGATCCAGGCGCTTGCGTTCGGTGACGTCGCGCGCAGCGGCAAACACACCCTGCAGTTCCCCGTCAGCATTGTAGAAAGTGGCCGCGTTATAGGACACCACCGTGTCCCCATCGCGCTTGTGACGCGCGGTGAGTTCGTAGTCGGTCACTTTCTTTTCGCTCAGCACCCGCTTGATGCCTGCCTCGGCCCGCTCCGGATCGGTGAAATAATTCTTGAACGGCGTGCCGATCAGCTCGTCGCGCGTGCAACCGGTGAGCGCCACCATCTGCTGGTTGACGTCGGTAATGATGCCGGACGGATCGGTCGTCATGATCGCATCGATGTTGGATTCGATCAAAGATCGGGTATAGAACTGCTGGTCGCGCAAGGCCTGTTGCGCCGCATACTCGCCGGTCACATCGCGGAACACCAGCACGGCGCCGATCACTTGACCGTCGCGGTCGCGAATCGGGGCGCAGCTGTCGGCAATCGCGCACTCGCTGCCATCGCGGGCAATCAGTACGGTGTGATTGGCCATGCCCTGTGTCGTGCCATGCGCCAGGGTTTCCATGACCGGGATGGTTGAGGGTTGCCGGGTTTCCTGGTTGATGATGTGAAAAACATCCTCCACTGGGTGGCCGGTGGCTTGCGCATGCGTCCAGCCAGTGAGCTTTTGAGCCAGGGGATTCAGCAGCGTCACCCGTCCCTCGGCATCGGTGGCGATCACCGCATCGCCGATGGAATGGAGTGTAACGGCGAGCTTCTCCTCGCTGACCTGCAAGGTGAGGTTGGTTTGCTGCAGTTGTTTATTCGTCTCTTCCTGAACTTCGAGCAAATGCTGCCGCTCGGCCTCGACCTGCTTGCGCGCGGTGTTGTCGGTGCCGATCAATAGATAACCGATGATGGCGCCCTGATCGTCACGCAGCGCAGTGACCGACACGATGGCCGGGAAGCGGCTGCCGTCCTTGCGAATGTAGGTCAGTTCGTAGATGTCCTCGATGCCACGTGAGGCTTTGAACACCAACGCCTCGAAGCCCGGCTCGATCTGGGTTCCGAGTTCGACGCTCAACGCCTTCGCGCGCGCGATCACTTCCTGCGGATCGGAAATGTCGGCAGGGGTGATCTTGTTCAGGACATCGGCGGCCGCATAGCCCAGCATGCGCTCGGCGCCGACGTTGAATATTTGAATGACACCCTTCTCGTCGGTGGCGATGCTCGAAAAGTTGGCGCTATTGAGAATCGCATTCTGCAAGGCTCCGGTTATAAGCAGAGCCTCCTGGCGCCGGACCTCGGTGCTGCCATCCCCCTTGCCTGCAAGGTCGGAAATGGTGGAATCGATTACTGTTTCGGACATGGTTGATTTCCGTGAAAGGCTGGCTTCAATCCGGAGGTGGGTCGTTCTCCCCGGGTCGGCAACCGAATAAAACCCTCATCTTCGCTGAGACGAGTATGGATCATCACAACCATTGCGGAGAAAGTCTGTGTGCTGGCGTACATAGGTCGAAAGATCAGGCAATCCGCTGTTGCCAGCCACAGCACGAAGTCGTCCGCTAGAATTCATGCATGAACCCTGATTACAGCGCCCTATTACCCCGTATCGAGCGTTTGCTTGACCGTCTCGACAACGCTTCACGCCCTGCGCAGCTGGACTGGAAAACCGTTCGCGCCGCCCGCTGGTCGGCGCAGGCGGGTGGCCTGAAACCCATCCTGCATCCGCAGCGGGTGACGCTCAGGGATCTGCTCGACATCGACGAGCAAAAACAGCGGGTGGACGCCAATACCCGCCAGTTCGTCGCCGGCAAGCCCGCCAACAACGTGCTGCTGACCGGCGCACGCGGCGGTGGCAAGTCGTCGCTGGTGAAGGCGGTGCACGGCAAGTACGCCGCCAAAGGGCTGCGCCTGATCGAGGTGGACAAGGCCGGGTTGCCCAGCCTGCCCGATCTGTTCGACCTGCTGGCGGATGCGCATTACCGCTTCATTGTCTTCATTGATGACCTCACCTTTGCCGAGCATGAAGTCGGCTACGCCAGCCTGAAGGCTGCGCTCGACGGCTCGCTGGCGGGGCCGTCGGACAACGTGCTGATTTACGCCACCAGTAATCGCCGCCATCTGATGCCGGAATACATGGCCGAGAACCTGGAGACGCAACACCTGGGCGGCGAAGTGCATCCCGGCGAAGCGACCGAGGAGAAGGTGTCGCTGTCCGACCGCTTCGGGCTGTGGGTGTCGTTTCATGCCATGGATCAGGACACCTATCTGGCGATTGCCCGCCACTGGGCGAACCAGCTGGGCGCGCCGCCGGATGACGCATTCGAGCGCGCCGCCCTGCAATGGTCGCTCGGGCGTGGTGCGCGCAATGGCCGGGTGGCATGGCAGTTCGCACGCGACTGGGCCGGCCGGCAATGAGTCAAACGCCCATCACCGAAGTCGTCGCCGCCGTGCTCACCCAGCCCGATGGCCGGGTGCTGCTGGCGCAACGCCCGCCGGGCAAGGTCTATGCGGGTTACTGGGAATTCCCCGGCGGCAAGGTGGAGCCGGGCGAAACGCTGCAAGCCGCGCTGGCGCGCGAACTGCACGAGGAACTGGGGATCGTCGTGAACCCGTCCTGCCGCTGGATCACCCGGGTATTCGAGTATCCCCACGCCACGGTGCGACTGAACTTTTTTCGCGTGTTCGAATGGCAGGGCGAGCCGCACCCGCACGAAGGGCAGGTTTTTTCCTGGCAACAGCCCGACGCAGTCGAAGTCAGCCCGCTGCTGCCCGCCAATTTTCCCATCCTCAAAGCGCTGTCGCTGCCGCCGCTGCTGGGGATTTCACACGCCGAATCGCTCGGCGTCGACACCTTTCTGGCGCGGCTGGATGTGGCTTTACACAATGGCCTGCGGCTGATTCAGCTGCGCGACAAGACGCTGCCGGATGAGGCGCGCCTGGCACTCGCCGGCGAAACCGTACGCCGCGCGCACCGCTATGGCGCACGCGTGCTGGTCAACGGCAGTCTGGAGTTGGCGCGCGCGGCGGATGCAGATGGGGTGCATCTCGATACAGCCGCTGCCGCCAAACTGGCTGTACGCCCCGATTGCGAGTGGGTGGGGGTGTCGTGCCACGATGCCGCCGAACTCGCACATGCGGTTTCCATCGGCGCTGACTTTGCCCTGTTGTCACCGGTGCTGCCCACGCTCACCCATCCGGGTGCCGCCACCCTGGGCTGGGAAACGTTTTCCAGACTCGCTGCCGCCAGCGCGATTCCGGTCTATGGCCTGGGTGGCCTGGAGCGTGGCGACGTGGGACTGGCGCAGTCGCATGGCGCGCACGGCGTCGCGCTGCTACGAGGTGCGTGGGCATGAAGCGGGTGCTGGCGCCGTTGCTGCTGGTAGTCGCCCTGGTGGCGATCGCGGCAGTGGGCTACTGGCTCAAGCGCCCGGCCGAGGCCATCGCGGTGAACTGCGCCGACCCGCTCGCCGGCTGCACCCTCATTCATCGCGGTGCGCCCGCCAGCGTGCGTTTCCAGACCCGCCCCGTCCCGATGCAAGCATTCGGGCTAGTCGTGACGGCGCCGGGGGCCAGCAAGATCAGTGCGGAATTCCAGATGCTCGGGATGGAGATGGGCTTCAACCGTTACGATCTGCGGCCCGGCAAGCCCGGCGAATTTTCCGCGCAGATTACATTGCCGGTTTGTGTCAGCGGACAGAGTCGCTGGATGCTATATATTGATATCGACGGCATCCGCTACGCATTGCCCTTCAGCGCCCGGTAAAATCTGCCGTTCATGAATTCGTCATAAGCGGGACATATAATCCGGGACGGATTACCGAAGGAATAGACATAATGCTATCTGAACATACCTACAAGCAGTTTGACGCCGAGCTCGAGGCTGTGCGCGCCAACGTGCTGAAAATGGGTGGCCTGGTCGAAGAGCAAATCGTCAATGCGGTCGAAGCCCTGATCAAGGGCGACATCGAACTGGCGGACCAGGTGGATGCCTATGACCACAACGTCAATGCGCTGGAAGTCGCCATCGACGAGGAGTGCATCCAGATCATCGCGCGCCGGCAGCCCACCGCGTCCGACCTGCGCATGGTGATGATGGTGGTCAAGACCATCACCGACCTGGAGCGCATCGGTGACGAGGCCGCCAAGATCGCGCGCATGGCCAAGCTGATCCATCAATCCGAACGCATCAGCCTGCCGCGCTTTTCCGAAGTCAAATACATGGCGGACATGGTGCTCGACATGCTGCGCAAGGCGCTCGACGGCTTTGCCCGGCTGGATGCCACCAAGGCGGTGGACATCGCGCGGCAGGACCAGCTGGTGGATGAGGAATTCACCCTGAACCTGCGCCACCTCATCACCTTCATGATGGAAGACCCGCGCACCATTTCGGTTTTCATCGACATCCTGTTCGTCACCAAGGCGATCGAACGCATGGGCGACCACGCCAAGAACATGTCGGAATACGTGGTCTATATGGTCAAGGGCAAGGACGTGCGCCATACCTCGCTGGAAGAAATCGAACGGGAAGTCCTGTAATTCCCGGCGAACCAATAAAAACGGGCTCCTGCGGGAGCCCGTTTTTATTGGTGGGTGAACACCTACTTGCTGGGCGGCACATAACCATTGGCGGCATCGGCCTTGCCGTCGCCGAAGAAATGGCGCTCCATCTGCTCCATCAAATAGGAACGCGCGCTGGGGTCGGCCAGGTTGAGGCGGTTTTCGTTGATCAGCATGGTCTGCTGGCGCTGCCAGCCGCTCCACGCTTCTTTCGACACGTTCTCGAAAATCCGTTTGCCGAGATCGCCCGGCACCGGCTGAAACGCCAGCCCTTCGGCTTCGCGCCCGAGCTTCACACAATTCACCATCCGCGTCATTTGCTGCTCCTTCACTGTTCAATCGCTGGATTTTAACCCAAGCTGCTTTTCAATTCGTTTGGCGAACACACTCATTTCCTTGGCCGCCTGCTTGTCGCCGCGCGCCTCGGCCACGGCGATACCCTGCCGGTAGGCAGCCAGCGCCTCGTTCCAGGCTTCCGCATCGGTCAACGCCTTGCCCAGCAGTTTCCAGGCGGCGGAGTAGTTCGGGTCGTGCTCGACGGCGCGGCGCAGGTGCTCGGCAGCGCTCACCGCGTCGCCCTGCTTGAGGTATGCGTTGCCGAGCGAAAAGCGCAGCAGCGCGTTATCGCGACCGCTGGCGAGCATGGCGAGAAAATTGTCCAGTGGCTCAGGCACGCCAGAAGGTCCGGGTAAACAAAACGAACAAGGTCATCAGTTCCAGCCGGCCCAGCAACATGGCGAAGGTGCAGACCCAGGTCTGGAAATCGGTCAGCACGCTGAAATTGGTGGCTGGTCCCACCTGGTTCAGACCGGGCCCTGCATTGTTGATGCAGGCGATGATGGCCGAAAAGGAAGTCAGGAAATCCAGCCCGCTCGCCACCAGGATCAAGGTCATTGCAATGATGCTGGCGACATACAGCATCACGAACACCTGCACTGCAAACACCACCTGATTGGATATCGGCATGCCGCCCAGCTTGATCGGCAAGACGGCGGCGGGGTGGATCTGCCGTTGCAGTTCGCGCTGGCTTTGCTTGAACATTACCAGGCTGCGGATCATTTTGATGCCGCCGCCGGTCGAACCGGAACTGGCCGTGATACAGCTGAGAAACAGCATCCACAAGGGCACGAAAATCGGCCACTGGTTGAAATCAGTGCTGGCAAAGCCGCAGTCCGTCGCCAGCGACACCAGGTTGAAGCTGACGTGGCGCAAGGCCGTCCAGTAGCTGGCATAGGTGCCCGCCTGCCAGATGTAAAGGGCCGACCCGATGCAGCTGACCACGACCAGCGCCAGCATCGGCAGGACTTCCGGGTCGCCCCGGTAGGCTTGCAGGCTGCGGCTGCGGTAGGCCAGAAAATGGGTGGCGAAATTCATCGCGGCAAGCAGCATGAATACGATCAGGACGGCTTCGATCGCCGGGGAATTGAAATAACCGACGCTGGCATCGTGGGTGGAAAACCCGCCCAGCCCCATGGCGGCAAAAGCGTGACAGACTGCATCCAGCCAGTTCATCCCTGCAAGCTTGAGCGCCAGGATGCAGGCCAGGGTGATCGCCGCATACACCAGCCACAGCGACTTGGCGGTGTCGGCGATGCGGGGCGTCAGTTTCGAATCTTTCATGGGACCGGGCGTTTCGGCCTTGAACAGCTGGCGGCCGCCGATGCCCAGCATGGGAAGAATGGCCACCGCCAGCACGATGATGCCCATGCCGCCGAGCCAGTTGAGCAAATGCCGCCACAGGTTGATCGAAGGCGGCAGCGTGTCCAGGCCTGTCAGCACTGTCGCGCCCGTGGTGGACAGTCCGGACGCGGTTTCAAAATACGCATCGGTAAAACTCAGTCCCGGGAGGTAACTCAGCAGGGGCAAGGTGGCAAAGGCAGGCAGGACGGCCCATACCAGCACCACCAGCAAAAACCCGTCGCGGGTCTGCAGTTCGCGCTTGTTGTGGCGCGTGAACAGCCAGGTCAGCAGACCCGCTGAAAAGGTGATCAGAAAGGCTTCGTCATACGCCGAGAGTGCCGCATCGCGCCAGATGAAGGCAACCGCCAGCGGCAGCAGCAGGGTGAAGGAAAAAATCAGGATCACCAGCCCCAGCACATGCAGAATGGGAAGCACGCGACGCATGATTCAGAAAAAACCGAAGCCGACCTGAAGCAGTTTTTCCACCTTGGGAATGATGCGTTTGTTGAGCGCGAACAGGATCAGGTGATCCTCTGCCTCGATCAGCGTGTCATGGTGGGCGATGATGACCTCGCCATTGCGGATGACGGCAGCAATCGCCGCACCCTCGGGCAGGTCGATCGCCTCGATACGCTTGCCCACCACCCGCGAGGTCCTGGCATCGCCATGCACCACCACCTCCAGCACTTCGGCCGCGCCGCGCCGCAGGGAATGCACCGCCACCATGTCGCCACGGCGGATTTTGGACAGCAAGGGCCCGACCGTGGCCTGGGCCGGCGAGATGGCGACGTCGATTTCGCCACCCTGCACCAGGTCGACATAGGCCGAGCGGTTGATCAGCGCGATCACGCGCTTGGCGCCCATCCGTTTGGCCAGCAGTGCGGACATGATGTTGTCTTCGTCATCGTTGGTCAGCGCGCAGAACACATCCATGGCGGCGATGTTCTCCTGATCCAGCAATTCCTCGTCGGTGGCGTCGCCCTGCAATACCAGCGACTGGTGAAGCTGTTCGGCCAGCAGGTTGCTGGTGGCCTTGTTGTGGTCGATGATTTTGACGTCGTAATCGTGTTCGATCCGTGCCGCCAGCCGCCGCCCGATATTGCCGCCGCCGGCGATCATGACTTTCCTGACCGGCCGTTCCATCCGGCGCAGTTCGCGCAGCACCGAGGGAATATCCTGTTTGCGCGCCAGGAAGAACACCTCGTCGCCGGGCTCGATCACGGTGATGCCTTTGGGCACAATGCCGCGGTCGCGCCGGTAAATCGCCGGAATGCGGCACTCCAGATTCGGCATGTGGCGCTTGATGTCCTGCAGCTCGTGCCCCACCAGCGGGCCGCCGTGGTAGGCGCGCACCGCCACCAGCCGCACCTTGCCGTCGGCGAAGTCGAGCACCTGCAGCGCTTCGGGGTGTTCGATCAGTCGCCGCAGGGTATCGGTCACTTCCTGTTCCGGGCTGATGACGTCATGGACCCCGAATTGTTCGGCCAGAAAGCTGGCTTCCAGCCCGAGGAAATCATTCGAGCGGATGCGCGCGATGCGCGTGGGCACATTGAACAGGGTGGATGCGATGCGGCATGCCACCAGATTGGTTTCATCGCTTTGGGTGACCGCGACCAGCATGTCGGCGTCTTCGGCACCCGCCTGCTCCAGCACCGAGGGATGCGCGGCATGGCCGCGGACGGTGCGCAGATCGAAGCGATCCTGCAGCAGCGCCAGCCGCTCGACGTTCAGGTCGACGATGGTGATGTCGTTGTTTTCGGCGACCAGGCTTTCGGCCAGGTTGCCGCCGACCTGGCCGGCGCCGAGGATGATGATTTTCACGTGCGGTTTTTTAGCGTGGGGTTACAAGTCTTCGTCCAGTCGCCGTCCGTGCCGGATGTTGAGCTGCTTGAGCTTGCGATACAGGTGGGTGCGCTCCAGTCCGGACCGGTCGGCGACCCGCGTCATGCTGCCGCCTTCCTTCTGGATCAGGTATTCGAAATACATGCGCTCAAACGCATCGCGCGCCTCACGCAGCGGAATATCGAGGGGGATGCCGTGCGCCACGGCGGGCGCCAGCTGCTTCATCGGCGCAAGTACGCGGTTGACGTCGGAAGCATCGATTTCATTCGACAGCGCGGTGACTGTCAGCGTGCGCACCGCATTATTGAGCTGCGGCAGATTGCCCGGCCAGTCGAAGTTGCGCAGCTGGTTCAAGGCCGGGGTGGTCAGGCGCCGCACCGGGCAGAGGCCTTCTTCCACCAGTTGCGCCAGCATGAAGTTGGCAATGTCGGGCACGTCCTCACGGTGATCGCGCAGCGGCGGAACCTGGATGGCGAGGCTGGACAGGCGATAGTACAGGCGACTGTCGAATTCGCCCGCTGCGACCATGGCGTCGAGACTGCGGCTGCTGGCGCATACCAGCCGTGCGCCACTGCCTTCAATGCGGTCGAGCAGCAGTCCCAGACCTTTCTGCTCCAGCCGCGTCAGATCGCAGGCATCCGGCAGGTAGAGGGTGCCGTTGCCGAGCGTCTCGACAAAGCTCAGCGGGTCGGACAGCAGCCGCGCGCGATCCTTGATTTCTATCCACGGACTGGCGGGCTGGTGCAGGAAATGGGCGCAGATTTCAAACCCGCTGCCGGGCTCGCCCAGCAGCATGACGGGAGCGGTGTTGCTGGCGATCTGGGTGAGGCGTTTCTTCAGTTCGAGAATTAACGGGCTCTTGCCCAGCGCCGACAAGTCCATGCCGGGGGTGCGCCGGGGCAGCGTCACCCCGCGCTTGATGGCCTTGTTGACGGTATCGATCAGTTTGGCCAGCGCCACCGGTTTTTCCAGAAAGTCGGTGGCGCCGAGCCGGGTGGCTTCGACCGCGGTATCGATGGTGCCGTGGCCGGACATCATCACCACCGGCATGGTGAGCTGGCCGCCGGCCGCCCACTCTTTCAGCAGCGTCACGCCGTCGGTATCGGGCATCCAGATATCCAGCAATACCAGGTCCGGGCGGCGCTGCGCGCGGAAGGCACGCGCCGCTTCTGCGTTTTCCGCCAGATGCACGTCATAGCCCTCATCGGTGAGGATCTCCGACAACAACTCACGAATGCCCACTTCGTCATCGACGACGAGAATATGCCCGCTCACGTATTTTCTCCGGCTGCCGCAAACACAGGCAGAGCGATGCGGATGGCGGCGCCGCCTGTCTTGATATTTTCGATCTGGATCTTGCCCTGATGTTCTTCCACGATTTTTTTGACGATGGCCAGTCCCAGCCCCGTTCCCTTGGTCTTGGTGGTTGCGTAGGGTTCGAACAGCCGCGTCATCAGATGCTCCGGAAACCCGGCTCCATTATCTGTTACGGTCAAGTAAACCGTGTGGTTATTGAGGTGCGTGTCGATCCAGACGCTTGGTGCGGCGTGACCCGCCAGCGCGTCCTGCGCATTCTGCAACAGATTATGTATCACCTGACGCAATAATGTGGAGTCGCCCGCGATGCGCGGCAAATCGGCGTCGAGATTCAGCTGCAGTCCCATGGACCTGGCGTCGTACAGCGTCAATACTTCACGCACCAGCGCGTTCAGGTCGAGCGCTTCGAGCTTGGCGCGCGGCATCCGCGCATAGCCGGCAAACGCGTCCACCATGCTTTTCATGGCGGCGACCTGATTGACGATGGTTTGCGTGGCGCGCGTGAGGAACTCGGCGTCCGTCGCTTCCAGCTTGCCGCCGAGCTTGCGCGAAATCCGTTCGGCCGACAGCTGGATGGGGGTGAGCGGATTCTTGATCTCGTGCGCCAGCCGTCGCGCCACTTCGCTCCACGCGGCGTTGCGTTCGGCATTGATCAGCTTGGTCACATCGTCGAACACCAGCACATAACCGCGTTCCATCCCCGCTGGCAGGTGGGTGCCGCGCACCAGCAGGGTTTGTCTGCTATCGAGGCCGCTGTATTCGATCTGTTCCTGCCATTCTTCCTCACGGCGGGAGAAACGTTCGGCCACCTGTGCGCTGAAATGGCGCAGCGCCTCGTCCGGCTGACCCAGGGTCGACAGGTCTTGATCCTGCAGGTCGCGTGGCTCCACCCCCAGGATATGCGCGGCCGCACTGTTGACGGCGAGCACGTGCAGCATCTCATCCAGCACCACCACGCCGGAGGACAGGTTGGCCAGCACGCGCTCCAGAAAGGCCTTGGCCTGCTCGGTTTCCTGATGGTTTTGCGCGGCTTGTTCGCGGGCGTCGGATAGCTGTCGTGTCATGCGGTTGAACGACTGGATCAACACGCCGAGTTCGTCGCGGCTGGACACCGACGGCATCTGCGAGAAGTCGCCCTTGGCCACCGCGCGGGTGCCGCGCGCCAGGGTGCGCAGGGGGGCACCGAGACGCTCCGACAACAGATAGGCGATGACGAAAGTCATCAACAATGCCAGCATCAGGGTGAGCGTCAGCGCGACGCCGTAAATACGCTTCAGGCTCTGCCGCGAAACCGCGATCTGCTGGTATTCCTGGTATGCCAGCTGCACCGCCTGCGCGTCGTGCGCGATGCTGGCGGTCACCGGTTGCACCAGTTGCAGGACCCGCGTTTCGCCCGCCAGCGCGGTGGTATAGACCGGCACGATGACGCGCAGGACGAGGCCGCGCTCGGCGACCTCCTCGATGCGGCTGTAGGGCCGTTGTTGCCGTACCTGCCACAGCACGCTGCGTTCGGGCAGCACCGGCAGCAGCGTGCCGCGCTCGCCGCTGACGTGGGCAATGACACTGCCCCGTTCGTTGAACAGCGTCAGCTCCTGTACCGCGCTTTGCTCACGCAGGGTGGAGAGGGCGGTGATGATCGACCCCGCGCCCTCATCCGACAGCGACAGCGCCATACGCTGGGCCTTGTTGTCCAGTTCGCGCAGCTGGTCGTCGAGCGAAGCCTGGCCGAGCTTGACGCCGGAAGCCAGTGCGTTGTCGACCCGCACGTCGAACCAGGTTTCGATCGAGCGGTTGAGAAAGAACACCGAGGCGCCATACACCACCAGCCCGGGCAGCATGGAAACCGCCCCAAACATCAGCAGCAATTTCAGGGTGAGCTTGGCGCCGAACACGCCGCGGCGGATACGCTTGCGCAGCCACCACAGGCGCCAGACCAGCAACGCCAGCAGGACGACGCCGAGCACCCCGCCGCCAATGAACAGAATGGGCAGGGTGTCGGAGAACATCACGCTGTCGCCGCTGGCATAAAACAGCAACGCCAGCAGCACGATGCCCACGATCAGGGCGGCAGCAATCAGATTGCGCATCAGGGTAATGCGGGTGAGGCGGCAGGCGAGGCCACAGGAGGTGAAACAGGCGCAGCAGGTGCATCAAACGACCACTCATGCCAGGGCGTGATCAGCTCCCATTTGTCGCCGGGAACGCCGCCGATGGACAGCGGCTTGGGTAGCTGTGTGGTGTCCAGGCGCAGGCGCAGGCGCCCATCGTAGCGCCGCCCGGTTTTGAGCGCGCCGCGTTCCAGCACCTGCCAGTCATTGACCCGCCCCAGCAGGGCCAGCGCTTCGCTCAGGGTCTCGGCGGTTCGGGTGGTGTAGCCGGATTCAACGACATAGCGGCGCAGCAGCAGGTGGTAATAAATCCGCAGCTTGCGCACCGGATCGGCAATGTCTTCGTCCAGCCACCACCAGCCGCGCGGCCGGGTCAGTTCCAGTTCGACCAGGAAATACAGATTGATGCCCTTGCCAAGTGCGTCTTCCAGGGTGTGGTTGAGCACGATATCGATATCCGCGTCCAGCACGTAGCCTTGCGCGGTGGCACGGATGGCGGCCTGCCTGACCGCGCTTTTGTCGGCGGCCAGCGCACCCCCGGCGACAGCCAGCCAGCAGCTCAGCAGCAGGCCGGTCAGCCAGCGCACAGCGGCATTACGTCTTGCGCAACAGGGCATAAAAGAAACCATCATGCTCGGCATCAGGCAACAGCGATCCGTCAGTCAAAGGTTCAGCAAGGGGGCAGCGTTCGGCGTCTTCGGCATGTCGCGCCAGGAACGCTCGCACCTGCCCATCGTTTTCTTCATTGAATATCGAGCAGGTGGCGTAAAGCAATGTACCACCCGGCGCCAGCAGCCGCCACAGCGCCTCCAGCATGTGCGCCTGCTGCGCCGCGAACTGCGCAATATCGTCGGGGCGGCGCAGCCATTTGATGTCGGGATTGCGGCGCACCACGCCGGATGCGCTGCACGGCACGTCGGCCAGAATGCGGTCGAACGCCTGGCCGTCCCACCAGACATCGGGTTGCGACGCGTCGCCCTGAACCAGCCTGGCGGTGAGGTGCAATCGGTCGAGATTTTCCTGCACCCGGGCCAGCCGCGCAGCGTCCAGATCGAGCGCGGTCAGCATCACTGCGCTTGAATCGGATGCGGCGCGCTCCAGAATGTGGCCGGTCTTGCCACCGGGTGCTGCACAGGCATCCAGCACCCGCTCGCCCGGCTGGGCATCGAGCAGCCGCGCCGCCCATTGTGCACCGGCGTCCTGCACCGACACGTGGCCGGCGTCGAACCCGGGCAAGCTGTGTACCGGCACCGCCTTGTCGAGGGTGACGGCGTCTGGCCCGGTCTGCCGGGCCGGCAGGCCGGCTTCGGCCAGGCGCTGCAAATAAGCCGCCACGTCGCCATGGCGGCAATTGACGCGCAGGGTGAACGGCGGATGCAGCAGGCTGGCCTCGAGGATGGCTTGCCAGTGATTCGGATGCTCGCTTTGCAGCTTGGCTATCCACCAGTCGGGGTGCGACCAGCGCGCCGACGGCTGCGCCTCCGCCATTTTTTCCAGCTCGGCGCGGCGCCGCTGAAAATTGCGCAGCACCGCATTGGCCAGGCCGCGCCGCCAGCCTTCTCCGGCGGCGGTGACGGCGTTATGCACCACCGCATGCGCCGGCGCGCGGGTGTAGGCCAGCTGGTAGATGGCCACGCGCAGCAACCAGCCCAGCTGCGGATCGGTCAACGGACGCTCCAGCAGCGCCGCCAGCCAGACATCCAGCCGACCCAGCTGACGCAGGCTGCCGTACACGATGTCCTGCAGTGCGCCGCGCTCGCCCGGGGTTTGCAATTGCTGCACGCGCTGCGGCAACACCTGATGCAGCGCCGCACCCGCGAGCACGTCTTCGAGCGCGTCGGCAGCCAGTTTTTGCAGCTTACGCATGGTGGGGGTTGCCCAGTCTTGTTGGTTGGTTCACGGGATTCCAGCCGTAGCGATATGCGGCGGATGATAGCAGGGCGCGGCTTGTCGGTGTTTTTGGCTGCCGCAATCCGTAGCGCCTGGGTACGGGGTTTAAAACGCCAGCGGATCCACGTCGAGCGACCAGCGCGCTACCCGTGGCTTGATCGTTTCAAGCTGCGGCCGCCAGTCGCGCACGCACGCCTGCAACGCCTGCCGCGAGGCGGACTGGATCAGCAGTTGCGCGCGCTCCAGGTTGGCGACGCGCGCCATCGGCGCGGGCACGGCGGTGAATATGCTGACCTGCGGATGCACGGGTGCGGTGCGGGCGGCCTGTTGTAAAAAAGCCAGCGCCGCCGCCATCGTCGGCGCTTCGGCGCGCAGCAGCACCTGGCGGGTGAGCGGCGGCAGGTCGAGCTGCTTGCGTTCGGCGAGGAGCGCGCGCGCGTAACCGGAGTAGTCGTGGCGCTGCAGGTAGCGGAACAGCGGATGGTCCGGGAAGGCGGTCTGGATCAGCACGCGGCCGGGCTTGTCGGCGCGCCCGGCGCGTCCGGCCACCTGCATCAGCTGGGCGAACAGGCGTTCGGTGGCGCGAAAGTCGGGGCTGTAGAGTGCGCCGTCGGTGTCTAGAATCAGCGCCAGCGTCATGTTGGGAAAGTCGTGGCCTTTGGCCAGCATCTGGGTGCCCACCAGGATGTCGATTTCGCCGCCATGCACCGCCTCGCCGAGTTCGGCCCAGGCGCGCGGGCGCATGCTGTCGCGGTCGATGCGGCGGATGCGTGCGGCGGGCAGCAAGGCGGCCAGCGTTTCCTCCAGCCGCTGCGTACCCTGACCGAGCGGCTTCAAATCGGGGTTGCCGCAACTCGGGCAGTCGGCGGGGATGCGCGCTTCATATCCGCAGTGGTGGCATTTCAGGCGGCGGGCGGATTGATGCAGCACCAGTCGCGCCGAGCAACGGGGGCAGGGCGACACCCAGGCGCAGCTCGGGCAATACAGCGCCGGGGCATAGCCGCGCCGGTTCAGAAACACCAGGCTTTGTTCACCGCGCGCCAGCGTGTCAGTGAGCGCCTGCAGGGCGGGACGCGTGAGGCCGTTGTCGACAGGGATATGCCGCAAGTCGACCAGTTCGATGGCAGGCAGCTGGGCCTGACTGATCGCGCGCTGCTTCAGTTCGATCAACTGGTAGCGCCCGCTCAGGGCTTGCGCATAGCTTTCCAGCGACGGCGTGGCCGAGCCGAGCACCACCGGCACCCCGGCCTGCTGGCCACGCGCAATCGCCACGTCGCGCGCCGAATAGCGCAGGCCGTCCTGCTGCTTGAACGACAGGTCGTGTTCTTCGTCCACCACGATCAGCCCCAGACGCGGCAGCGGCGCGAACACCGCCAGCCGGGTACCGAGCAGCAGGTCGCAATCGGGTGCGGCCAGCCAGTTTTCGGTGCGCGCGCCCTCGCTTAAACCACTGTGCAGGGTGGCGATGCGGCGACCGGGAAAGCGGCGGCGGAAATGCTGTTCCAGCTGCGGGGTGAGCGAGATTTCCGGGATCAGTACCAGCGCTTGCCGGCCTTGCGCCAGCACCGCGTCGATCAGCCTCAGATACAGCTCGGTCTTGCCGCTGCCGGTGACGCCGTGGACCAGATGGACGCCGAACTGGGCGAGGGCGGGCAGCAGCGTGTCAAGTGCCGCCTGTTGTTCGGGCGTAGCCCGTTGGGCGGGCGCGGTTGCGGTCATGTTTGCAGAAGCGGGCGGCAGCCGCGACCAGGTCGCCCAGCCATTTTCAACCAGCGCGGCCGCGTGGCGGCCTTGTTTGGCTGCCCGCAGCGCATCGCGTGATTGTGGCGCGATTTTCAGCGAGTCGAGCAGCGCGCGTTGCGCCCTGGCACGGCTGGGTGGCTCAGCGATGTGCCCGGCTGCAGTCGCGATGAGCCAGGGCGTGTCCGCAACAAACGGCGTGGCGTTCTTCAGCCGCGGCGGCAGCGTGGCGAGCAGGATGGCGCCGAGGGCGTAGTGATAGTAATCCGCGCAAAACTGCGCCAGACGCAGAATGTCGGGAGACAGGGCGGGACGGTCGTCCAGCACGCGGATGATGTCGCGCAGCTTGCCGGAATCGACAGCGCTGTCGCTCGTCTCACCCCACACCACGCCAATCTGGTGGGTGCGTCCGAACGGCACTTCGACCAGGCTGCCCGCTTGCACCGGGCCGAGGCCATCCGGCAGGCGATAGTCGAATAGCCGCTGAAGCGGCGTATCAAGCGCGACCTGGAGGATGGGCGACATAACTTAGCGGCGGGTCTTGGTTGGCAATCGGGGAAACCTTGCTAAGTTGCTGTTCAGAAAGATTTATTCTGCCTTGTCCACGCAATCTGTGGATAATTGTGTGGGTGATTTGTGTCGACTGTCCCCAATCGCCCGTATTCAGGCGGGAAGGGATGACAGGCTAAAAAGCAGGCAAGCGGACAGATCGTTATTTATCATGTAGTTACAAACATGGCACGGCTGTCAAGGAATATTAACAAAAAAGTTCCCCTTGCCTCAATTTTGTGCATAAGTGAGTGCTTCTGCTCTCGCTTATGTCGCCGGCTGCGCGGCTTATCTATGCGCAGGCCATTGTTTTGTATGGGTTATTGCTGCTGAATTCCGGCGATCATCCAGCCGCCCTGGCCGCTGACCGGTTTGGAGAGGTGCCAGACCTCGTCGAGCGCGATGGGCGCGGCGCCCGCATCCTCACGAACCAGGCCGGTGAAACGCACGCTGACGATGTGGCGGTTGCCTTCGTCGATCGCTTCCAGCACCTCGGCGTTGAGCGTCATCACGTCGGTGGTTTGCTTGACGTCGCCGCGCTCGGCCAGTTGCATGCTGATTTCGGCGAAAATTTCGGGCGCGGTAAAGGCGCGCAGATCGTCCAGATTGCGCGCGTCGAACGCGGCCTGCAGGCGGATGAAATTGAGCTTGGCTTCGCGCGCGAAGGCGTCGGCATCGAAGCCGGGTGGGAAGGCGCTGGCGGAGGCGCTGCCACCGAGTGCGGCGGGGGTCTGGTCAAACGCGACGGGCGATTGCTGCGGCATCCCGGCGTATTGCATGGTGGATGCGGCAGGCGCGTTGCGCTGCATCAACCAGCGGAACAGCATGAATGCCGCCATCGCCAGCAGCGCGATCATCATGAAATTGGCCATGCCTTCGCCCATTCCAAAATGCGAAAACAGCGCGGCCAAACCCAGACCGGCGGCCAGCCCGGCAATCGGACCCATCCAGTTACGTTTTTGCGGCGCAGTCGCCGGCGCGGCGCCGGGCTGCTGTTGCGGGGCGGGGGCGGCAGATTGTCTGGCCGGGACGCTGCGCTGCATGCCGAAGGATTTGCCGCCGCCGAAACGCCTGGCTTCCGCGTCGTGCATGACGAAACTCAAGCTAATGAAGAGAGCGAACAGGCTGATCAAAGTACGTTTCATGGTGTGTCCTGATAAATAAAGGCTGAGTTCAGATGGCGGCAGAGCGAAAAGGTTCGCGGCTGAACGGGTGCGGGCACGCCTGGCAGAAAGGCGCGCTCCGCATTATGCAGACGGGGGCGCTGCGCGTTATGCAGAAGGGTGCGCTGCGCGCACGGCGCGGCTCTGGCTATGCACCGCCTCGACCAGCACGCGGACCTTGTCGGGATCGGTGAACTGCGAAATACCGTGACCGAGGTTGAACACGTGGCCGGGATGGTTGCCGTAGCCGTTGAGGATGTGCGCCACCTCGGCGCGGATGGCGTCCGGCGTGCCGTGCAGGGCGCTGGGGTCGAGGTTGCCTTGCAGCGCCACCTTGCCGGCGACGCGGCGGCGTGCCTCGCCGATGTCGGTGCTCCAGTCCAGACCCACCGCGTCGGCGCCAATCACGGCAATCGCTTCCAGCCAGTTGCCGCCGCCCTTGGTGAAGATGACGCTCGGTACGCGGCGACCGTCGCGTTCCTTGATCAGCCCGGCGACGATGCGCTCCATG
>JBAVFD010000155.1:0-4406 GCA_049588075.1 Thiobacillus sp.
TGGTGCCATTGCAGCAGGACATACACCCATGAAAATCGCCCAGGAACTCCGCGCCGGCAACGTCGTGATGATCGGCAAAGACCCGATGGTGGTGCAGAAAGCCGAATTCTCGAAATCCGGCCGCAACGCCTCCGTCGTCAAGATGAAACTGAAGAACCTGCTCAACGGTTCCGGCATGGAAAGCGTCTATCGTGCCGACGACAAGTTCGAGACCGTCAACCTCGACCGCAAGGAATGCACCTATTCCTACTTCGCCGATCCGCTGTATGTGTTCATGGACAGCGAGTACAACCAGTACGAAGTCGAAGGCGACAACCTCGGCGACGCGCTGAACTATCTGGACGACGGCATGCCGGTCGAAGTCGTCTTTTACGACGGCAAGGCAATCTCGGTCGAGATGCCCACCACCGTCATCCGCGAAGTCGAATATACCGAGCCCGCCGTGCGTGGCGACACCTCGGGCAAGGTGATGAAGCCCGCCCGCATCAAGCCCACCGGCTTCGAACTGCCGGTGGCGGCATTCGTCGACATCGGCGACATGATCGAGATCGACACCCGTACCAACGAATTCAAGCGCCGCGCCAACTGAGCGTGGTTGTTGCCGATTAATCGGCGTTACAACCGCGGCCTGCCCCTTGCGGGTGAAGTTCCGGTGCTTGAACAAACAAAAGGCAGCTTCGGCTGCCTTTTGTTTTTGGGGCACCCTGTCCCGGCGTTAAAATAGCGGCCTGATTTTCTGTCGCATCCCCATGACCGACCCGCGCTTCATCCATCTTCGCCTGCACACCGAATACTCCGTCGCCGATGGCCTGGTGCGGGTGGATGGGGCGGTCAGGCGCGCGCGCGACATCGCGATGCCGGCGCTGGGCCTGTCCGATCTGTCGAACACCTTTGGCTGGGTGAAGTTTTACCGCGCGGCACGCGGGGCGGGGATCAAACCCATTTTCGGCTGCGACGTGTGGATCAGCAATGCCGCCGACCGCAACCGGCCCTCGCGCCTGTTGTTGCTGGTGCAGCACCGCGAAGGCTATCGCCACCTGTGCGAACTGCTGAGCCGGGCGTATCAGCACAACTTCCATCGGGGCCGCGCCGAGATCGATCCTGCCTGGCTGGCCGACTGCAGCGACGGCCTGCTGGCCTTGTCGGGCGGCGACGGCGGCAACGTGGCGCAGGCGATACTCGACGACAAACCCGATGCCGCGCGCGCCGCAGCCGCAGCCTGGGCGGCGCTGTTTCCCGGCCGCTATTACCTGGAGTTGCAACGCTACGGCCAGCCGCATACCGAACGCCTGATCGACGGCCTGCTCGATATCGGCGCGGCGCTGAATCTGCCTTCTGTTGCCACCCATCCGATCCAGTTCACTGCGGCAGACGACTTCAAGGCGCACGAGGCGCGCGTGTGCATCGCCGAGGGCATGATGCTGGGCGACCCGCGCCGCCCGCGGCCGTTTACCGCCGAGCAGTATTTCAAGACGCCGGACGAAATGGCGGAGCTGTTCGCCGACCTGCCCGAAGCCCTGCAAAACAGCGTGGAAATCGCCAAGCGCTGCAACCTCACGCTGGAACTCGGCAAGAGCAAGTTGCCCGACTTTCCGACCCCCGACGGCATGAGTCTCGAGGACTACATGCGGCAGCGTTCGCATGAGGGCCTGGCGATCCGGATGGCCCGTCTGTATCCGGACGAGGCCGTGCGGTCGGCGAAATTCCCCGAGTACACCGCGCGGCTGGAGTTCGAGCTCGGCACCATCATCCAGATGGGTTTTCCCGGCTACTTTCTGATCGTGGCCGACTTCATCAACTGGGCCAAGAACAACGGTGTGCCGGTGGGGCCGGGGCGCGGCTCCGGCGCGGGGTCGCTGGTCGCCTACAGCCTGGGGATTACCGATCTCGACCCGCTTGCCTACGACCTGCTGTTCGAACGTTTTCTCAACCCCGAGCGGGTGTCGATGCCCGACTTCGACATCGATTTCTGCCAGGACGGACGCGACCGCGTGATTGACTACGTGAAGCGCCGCTACGGCGCCGAGTCGGTGTCGCAGATCGCCACTTTCGGCACCATGGCGGCGAAGGCGGTGCTGCGAGACGTCGGCCGGGTGCTCGATCTGCCGTATCTGTTCGTCGACAAGTTCGTCAAGCTGGTGCCGAACGAACTCGGCATCACGCTGGCCGAAGCGCGCGAGAAGGAACCGCAGATCGACGAGCGCGCCAGCGCCGAGGAAGAACTCGCCGAGTTGCTGCCGCTCGCCGAAAAGCTCGAAGGCGTGACGCGCAACGTCGGCATGCACGCGGGCGGGGTGCTGATCGCGCCCGGCAAGCTCACCGATTTTTGCCCGCTGTATCAGGCCGAAGGCTCGGACGCCGCGGTGTCGCAGTTCGACAAGGACGACGTCGAGGCGATCGGCCTGGTCAAGTTCGACTTTCTCGGCCTGCGTACCCTGACCATTCTGGCCGAGGCGGTGCGCTTCGTGCAGCGTCATGCCGACCGCACCGATTTCCGTCTGGAGGATCTGCCGCTCGACGACAAGGCGGTGTACAAGCTGTTCGCCGACGGCAACACCACTGCGGTGTTCCAGTCCGAATCGCGCTCGGCCAAGGATCTGGAGAAAAAGCTCAGGGGCGATTGCTTCGAGGACATCATCGCGCTGATGGCGCTGAACCGCCCGGGGCCGCTCGGTTCCGGCATGGTCGATGACTTCATCGCGCGCAAGCAGGGCAAGCAGAAGCCGGAATACTTTCATCCCGACCTTGAGCCGGTGCTGAAATCGACCTACGGCATCATCGTCTACCAGGAGCAGGTGATGCTGGTGGCGCAGATTCTGGCGGGCTACAGCCTCGGCGGTGCCGACCTGCTGCGGCGCGCGATGGGCAAGAAGAAAGCCGAGGAAATGGCGCAGCAACGCGCGATTTTTCTGGACGGGGCGAAGCAGCGCGGGGTGGACGACAAGGTCGCCGGACGGCTGTTCGATCTGATGGAAAAGTTTGCCGAGTACGGCTTCAACAAGTCGCACTCGGCGGCCTATGCGCTGATCGCCTATCACACCGCCTGGCTCAAGGCGTATTACCCGGCCGAATTCATGGCGGCGACGATGTCGTCGGAAATGTCCGACACCGACAAGGTGCGGGTGTTTTACGAGGACTGCCGCGCCAACGGGCTGACGATGCTGGCGCCCGACATCAACCGGTCGCTGTATCGCTTCGAGCCGGTGTCGCCGACCGAAATCCGCTATGGCCTGGGCGCGATCAAGGGCAGCGGCGAGGCCGCCATCGGCGCGATTGTCGCCGAGCGCGAGGCCAATGGCCCGTACAAGGGCCTGTTCGATCTGACCCGGCGGGTGGACAAGCGCTACCTCAACCGCCGGGTGCTCGAAGCGCTGGTCAAGGCGGGCGCGTTCGACACCCTCAACGACCATCGCGCCAGCCTGATGGCATCGGTCGGCGCGGCACTGGAAACCGCCGACCGCGCGGCGCGCAGCGGCGGCCAGGTCGGGCTGTTCGGCGAGGTGCTGGACGGCGGCGAAGACCTGATCGAGGTGCCGCACTGGCCCGATTTGGAGAAACTCATCCAGGAAAAATCCGCGCTCGGCTATTTCTTCAGCGGCCATCCCTTCACGTCGTATCTGGCCGAAGTGTCCAGCTTTGCCAAAAGGCAGCTCGACAGCCTGGAGCCCGCCCGCGAGCCGGTGATGCTGGCCGGTATCGTGGTCTCGCTGCGCACCCAGATGACGCGGCGCGGCAAGATGCTGATCCTGCTGCTGGACGACGCGACCGCGCAGGTCGAGGTGGTGATTTTCAACGAGTTGTACGAACAGAACCGCCACCTGCTGAAAGACGATGCGCTGCTGGTGATCGAGGGCAAGGTCAACCGCGACGATTATTCGGGCGGCATCCGGGTGACGGCGGAGCGGATCTACGACCTGGCCGGGGCGCGCACCCGCTTTGCCCAGGGGCTGCGGCTGGCGTGCAACGGGCAATGCCATGGCCAGTCCGGCAGCGGCCGCAAGCTGGCTGAGCTGCTCGCGCCCTACAAGGTGCAGGAGGGTGGCTGCCCGGTGTGGGTGGAGTATCGCAACCCCAATGCGCGCTGCCGGGTGCGGCTGGGCGAGGACTGGCGGGTGCGGCTGGACGACCGTCTGCTGGAATCGCTGGGGGGCTGGCTCAAGCCGGAAGCGGTGAACGTGATGTATTAAGCGAAGCGGCCTTGGGGTAGAAACGTACCAGATCAGGGTTTTTTGCAGCACAGGTGTTGACAGGCATAACGTTATATTAGAAAATACTTATAACGCTGATGTTGCCGCAACGGCATGTTGGTGTTGTCTCCTCCAATCCTCCTCCTTTGGTGGATAACTCAGCCCGGCTCCAGAAAGAGCCGGGCATTTTTTTGCCTGTCGTTCAGGCGCCACCACGGG
>JBAVFD010000156.1:0-31810 GCA_049588075.1 Thiobacillus sp.
GCAGCGCCCTGGGGCTCGGCGCGGGCACCGGCGCGATGCGGCCCACGCTGACGGCCTGGGGCGCGCAGGGGGTCGTCGCGGTCTGGCTCGACAAGCGCGATTTCCTGTCCGGCTACGACGTCTATGCGGCATTCGATCCCGGAACGCGCCGCTTCGGCCCCAACCTCAAGGTGCAGGACAGCTTCGGCGACAACATGGCGCAATGGCATGCGCAGGTCGTCGGCGCCGCCGACGGGCGGCTGCTGGCGCTGTGGGACGACGCCCGCGACGGCACCCCGGACGTGTGGCTGGCCGACTGGAATGGCACGGCGTTCGGCGACAACGTGGCGGTCCCGGCAGCGGCCGGATCCGGCGTGCAGTCCGACCCGGCCGCCGCGCTGGATGCCTCCGGCACGCTGCATCTGGTGTGGCTGGAACAGGACGAGCAGGCCGGCACGCGCGTCCGCTATGCGCGCGCCGGGTGGAAGTGAGGACCGGCCTGGCGTGAACAGGCCCTAGATCCAGCCGCGCCGCTTGAGCCGCCGATACAGCACCAGAACGGCCGCGCCGGTCAGCACCAGCAGGGCCGGGTAGGCCCACGGCCACTTCAGTTCAGGCATGTCGACGAAATTCATGCCATAGAGGCTGAACACCACCGTGGGCAGGGCCAGCAGCGCGCCCCAGCCGGCCAGTTTCTGCACCGACTCGTTCTGCTT
Organism: Thiobacillus sp.; assembly: GCA_049588075.1. Classification (GTDB taxonomy): domain Bacteria; phylum Pseudomonadota; class Gammaproteobacteria; order Burkholderiales; family Thiobacillaceae; genus Thiobacillus. The sequence continues at coordinate 696 of JBAVFD010000156.1, forward strand.
CACCGACAGCGAGGCGAGATGGAACTGCATGGCGTCGGACGTCGAGGCCCGCAGGCGGTCGATGACGGCCGACACCCGCACCGCGTGGTCGTGGATGTCGCGGTAGTACGCCTTGAGCTCCCTGGTGGACAGCTCAGGGTGCAGGCGGAACAGATTCAGCGAGATTTCCTGCATCGGTTCGGTGGCGTCGCGCAGCGCGGTCAGGTTGCGTTTCATCTCGTAGAGATGCTCCAGCATGTCGCGTCCCGGCTTGGCGCCGCTCATCAGCTGACTCTCCAGCGAGTGGAACTGCTCCTGCATGCCTTCGATGACCGGCCTGAACTGGTCGACGATGAGGTCGAGCACCAGATACAGCGCGTAAGGGGTGGCCGCCTTGATGTTGTTGGGAGGATGTTGCAGGCGGTCGCTCACCCGCTGGTAGCCGCTGCCGCTGTCGTGGCGGATGGCAATGACGTAATTGCTGCCCACGAACAAATGCGTTTCGCCGAGCTCCATGCGTGCCTCCCATAGCTGCGCCGTGCGCACCGCAATGAAAATGTGCCCGTCGTACTCTTCCAGTTTGGGACGCTGGTGAATGGAAATCGCATCTTCCAGCGCCAGCGCATGCAGTCCGAGCTCCTGGCCCAGGTGGGTGATGGTCTGGCTGTCAGGTGATTTCAGTTCGACCCAGATGAAACGGTCCGGCTGGCCGACATGGTCGCTGATGTCGTCGAATGCGATGGGCTGGGCTTTGGAATCGGTAAAGAGAAGACAGTTGATGGCGAACTCCGGCAGCGATGGGGGCACTGCCGTGATTCTAGGGCGTGTTCATGCCAATGACACGTGAATTCAATATTGGCCGCCAAACTGCCCGTTCACTCGAGCATTCCGGGCAGTAGGACCACTCGCCGCACAAGAACAATCGCAATCCAATGACAACTGCCAGCCGGACATCACGATGCAGCATGACGACATCCGGCTGCGACTGCGCGCCGAGGAGGGCGCGATCATTTCAGCGGCCGGAACCGTTGCCGGTGGATGGGGCGATGGTCAGAATGGCAGCGTGAGCCCGGGTGCCGCCTGCTGGATCACGCGGCGGAAATCCGCCTGGATTTTTTCCAGCGCTTCGACGGTGTCGGCCTCGAAACGCAGCACGATCACCGGCGTGGTGTTGGACGGGCGGGCGAGACCGAAGCCGTCCGCGTATTCCACGCGCAGGCCGTCGAGGGTGATCACTTCCTGTGCGTCGGGGAAGGTCGCGGTTTTCTGCAGCGTGTCCATCAGCGCGTAATGCTCGCCCTCGGCCATCTTGATGTTGAGCTCGGGCGTGTTCACCGTGTCGGGCAGACCGTGCAGGGTGGCGTTGATGTCGGCCTGCTTGCTCAGGTATTCGAGCAGGCGTGCGCCTGCATAGAGGCCGTCGTCGAAGCCGAACCAGCGCTCCTTGAAGAACACGTGGCCGGACATTTCACCCGCCAGCAGCGCGCCGGTCTCCTTCATCTTCGCCTTGATGAAGCTGTGGCCGGTTTTCCACAGCAGCGGACGGCCGCCGCGTTCGCGGATCCAGCCGAACAGCTTGCGGGTCGACTTGACGTCGAAAATGATTTCCGCGCCGGGGTTGCGCGAGAGCACATCGTCGGCGAACAGCATCAGCTGGCGGTCGGGGAAGATGATGCTGCCGTCCTTGGTCACCACGCCGAGGCGGTCGCCGTCGCCGTCGAACGCCAGGCCGATTTCGGCGTCGCTGGTCTTCAGCGCGGCGATCAGGTCCTGCAGGTTTGCCGGCTGCGAGGGATCGGGATGGTGGTTGGGAAAATTGCCGTCGACTTCGCAGAACAGCTCTTCGACCTGGCAGCCCATGTCGCGATAGAGCTTGGGCGCAAACGCGCCGGGCACGCCGTTGCCGCAGTCGATGATGATTTTCATCGGGCGCGCGAGCTTGACGTCGGAGACGATGCGGGCGAGGTATTCGCCGGCGATGTCGTACTGGCGGTAGCCGCCGTTGCCGTGGGCCAGATCATTGTTGAGCAGCCGCTCGCGCAGTTTCTGGATGGTGTCGCCGGACAGGGTTTCGCCGCCGAGCACCATTTTCAGGCCGTTGTAGTCGGGCGGGTTGTGGCTGCCGGTGACCATCACCGCGCTGTTCGTCTTCAGTTGATAGGCGGCGAAATACGTCATCGGCGTGGCGACCATGCCGAGGTCGACCACCCCGATGCCCGCCTTGCGGATGCCGCGCGCCAGTGCGGCGGCCATGTCCGGCCCCGACAGACGGCCATCGCGGCCGATGCAGATTTCGGTCTGACCGCGCGCGACGGCTTCAGAGCCGATGGCGTGGCCGATGGCCTCGACGATTTCCGAGGTGAAGGTTTTGCCGACGATGCCGCGGATGTCGTAGGCCTTGAAGATTTCCTTGGGGTATTCCACAACGCACTCCCTGATTGGCGATGCGCTGATTCTACCGCGCGCCCATGCCGAAATGCTGCATGAGCCGCTGCGGCAGCCAGTCGATGTTGCCGGGGAAGGGGGCGGACGGGAAGGCAACGTGGCCACCGCCGTCAGGCTGTTCGAGGGTGACATCGGACGAGACTTCGGCGGCTGTAGGCAAGGCCCAGGCCGGCAGGAACGGGTCATTTTTCGCGTTGATGATCAGGGTGGGCACGCTGACCGATGGCAGCAGCGGTTTGGACGATGCCCGCAGCCAGTAGTCGTCGGCATCGCGATAGCCGTGCAGCCGCGCGGTGACCAGGGTGTCGAATTCGCGGAAGGTGGTGGCCGCCGCGATGGCTGCGGCGTCCAGCATGCCGGGAAATTGCTGCGCTTTTTTCAGCGCCTTCTGCTTGAGGGTGGCCAGAAAGCGCGCAGTGTAGACCTGACGATTGAATCCCCGGTCGAGCGTATTGCCGGCGGCGGTGAGGTCGAGCGGCGCCGAGACCGCTGCTGCGCGTGCCACCAGCGCCTTCGCCGCCTCGCCCGATTCGCCCAGCCATCTCAGGAGCGCGTTGCCGCCGAGCGAGACGCCGACGGCATACACGGGCGCGTCGGGGAAGCGGCCTTTGACATGCCGCAGGATGCGTTCGACCTCTGCGCTGTCGCCGGCGAAATAGGCGCGCGGCAGGCGGTTGTCTTCGCCCGAGCAGCCGCGAAAATGGGCCACCACGCCGTTCCAGCCCTGCCGTCGGGCGCTGTGCATCAGGTCGTGCGCGTAGTGGCTGGCGGAACTGCCTTCGAGGCCATGAAACAGCACCACGACGGGAGCATACGACTCCACGCGCGCTTCAGCGCGCAGTGGATCGGAGTCCTTTAGGGCGTCGGCAGCGTCACCTATCCAGTCGAAATCGAGAAAATCGCCGTCGGCGAGTTCCAGCCGCTCGCGGCGATAGTCGACTTGCGGCGCTGAAATGAACAGGCTGGCGTAGATGGTTTGCAGGTGACCGCCGGGCAGCCAGGCGGGGGCGCGGTAAGGTGCGACGGCGGATGCAGGGATGCTTGTCGTCATGGCGGTGAGCGCCGCATCAACCCGCGCTCGTCCTGGGCGTGTCAATGCAGTACAACGGGCAGGGTGCGCGGGGGCGGCGTGCCGCCGACCTGAAGCGGCGAGGCATGGTGCAGCACCATGCGCCAGCCGTCGGCTTGCTTGCGATAGACATTGGTTGCCAGTATCGGCGGGCGCGGCCCGGTTTCCTGGCCGATGATCAGATATTCACGCACGATGCGGATGACCCGGTCGGCTTCGCGTATCTCATGCGCGATTTCCACCTGCACATGGAACTGCCCGGCAGCCTCGAACATGCTGCGCCAGCCTGCCGCCACCGCAACGCGGCCATTCAGCGGCGCGGCCAGCGGATGGATGCAGGCAATGCGGTCATCGTCGGCCCAGACCGCCATCATGGTGTCGAGCGAGCGGGCCTCGAAGGCGTCGTAGAACGCGGCTTCGGCGGCTTCGGGGCTGGAAAATTCCGGGTGGGACATGATGTCTGGATTGCGTGTAACAACCCGCCGTGTAACCAAGGGTGAGTGCCCTTGCGTGGGTGGGGTGGCGCCTAGTGCGAGCCGCCGCTGGGCTTGCCCTTGAGGCGGTAGAGCGTGCCGCAGTAGGGACAGAGCGCGTCGCCGCGCACCTCGATCGGCAGGTAAACGCGCGGATGGGCATTCCAGTCCGCGTGTTGCGGCATCGGGCAATGCAGGGGCAGGTCGGTTTCGGCGACCTCGATGACACGTTGCGTATTGTCGTGGTGCTCGCTCATGCCGCTCTCGCTTATTTGACCGGGCTGAGCCAGCCGCTGTGGGCGGCGGCGCGGCCATGCACGCAGTCGAAATACATCGCCTGCAATTTCTTCGTGAGCGGGCCGCGCGTGCCTTCGCCGATGGCGCGGTTGTCGAGCTCGCGGATCGGCGTGACCTCGGCGGCGGTACCGGTGAAAAAAGCCTCGTCGGCGGAATACACTTCGTCGCGCGTGATGCGCTTTTCGACCAGCTGCAGGCCGATTTCCGCCGCCAGCTGAATGATGGTGTCGCGGGTGATGCCTTCCAGCGCGGCGGTGAGGTCCGGCGTGTAGAGCTTGCCGTTGCGGACCATGAAGAAGTTCTCGCCCGAACCTTCGGCGACGAAGCCGTCGACGTCGAGCAGCAGCGCCTCGTCGTAACCGTCCGTCTCGGCTTCCTTGTGTGCCAGGATGGAGTTGATGTAGTTGCCGTTGGCCTTGGCCTTGCACATGGTGATGTTGACGTGGTGGCGCGAGAACGAGCTGGTTTTCACGCGGATGCCTTTATCCAGCGCCTCTTGTCCCAGATAGGTGCCCCACGGCCAGGCGGCGACGATGACGTGCACCGACAGATTCTTCGCCGAGATGCCCATCGCCTCCGAACCGAAAAACGCCATCGGGCGCAGGTAGCCGGATTCGAGTCCGTTTTCGCGCACCACGGTGCGCTGCGCTTCGGAGATCGTGGCCTTGTCATAGGGCATTTTCATGCCGAGGATGTGGGCGGAACGGAACAGCCGGTCGGTGTGTTCCTGCAGGCGGAAAATCGCCGTGCCCTGTTCGGCCTTGTAGGCGCGCACGCCCTCGAAGACGCCCATGCCGTAATGCAGGGTGTGGGTGAGGACGTGGGTAGTGGCGTCGCGCCAGGGAACGAGCTTGCCGTCGTACCAGATGACGCCGTCGCGGTCGGCCATTGACATGATGGGGGTTCTCTACGAATGGAAAACCCGAATTTTACCGGAATCTTCGCGGCGCGAAGCGGAACCGTGGACGATGCCGCCCATCCGGTGAGGCAAATATGCCTGGCGCGGGAGGATTGCTTACAGGTAGGCCTTGGCCTCCTCGCCCGGATCGGGCAGCCCGGCCACCCGCCAGGCTACTCGCGGGTTGGGAAACAGGTGCTGCATGCAATCGGCGCTCTGCCCGGTGAGATGGCAGACATGGCTGAGCGCGGTTACGCAGCCGTGCTTGGCATACTCGCGCCGCAGGGCATGCAGCAGGCCGATCTGCAACTCGCTGAGTGCGCCCAGACCGTCGGTCTGGGCAATGCGGTCGGCCAGACTTTCGCTCCACGTGGCCGGGTCAAGCAAAAATCCGTTCAGGTCGAAGATGGCCGGCGTGGGCGTGCTGGACGGTGCATTCATGACACCTCCTGATGCTGGAGAGTATGAGTTCATATATAGCACTGCCTCGATAATCGGCCAGTGGCAATCGCCTGGTCTCGTGGGTGGCTTTGCCGTTTGCAGTGTGGTCGGTGCGCGGTTTCAATCGCACGCCAGTTGCGCCACCAGTTTGCGTATCGGTGCCGGCAGGGCAGCATCCAGCGCGTCGACTGGAGGCAACCAGATTTGGCCAGGCGATGCGGTGTAGCGGTCGGCGAGCTGCAACTGAACCGGCTGGATATGCAGTTTGAAGTGGGTGAAGCTGTGGCTGAGTTGCGGCAATGCCTGCGGATTGCGCACGGTGAACCCGAAACGCTCGCGGCAGTGCAGGGCTGGATCACGGTCGACCGGGAGTTCGGGCAGGCTCCACATGCCGCCCCAGATGCCGCGTGCGGGTCGTTTTTCCAGCAGCAATTGACCACGATCGAGCAGCAACAGCATCTGTACCTGCTTCTCGGGCAGGGTTTTTCTGGGGCGCGGAGTCGGCAGTTCGGCGGTGCGGCGCCGGGTGTGGGCGATGCAGTCGGCATTGACCGGGCAGGTCATGCAGTCGGGCGTGCTGCGGGTGCAGACGAGCGCACCGAGGTCCATCATGCCCTGGGTGTAGGCCTCGATGACGCGGGTGCCCTCAAGGGTGCTGGGCGGCAGATGCGATTCCGCCAGTTGCCAAAGTACGGCTTCCACTTTCTTGTCGCCCGGCCAGCCCGCCACGCCGCCGTGACGAGCCAGCACGCGCTTGACGTTGCCGTCGAGGATGGCGCAACGCTGGCCGAAGGCCAGTGCCGCCACGGCGGCAGCGGTGGAGCGTCCGACACCCGGTAGCTGGGCGATCGCGTCAGCCGCAGCCGGAAATTGTCCAGCGTGATTCTCGGCAAGGATGCGCGCGGCGGCGTGCAGGTTGCGTGCGCGGCTGTAATAGCCGAGCCCGCTCCACAGGGCGAGGACCTCATCCTCGTGCGCGGCCGCCAGCGTGGGCAGGTCGGGGAAACGCGTCACAAAGCGTTCGAAATAGGGGATGACCGTGGCGACCTGGGTCTGCTGCAGCATGATTTCAGACAGCCAGATGCGGTAAGGGTCGCGGCTGGCCTGCCAGGGCAGGGCATGGCGGCCGTGGCGTTGTTGCCAGCGGATGATGCGGGACGCAAATGATTTCACCCCGGCAGGGTAGCACCCTGTCGGGGCGCAGGCACCCCGAATGCTTATAAACCGGAGCGAGGCGGCTGAATCAGGCGGTGCCGAGCTTCTGCCGGAACAGGTTCATCAGTTTGCCAAACGCCGATTCGGTAATGGACTTGCGTTCGACCAGCACCGCTTCGCCACGGCGCAGCTTGTCGGCCAGGCGGTGCAGCCCGATGGAGAAGCTGTTCATGCCGTCCTGATCCGAGAACAGGTAGGTGTTCTTGACGCCGCTGACCCAGCCCAGGCGCGCCCAGCGGATGGTGCTGTCTTCGTAGTGGAATTCCACCCAGTCTCCCTTGTTCAGGGAACGGGCGCGCAGGGTGAAGAGATCTTCAAATTCCGGCACGACAGGCTCGGCTTCAGCGACTGCACACGCTTCAGGGGCGACCTCGACGGCGTGCGCTGCCGCTTCGGACTGCGCTGCAATTTCCTCGATTTCCTCGGGGGAGATTTCGGGCAGAGGCACCGGCTGTGTGTTGGGGCGCACGGCGTTGGCATGCAGAATAACCAGGGTGGCGAAGAAGCGGTCGGCTAGTTTGGCCGGCAAATCGATTTCGGCCGCGCCTTCGCGCAGGCGCTTCAACAGCCCCGGCAGAATGCGCACCAGCATCAGCCGTGCGTCCATGTCGGGCTTGGGCTGCACGCTCCACACCAGTTCGCGCATGGTTTCGACGTGGCTGTTGAAATGCGCGCCCTGTTCGCCTTCGTTGACATAATCGGCAGTCAGCAATTGCGCCCAGTCGCGGCGCAGAAACTCGCGCACGGACTCGGCCACCGGCTGGTCTGTTTGCCCTTCAGGGGATTTGAGCGCACGGTTGATGAAGTCATGCACGATGACCGGCGCGAGTTCGGCACGCTCGGACTGTTTGAGTTCGGCGATGTCCTGCTGCAGGCTGACGTCCAGCGTTTCCTCCAGCGTTTCCTCCAGGGTGGAGCCCATCGCTTCCAGCTCTGCGGCGGCCGTGTCGAATACGGCAATATCCTGCTCGAAGCTGTCGAGCACCCGGCTGACGATCTGCGATATGGCATCCAGGCGGGCGTTGCCAGCCTCGTTGTCGGGCAGATGGACGGCCAGCGTGGCGATCGCATCCAGCATGCGGCGCACCGGATGATTCGGCTGCGAGAAGAAATTGCGGTCCAGCATGGCCGCCTTCAACACCGGAATTTGCAGCCGCGCGATCTGCGCCTTGAGGCGGTCGGGGATGGATGCTTCGTCGAACACCACGTCGAACAGCATCGCCACCGCATCCACCAGCACCGCGTCGAGCGGGCTCGCCGACAGCATGATTGGGCTTTGCTGCAGGCTGCGCAGCACGTTCTGGATGGTGGACGCTTCCAGCAATGGCAGTTCGAATCTGCCGCCGCCGGGCAGCATCATGGCGCCAGTCTGCAACTGGCTGAGCGAGTCGAGCAGGCTGAATCCCCCGCCTCCCGCCACACCCTGGCCGGCATGCATGCCACCACCGCCCGCATATCCACCGGCGCCCCCTGTGGCGTGACCGCCCCCCCCTGCCAGCTGCTCAAACAGGTTGAACATGTCGCCACCTGCCGGCCCCGGCATGGCGGCGGCAGAACCCGGGGCAGAACCCGGGGCAGAGACAGCAGCCGATGACGACGCGCTACCCTGAGCGCGGCTTTTCGTGCCGACCTTGAGGTCGGGCAGGATGGCGTGGTCAACCAGGTAACGGTTGATGGATTGATAGATGTTCGCAAGCTCGGTGGTCAGCACCAGATTGAACTGGTTCAACAGGACGATCCGCACATTCTGTTCCAGCTGCATGTGGGTGATGCCATCCAGCAGCGCTTCGCAGAGGGCGCGCGGACCCAGCGGATTGTCGTTCTCCGCCAGATCGGGACGGCTCATCAGGTGGGCGATGCGGGCATCCAGCGCGACCAGTTCTTCGGCGCAGTTGTAGCGCAGGCGCGAGGTGGCTTTGTCGATCGCCAGGGTGATTTCAAAATCCTGATCCCCCACCAGCGACAGCTCGGACAGCTCCGCGGCAACGGGTTTTTCACGATTGAGGGCAAAGTCGCTGAAGGCCTGGCAATACGCTTCCTTGCAGGCGCTCAGCAACTCATTGGCCTGCTTGTTGAGGATGCCCTGGGCACCGTAATAGGTGTTGCGCGTGTCCAGCAAGGGCGAGCGATCGGCCATCGCCAGCAGGGTGTTTTCCATGGCCTCGGCTTGCCGCGTCAGTACGCGGGTTGCGCCCTCGATCAACAGGTCGCGGCACTCATGCAGCATGCTCAAGGTTTCGGCGGAGGCCTGCGCGCCCGTGCCCCCCGAGGGGCGGCGCGAACGCTCGAATTGATTGAGGTTAACTACGACTGAATTGTCTGGCATTTCGCGCTCCATAAGTCACCTCGCGGCATCAGCGGCTGACCAACCTGAGAGCGGGGAATGCATGACCGGAGTGCTGCCGGCAGTCCCGCTGTCTCGCTCTGTATGCCTTGACCGGCATCAAGAGCGAGACCGGAAACTTTGCGTCCCCGTCTCGCGGCGGGTTTGCCCTGTTCGGTGGTCGGCGATTGTGTCGAAAATCAGACACACAACCGCATAACTGGAGTTATCGGTTTAGCGGAAAAGAACTTGAGGCTGATTTATAAAAAACCTCAGGCAGGACTATCCAGCAGTTGTGTCTTGAGACGCAGCATGGCTTTGCGGGTAAGCGACTGCTCCGGAATGTGCGCGCGGCCGGCGCGGATTTCCGCTGCGAGCTGCTCGCAGTCGAGCGAGAAGCGCTGTTCTTCTTCGCTGTCGCAAAACAGCAAATAGCCATGGACGCCAACCCAGGCCACGCGCGCGGTCGCCAGACCCTCGAATGGCGGATCGAAATCCACCCAGTCGCCTTCGAGCAATTGCTGCGCCTGGTGCAGGATGGGGTCGTCCGGCGGGGTGTCCGCCAGCTGGTGGGCGAGCGATTCGATTTCTTCCCGCGAAACGTGCCGGGGCACAAACGTACTGACCATGGCTTCGCTGCGGCCTACGTCGGGGCGAACCCAGCATTCCTGGGTGGCGGTGATGGCGCCGAAGAAATCCTTCAGCTGCGCAGGCTCGGCGCCTTGCGCCAGCAGGCCGCGCCGCAATTCAGCGTTGATATGCGGAATCGATTGCAGCCGGGTTTCCCGGCCGGCGTCGTTTTCCGGAGCCTGCAGGCTGAGAAACAGCTGCAGCAGGGTGGTGCAGGCAGCGCGCCAGTCGGGCCCCTCGCCGGCCTCGGCCACATACAGCGACGCCATGTGCGGCACCCAGGCCGCTTCCAGCCGCCGCAACACCGATTCCGGGGCGGGGTAGCGTGCGGTGAGGTCCTGCAGGTTTTCCAGTGCCAGCAAGGTGCCGAGTTCCTGGCGCTCGATCTGTTCCAGATGGGCGACTTCCGACGCCAGATCGGTTTCGGCGCGGGCGTTTTCCTCGACCAGCCATGCGCCCAGCGTGTTGCGAGCCTGGGCGAAGATCTCGATCTTGTGACCGGGGTCATCCAGGATAAGGGTGCAGGCCGTTTCGACCTGCGCCAGGGCATCGGTGTGCGAGGGGTTGCGCTCGGGGAAACGGCGCGAAAACAGCCCCAGCAGGTCGATCAGCTGTCGCGCCGGGTGGTGGTCGTCGCTAAAAAATTCGGGCGAAACCAGGGCGGCGCGCAGGGTCGGGATTTCCAGCTGCGCAATGGCGGATTTGTAGCGTGGCGAGACGTCGGGGTCGTCGAGGATGAACTCGAAAAGGCCCGCCACGGCGTCCAGCACGGCCAGGTCGAAACTGCCTGCATCGGTGCGGCGGGCGTCCTGCTGCAATTGTCGCAATACCAGAGCGGGGGCGCCTGGCGCGGCGTCCAGTATCCGCGGCAGACTGGCTTGCCAGTGCGTCAGGCTGTCGATGAAACGCGGCGGCGGTGCGGGGAGGGACGCGATGCCTGCAGGTGCGGCGATTCCCGCAAATGCGGCCGTGCCCGCTGGCGCGAGTACGCCCGCGGGCAGCGGTGCGGGGGCTTGTTCCGCGATGGACCGGATATGCGCCAGGATTGCCTGGCCGATAGCCGATTCGGTCCGCCGGGGCGTCGGCGCGGCGCGCACGGTGGTGTGTTCTTTCACCCCCTGTTCGCTCAGATACTGGTTGAGCGCGGCGTAGGTGTGCCTCAGCATGTCGCGCAGGGGGGCGGCCGCACACTGCATCAAGAAGGTGCCGCTGCGGGTATCGATGTCCAGCGCATCCAGGGCACGTGACAGCGCGCGCACGACAGAAAGCGGACCATAGGATCGGGTGTGGTCAGGGTTGTCGGGGGTGTCCTGACTCAAGGGCAGCAGGCGGCCGTATAACAGCAGCATCTCGGGGGCCAGGGCCTCGGCCAGTTGGGCGGCGGCCTTGTCTTCAGCCAGTTGGCGTACCAGCGTGGCGTCCTCCACCAGTTGCAGTTCCGCCGGTTGGGCGCCCATTGTCTGTGCAAACATCTCGGGATGGGCGAGATGCTGCCGGAACTGGTCCGCAAATGCAGCCGACAGCTTGTCCGGATAGGCATTGATCCAGTCGAGGCAGGTCTGCCCGGTGGCCAGCACGGACGGCATGATCTGCTCGGCAATGGCGTGCAGGATGGTGTCCTGGATGGCCGCGCGGCTGCGCTGGAAAAAATTGTCCAGCGCCTGCGCCATACGCGTGTCCACCTCGCGTAGCAGCGCGGCAGGAGAGGGAAGGTCGGGAGGGGTATTCATGCCTGATGGCAATAACGGCCAATGGGAGCCCATTGTTGAACTGCAGCTTGCGTTGTTTAAGCGCTGTCTGGAGCGGGCGAAGGGAATCGAACCCTCCTCATGAGCTTGGGAAGCTCAGGTAATGCCACTATACGACGCCCGCAAGACGGTTCGTAACGGTGCGGAGTCTACCGTGTTGAGATCGCCGCTGTCGATACTTCCCTACCGTGCTGGTGACAGTATGGGGAGGGAGCGTGTTCAGGTTGATGGGGCAGAACGTCTCTTGTTCGGCCAGAGCCGCCGGTGGCGTTCTAAGCAAACCAGGTCTGCTATGCGCTGCGCACGGTCATTGGCTAGAAATGCCGCTGAATTGCCGCTTTCAACGTTGGCGAATGCGTACTCCAGACCCACAACGGAAGCTCAGACAGGTTATGGCGACCATCAATTTAGCATCGGACAGCGGCCACTTTTTTTGTGATTATTTTTTTGAACGGGCATGCAATTCAGACGGCATCTGTCCCGTTGCTTACCGCCAGTAACGAACTCGCAAGCAGAAGGCGAAGCGCGATTCAGGCCGCGCTGGCAACTTGCAGAATGGCTTGTGGCAGCAAATCGGAATCCCCAAGATGCCGGGTCAGGCTGACCTTGATCTGGGGATGATCTGCCTGAAACGCCTGAATGGCTTCCGGGATATCGTGCGCTACATGGGTTCCGGCGGCCAGAAAATAGGGAAACACCACAATCTCGGAAGCGCCCCTGGCCAGACAGGCTGCCAAGCCTTCGGGAATGGATGGTTGCGCCAATTCCAGAAAAGCGGTTTCGACACCGGAGAACCCTGGTGGGTTGATCCCATTCAGGCGCTTGGTCAGTTGACGAACTTCGTCGTTGGATGCTGCGCGACGGCTGCCGTGGGCAATCAGTAACAGAGTTTTCATGGATGCTTCCTCAAGGTTGATATGAAGTTTTTTCGTCATGCGATCGACCAGAACATTCCCCTGGCATGGCTGCTTATTCGGTCGTTGCAAGTGTGATCTGTGCCGCCAATTCCAGTGAGATCAGTGATCACCCGCGATCTCCACCATCACTTCGTTGCGGCGAGAAAAGGGCAGGGTCCAGGGTGGGTTGAAAAAAGCGTAGGCGGGCGCCGACAGGGATTTCAGTTCTTTTGCCGTGATGAATGCACTCAGCTCTTCTGTGTGGCGCTTCAGGCTGTCTTCCCCCGCCATGCCAGAAAAGCGGATTACCGCGAAGCGCTTGCCTCCGATTTCTTTCAGCTTTACAGCGGAATTGTTGGGCTTAGGTAGCGTGTCCATCGTGTAGCTGGCAGGCATGACAAAGTGCACATGCCAGGTATCCCCGTCACCTTGCTGCGTGACTGGCGCGGTCATCGCGATCCTTTCCCTCCCCTGCTGGGTGACGGGAGTGGTCATCGACACTTTCTGCGCCGTGGAATTATTGCCAAAGATGTAATCGGCAATAATGCGGAAGCCTTCGCTTATTGCCTTTTTCCGCGCCCCCGACACTTCAGTTTCTGCCACGATCATTGGCGCGTAGTCGCGTATCTCGATGTTGTTGTTCTGCTCAACCACACTGTATTTCGCCTGTTCTACATTGCTCACAATCGGTCCCCATAATGCCGAACCCAGGATGATCACACCCACAATCGTCCACCACATAGCTTTCTTCATTTGTCCATTTTTGAGTATCGGGCAAGGCCAATGCCGACCCCAAGCGCGCAGTCCAGCTGATTTCATTGCGTTACGGCTTCGGCCAAAGCGCTCAATCGGCGAGAGCCCGAACATCCCGCTGGAGTTTTCAATCTGATCACACTGGCTTAAACCGCGTTGCGGTCATGTTCGGTTCGCCATTTTGCGAGGCAGTCATACAAATCCTGGAACTCGGGCACCAGACAGACCCCATCGATGGACTTGCGGATTGCCTTGACACCGTAGCCGCCTGCCCACAGCTCGATGTCGGCGGGCAGCATCTGTCGCAGGTCACGCAGTCCCTGTGCTGCAAGGGTGGGTGAATAGGCACTGCTGAACGACAGGCAGACGGCATCGACCTGCTTGAGTTGCACAGCGCGCACGATTTCGTCGATGGGTGTCTGCGGGCCCAGCAGCACCGGGTAGACGTCTTCCACCACCATCAGGGCTTCCACCATCAGCAGCCCCATTGTGTGTTCCTCGCCGGACAAGGTGGTGAGCAGCACACGCGGGCTACCAAGCTGCGGCGACATATTGGTCAGCACGGTGCGGAACATTTTTTCCAGATGCTGCGAGAACAGATGCTCCTCGAATATGCCGAGTTCATTGCGTGACCAGGCTTCACCCACACGGGTAATCAGAGGCGCGACAATGTCCTGGACAAAACCCGCCAAACCCCGCTTGGCCATCTCGCGATAAAACTGCCGCTGCAGGGCTTCGCTGTCGTGGGTTTTGACCAGATGCATCCAGGTATCGAGCTGTAGCACGTTGGGGGTGGCCAATACGCCGGGACGGGCTTCGTCGAGCGCCAGCAGGGCCGCATCATCCAATGCCAGCAGCTTGCCCGGACGGTGCCCGCGATCCATCAAACGCTTGATTTGCGTCAGTCGCTGCACCTGCGTCGGCGCATACAGGCGCTCGCCATTCGCATCGCGCTCGGGGGTCGGAAAACCATAGCGCCGCTCCCATACGCGCAAGGTGTCCTTGGACAAACCGGTTTCGCGCTCGACTGATGCAATCGGCAGACCCGAAACGAAAAATGTGGTTTCAGTGATCATTTTGTCTAAGACAAAGTGTTGACATGTGCAAATTATTGACTTAATTTAAGCATGTGTCCAGCTTTTGACCAAGACAAAATGCGACCACCCTCTCAACTGCTCGTTTCATTAGCCGGATTGGCTGCGGTGTTGCTGATCGGCGAACCCGCGGCTGTTGCCCGTACGCCATCATCGCCACGAACGGATTGCGCGGCCGCCACGGCAATCGTTCCTGCCGACTACTGGTTCTATCACGCGCTGGTCGCATCTCATCCGTCTTCGTTCGATCCAGCTACCGGATCACCCCCTTGCCCTGCCCGCGAGGTAACGCGCACATGAAACCCATGCCTTTTATCGCAACGCTGCTGCTGACAGCCAGCGTGAACGCTGCGCCAATTTGCCCGCCGCTGCTCAACTTCAGCCTCACGGATATCGACGGCGAAACCCGCAACCTGTGTGCGTATGCGGGCAAGGTGGTGCTGGTAGTGAATACCGCCAGCCAGTGCGGCTACACCGGCCAGTACAAGGGCTTGCAGGCACTGTCCGACAAGTACGGACCACAGGGACTGGTGGTGCTGGGCTTGCCAGCCAACGATTTCGGCGGGCAGGAGCCCGGCAGCAACGCCAAGATCAAGAATTTCTGCGAGGTTGGCTATCAGGTCGATTTCCCGCTGTTCGCCAAGACCGGCGTGACAGCGGCCAACGCCAACCCGCTGCACGAAGCGCTGGCCAAGGCCACCGGCGAGCGGCCGCGCTGGAATTTCCACAAATACCTGATCGATCGCAGCGGCACGCTCGCGTTGTCGTTTGCCAGCCAGGTCGATCCTGAATCAAAGCAAATGGTGCAGGCCATCGAGTCCCTGCTCAGGGCCAAACCGAGCAAGCCAACACTTACACAGGCGGAGAAATAACATGCGCATCGCTGTCGTCGGATCCGGTATCGCGGGGCTGTCAGCCGCCTGGTTGCTGAGCCGCCAGCATCAGGTCACGCTGTTCGAGGCGGAGAATCGTCTGGGCGGCCATACCCATACGGTGGATGTCACCCTGGATGGCCAGACCTTCCCGGTCGACACCGGGTTTCTGGTATTCAATCATCGCACCTATCCCGAAATCACCCGGCTTTTCGATACGTTGGGTGTGGAAACCGTCGCCAGCGAGATGTCGTTCAGCGTGCGGCTCGACCAGCCCGATCTGGAGTGGGCTGGCACCTCGCTCGACACGGTGTTCGGCCAGCGCGCCAACCTCGCGCGTCCAGCCTTCTGGCGCATGCTGCGCGACATCCTGCGTTTCAACCGCGAGGCGGTGCGCGAACCGGCGCTCGCCAGCAGCATGGCGCTGGGCGATTACCTCAAGGCGCGCGGCTACGGCAAGCCCTTCATCGAGTGGTATCTGCTGCCGATGGCGGCCGCGATCTGGTCGTGCCCGGCGGCGCAGATGCTGGAATTTCCGCTGTTATCCTTCGTCACCTTTTGCCACAACCACGGCCTGCTGCAGGTGACGAACCGGCCGCAGTGGCGCACCGTAAAAGGCGGCGGGCGCGAGTATGTAAACAAGCTGGCAGCCGGTATCGGCGAGATCCATCTCGGCCAGCCGGTGGAGTCTCTGCGCCCACGCGGCGACCAGATCGAACTGGCAAGCGGCAGCGTGTCGGGGCTGTACGACCGGGTGGTGCTGGCCTGCCACAGCGACCAGTCGCGCGCCATTCTGGCCGGACACTACCCGACCCAGTCCCGGCTGTTGCGCCACATCCCCTACCAGCCGAATCGTGCGGTGCTGCACAGCGACGCCAGCATGTTGCCGCGCCGCAAGAACCTGTGGGCGGCATGGAACTACCAGTCGGGCCACAGCAAACTGAGCGAGCGGCCGGTCGCGGTGCATTACCTGATCAACCGGCTGCAGCCGCTGCCGACCGAGACCCCGGTGATCGTGTCGCTCAATCCGCTGCAGGAGACCGATCCGGCGCTGGTGCATGGCGAATTCCATTACAGCCATCCGGTGTTCAGCCGCCAGGCCGTCGGCATCCAGCGCCAGATCGCTGCGGTCAATGGTCGCGACGGTATCTGGCTGGCGGGTGCGTGGCTCGGCTACGGCTTCCATGAGGACGGTCTCGCCTCCGCGCTGCGGGTGGCGCGCCAGTTCGATGCCGCAGCCCCCTGGCAGGGACTCGCCCATGCGGCCTGAAGATCGCTCATCCGCGCAGATCGGCTTCGGCGGCGTCATGCATGTGCGACAGCAGCCGGTCGCGCATCGCTTCGACTACCCGGTATATTTTGTGCGTCTGCCGGTGCATGACCTGGCACATGTCGAGTCGCGCTGGTTCTCGCGCAACCGCTTCAACCTGCTGAGTTTTCACGAAGCGGACCACGGCGACGGCGGCGACAGCCTGGCCTGGGCGCGCGGCCTGCTGCGCCAGCATGGGCTCGCCGCCGACGGCGAGATCTGGCTCACCACCTTTCCGCGCGTGCTCGGCTACGCCTTCAAGCCGGTGAGTTTCTGGCATTGTCACGCCGCCGACGGCGGCCTGGTGGCGGTGCTGGCCGAGGTCAACAACACCTTCGGCGAGCGCCACGTCTACCTGCTGCGCACCGACGATCCCGGCGCCACGCTGCACGCCGAAAAGGTGTTCCACGTCTCGCCGTTCTTCCCGGTGCGCGGCGACTACAGCTTTCATTTCCAGTCGCACGCCGACCTGTTCCGCGCGCGCATCGACTACGCCACCGGCAACGGCGAAACCCTGCGCACCGCCTGGTGGGGACGGCTCGAACCCTTGACGTCGCGCGCCTGCCTGCGCGCCTTTTTCCGCTACCCGCTGATGACCTGGGGCGTGATCGCGCGCATCCACCTGCAGGCCCTGCGTCTGTTCATCAAGCGCGTGCCGTTTTTCCGCAAGCCCGCGGCTCCACTCGAAGAGGTCACCGAATGAATACCGCCACACTCAGCGCTGCCCTGCAACACAGCAACACACCCTGGTATGCCCGCCAGGTCATCCATCTGCTGCAGGAAATCGAACACGGCTGCCTGCATCTGGAGCTGCCCAACGGCATGCAGCTCACGGTCGGCCACGGCACGCCGGATTCCTACCTCAAATTCGACCAGTGGAGCGCGTTCCGCGATGTGCTGAGCAAGGGCGACATCGGCTTTGCCGAAGGCTATATCGCCGGTACCTGGCATACCGCCGACCTGACCGGCGTGCTGTGCCTGCTGGCAAACAATCGTAGCGCGCTCGACCGCGCCATCTACGGCCGCTGGTGGGGACGCCTGTACAACCGCCTGCGCCATCTGTTGAACGCCAACACGCTGCAGGGCTCGCGCCGTAACATCGCCAGCCACTACGACCTCGGCAACGATTTTTATGCACTGTGGCTCGACCCGTCGATGACCTATTCCAGCGCACGCTTCGACGGCGATACCACGCTGTCGCTGGAGCAGGCGCAGACCCGAAAATACCAGCGCATGCTCGACCTGCTCGACCTTCCTGACGGACAGTCGCTGCTGGAGATCGGCTGCGGCTGGGGCGGCTTCGCCGAACATGCAGCCCGCACGGCGGGCCACACGATCCGCGGCATCACCCTGTCGCAGCAACAGCTTGACTACACCCGTGCGCGCATCGCCCGTGCCCGGCTCGGCAGCAGCTGCCAGTTCGAGTTCCAGGATTACCGCGAGGAAGTGCAGCAGTACGACGGCATCGTCTCGATCGAGATGTTCGAGGCGGTGGGCGAAGCCTACTGGCCAACCTATTTCGACACCGTCAAGCGCAGCCTCAAGCCGGGCGGCCGCGCGGTGGTGCAAACCATCCTCATCGACGACGCGCTGTTCGAGCGCTACCGCAGCGGGTCCGACTTCATCCAGCAGTATGTGTTTCCCGGCGGCATGCTGCCCTCGCCGTCGCGCTTCATCGAGGAGGCCGCACGCGCCGGACTCAGGGTGAGCGCGCAGGAACGCTTCGGCCTCGATTACGCCGAAACCCTGAAGCGCTGGCGCCACCGTTTCCACGAGCAGATCGACGCCGTGCGCGCGCAGGGTTACGACGAGCGCTTCCTGCGCATCTGGCATTTCTATCTGGCTTATTGCGAGGCCGGCTTTCGCGCCGGATCGGTCGATGTCGCGCAATTCCGTCTTGAACACGCGGCTTAAAACGGCGCTGGCTGCAACCTGTCTGCTTGCAGCATCGGCGCTGCACGCCAGCCCGCTGCCGCACCTGCCCAACTTCGAGGCGGTAGGCAACGGCACCATGCGTTTCTTCGGCCTGCGCATTTACGACGCCACCTTGTGGTCGCCCGGCGGCGTGTGGTCGGCCAGCCAACCCTATGCGCTGGAACTGGTCTACGCGCGCAGCTTCGACGGCGGCGCCATCGCGCAGCGCTCGATCGAGGAAATGCGCGCCCAGCGCCCTTGGCCCGAGGCGACCCTTGCGCGCTGGGAAAAGGACATGCGCGCGCTGTTCCCCGATGTCGACAAGGGCGACCGCCTCATCGGCGTGCGCATGCCCGGCGCCGGCGCGACGTTCTACAGCGGCACCCGCAAGCTCGGGCAGATCAGGGACGAGGCATTCGCCGAGGCCTTCTTCGGAATCTGGCTCCACCCCGCCACCCGCGCGCCCGACCTGCGCGCGCAGTTGCTGAAGTCGCCATGAGTCCGTTGCCGCGCACGCGTCTGCTGGCCTATGGCGGACTCGGACTGCCGCTCGCGTTCGCGGCGCTGCCGCTGTATGTCCACCTCGCGCCGTTCTACAGCGGCGTGATCTCGCTGTCCCTGCTCGGCGCAATCCTGCTCGCGCTGCGCTTTCTCGACGCCGCCATCGATCCGTTGATCGGCGCGCTGTTCGACCGCTTTCCCCATCCACGCAGTCTGGTGGCCCTCTCCCTGCCTTCACTCGGGCTGGGCTGGATGGGGGTTTTTACCCTGCCCACGAGCCTGCCAGTGGTGCCCTGGCTGATCGTGATGCTGACGCTGACCACGGTCGGCTACAGTCTCGCCACCGTGGTGCACACCAGTTGGGGCGCGCGCCTGTCGAACGTGCCGCACGAACGCACCCGGCTGTTCGCCGCGCGCGAAGGTTTCGGACTGATTGGCGTGGTGCTCGCCGCTGCGTTGCCGACGGTGCTGGCGGCCACGCTGGCCGAGGGCCTGGCGCGCATGGGCTGGGTTTTTCTCGGTCTGCTGCTTGTCTTTGCTGCGCTCACCCTCGTCGCCACCCCGCCGATGCAGCGCAGCGCCCGCTCGCCTGGATTGCGGCAGATGCTGCGTCCACTGGCCAACCCCGCGTTCGCCCGCTTCGCGCCAGGCTATCTGCTGAACGGCGTCGCCGCCGCGCTGCCCGCCACACTGGTCATTTTCTTCATCGACGATGTGCTGAAGCTCGCCAGCCACAGCGGGCTCTTTCTGATGGTTTATTTTCTGAGCGGCGCGTTTGGCCTGCCGCTGTGGGTGCGGCTGGCCAAACGCATCGGCACGCTAGACGCCTGGCTGGTGTCGATGGGACTGTCCATCGCCGCATTCATCGGCGCGTTCTGGCTGGGTGAGGGCGATCTGGCGGGCTATGCGCTGGTGTGCGCAGCCTCCGGTCTCGCGCTCGGCGCCGACCTCGCGCTGCCGCCCGCGCTGGTCGCCGACATGATCGATCACGACCCCGCGCCGCAGCCCGGCGCGTATTACGGACTGATGAGCTTTTTAGCCAAGCTCACCCTGGCGCTCGCCGCCGGCCTTGCGCTGCCGCTGCTCGACATCTGGGGCTACCGGCCCGGCGGAGACCAGCTGTTCGCGCTGTCGGCCACCTATGCCCTGCTGCCCATCGTCATGAAACTGGGCGCGCTGGCCTGGTTCTGGCGCATGCGCCAAATCGCTCACTCTGGAGTCGTCCCATGCTGAAAAAACCGCTTGCCATCCTGTGTACCGTTCTTGGCCTGTCCGGCTGCGCCGGTGTTTCGCCCGAAGCCTATCGCGCGCAGACGCCGACGCTCGACATCGCCACCTACTTCAATGGCCCGCTCACCGCCTGGGGTTATTTTGCCGACCGTTCGGGCGAGGTGAAGCGCCGCTTCACGGTAAAAATGACCGGTGTCTGGCAAGGCAACGAAGGCGTGCTGACCGAAAATTTCGACTGGTCGGACGGCGAAAAATCGCAACGCATCTGGCGCATCACCAAGCTCGACGCCCATCGCTACATTGGTCGCGCCGACGACGTCAAGGGTGAAGCCAGCGGCACCGCCTACGGCAACGCACTGCAATGGAAATACAGCCTGCTGCTGCCGGTGGACGGCAAGACCTACGAGGTGCAGTTCGACGACTGGATGTACCAGA
Organism: Thiobacillus sp.; assembly: GCA_049588075.1. Taxonomy (GTDB): domain Bacteria; phylum Pseudomonadota; class Gammaproteobacteria; order Burkholderiales; family Thiobacillaceae; genus Thiobacillus. The sequence goes on from JBAVFD010000156.1 coordinate 21,218, forward strand.
TGGACAGCACAGTGATGCTGAACAAGTCGGAGATGCGCAAGTTCGGCTTCAAGCTCGGCGAAATCGTGATCAGCTTCAGGAAAGGTTCATGAGCCTGAATCACAGACTCGCCGACTGGCGCGGCCAGCGCGTATGGCTGATCGGCGCCAGCTCGGGCATCGGCGAAGCCACCGCAAAGTTGCTGATGGCGCGCGGCGCGCGGGTGGCGCTCACCAGCCGCTCGCGTGAAGCGCTGATGGCGCTGGCCAACGGCAAGGCGCAGGTCGCACCAGCCGACGTCACCGACCGCGCCAGCCTGTCGGATGCGTTCAACGAAGTCTGCAACAAGCTTGGCGGAATCGACGTAGCGATCATCAACGCCGGCACCCATCAACCTGTGCGCGCCTGGGAACTCGATGCCGAGGCGGCCGAAAAGCTGGTGCAGGTGAATCTGGTCGGCGCGATGAATGCCAGCGCCCTGCTTGCGCCATATTTTTCACAGCGCGGAAGCGGGAGGCTGGCGATCACCGCCAGCGTAGCGGGATACGGCGGCCTGCCCACCGGGCTGGTGTACGGCGCGACCAAGGCTGCGCTGATCAACTTTGCCGAAACGCTCTACCTCGACCTCGCGCCCAAAGGCGTGGCAGTGCATCTGATCAACCCTGGCTTCGTCAAAACCCCGCTGACCGATCTCAACGAGTTCAAGATGCCGGCGCTGATCGAAGCCGGTGAAGCGGCGCGCGAAATTCTGGCCGGCATTGAAGCGGGGGCATTCGAGATTCATTTCCCCAAACGCTTAACCCGCGTGCTGAAGGCGCTGAATCTGCTGCCGTATCACGTCTACTTCCCCCTTGTCCACCGGATCACTGGCTTATGAATGCGCTCGACGCCCTGTGTGTCTATTTCGAAAAGCTGTCCGCCAACAACCTGGACGAGCTCGACACCTACTATGCGGCTGATGCGCGCTTCAAGGATCCTTTCCACGAAGTCACCGGCGTTGTCGCCATCCGCGCCATCCTGCGCCATACCTTCGACAAGTTGCCGGGCGCGCGCTTTCGCGTAACCCGGCGCTTTCCGGGGGAGGAGGGGCACGCTGTCATCCTGTGGGAAATGGATTTCACCATGCCGGTCACACGCCAGCCCACCACCATTCGCGGTGCCACCCACCTGACTTTTGCCACTGACGGCAATGTGACGCTGCATCGCGATTACTGGGATGCCGCCGAAGAACTCTATGGTCGTCTGCCAGTTCTGAAATGGCTGATGCGCGCACTGGCCCGGCAGGCGGCAGCACCACAATAGAACCGAGGGGGGCGCTTCGGCGGAGAGCCGGATGTTAGGTTCGCCTCTCTGGCTGACTGCCATGGGTCGGGTTCTGCCGCAGAGGAAATCAAAAAATTGACGTTCGGTGGATTTCCTTGCCTACGTCCGGTAACGAATCCATAGCGGTAGCAGTCGGGTCAAATCTCCAGCGGCAGCTTAGGCCGAACAAGAGACGTTTTGCCCCATCAACCTGAACACGCTCCCTCCCCATAGTGTCACCAGCACGGTAGAGAAGTATCGACTGCGATGATCCCAACACGGTAGACTCCGCACCGTAACGAATCGTCGTGCGAGCGTCGTATAGTGGCATTACCTGAGCTTCCCAAGCTCATGAGGTACGCGCAACTTGATCCATCATGGCCGCCCATTACTGAACTGATGCCCGCGCGGTATTCATACCCTTCAGGGTAGAATCCGGAGTGATACTGAAACTCACGCCTGGATGGAAGTTGTGATTGAATTAAGCATCAATGGCGAACCCCGACATTTCCCCGCGCCGCTGACCCTCGCCCAACTGATCGAATCGCTGGAACTGACGGGAAAACGCATCGCCATCGAAAAAAACGGCGAAATCGTTCCCCGCAGCCAGCATGCCAGCACGCCGCTTGCCAATGGCGATCGCCTGGAAATCGTCGTCGCGGTCGGCGGCGGTTGATCCGGCCTTTCCTTGCCCCTTGTCCCTGAATCACATGAACCCTCTCGTCATCGCCGGAAAATCCTATGCCTCCCGTCTGCTGGTCGGTACCGGCAAATACCGGGATTTCGAACAGACGCGCCTCGCGGTCGAAGCCTCGGGCGCGGAAATCGTCACCGTCGCCATCCGCCGCACCAACATCGGCCAGGATGCCGGCCAGCCGAGCCTGCTCGACGCGCTGCCGCCGTCGAAATACACCTACCTGCCCAACACCGCCGGCTGCTACAGCGCGGACGACGCGATCCGCACCCTGCGGCTGGCGCGCGAACTGCTCGACGGCCATAGCTTGGTCAAGCTCGAAGTGCTGGGCGACGCCGAATCGCTGTATCCCAACGTGGCCGAAACGGTGAAAGCCGCCGAGGTGCTGGTGAAGGACGGCTTCCAGGTGATGGTCTACACCTCGGACGATCCGATCGTCGCCAGGCAGCTGGAAGACATCGGCTGCGTCGCGGTGATGCCGCTGGCGAGCCTGATCGGTTCCGGCATGGGCATCCTCAATCCGTGGAACCTGCAGATCATCATCGACCGCCTCTCGGTACCGGTGATCGTCGACGCCGGGGTCGGCACCGCCAGCGACGCCACCATCGCGATGGAGCTCGGCTGCGATGCGGTGCTGATGAATACCGCGATTGCCGGCGCCGGCAATCCGGTGCTGATGGCGTCGGCGATGAAGAAGGCGGTGGAAGCCGGGCGCGAAGCCTTCCTCGCCGGGCGGATGCCGAAAAAAATCTATCAGGCCAGCCCCAGTTCGCCCACCAGCGGCCTGATTACCGGCAGCAAATAACATGAGCGAAGCTGGCGCGCATCCGCGCATCCGTTCCTATGTGCTGCGCGCCGGGCGCGTCGGCCCCGGCCAGGCGCGTGCGCTGGCCGAAATCGGGCCGCAGTTCGTGCTGCCGTATCAGGCGGAATTGATCGACCTCGACGCCGCTTTCGGTCGTGCTGCCTCTAATTCACCCCCAGCGCCGCGCATTCTGGAAATCGGCTTCGGCATGGGCGAAGGCCTGGCCGAGATTGCCGCCGCGCATCCCGAAAACGACTATATCGGCGTCGAGGTCCACACTCCCGGCGTCGGTGCCTTGCTGAAGCAGCTCGGCGAGCGCGGGCTGAGTAATGTCCGCGTCATCCAGCATGACGCCGTCGAAGTGCTGACCCGGATGCTCGCCCCGGCCAGCCTCGCCGGCGTGCATGTCTTCTTCCCCGACCCCTGGCACAAGAAGCGCCACCACAAACGCCGCCTGATCCAGCCGCCGCTGGTGCAGTTGCTGGCGAGCCGCATCCAGCCGGGCGGCTACATTCATCTGGCCACCGACTGGCAGGACTATGCCGAGCAGATGCTCGCGGTGCTTTCTGCCGAACCGCTGCTGGCAAACACCGTGGCGGACTACGCGCCGCGCCCCGATACGCGTCCGCTCACCAAGTTCGAGCAGCGCGGCATCCGGCTGGGGCACGGGGTGTGGGATCTGGTTTTTCGCCGGACCTGAAAACTCCGCTGCCGTGCGGCTATGATGCACGGCATGGACATCCCCGAACTCGTCAAAGCCGCGCTCGCGCTGTTTGCCATCGTCGACCCGGTCGGCGTCATCCCGATTTTCCTGCTGGCGACCCAGGGGTACACGCGGGCACAGAGCCACTCGGCAGCGCGCATCGCCGCGCTGACGGTGATGGGCGTGCTGGCGCTCTTCACCTTTGTCGGTGAACCCATGCTGAGCTTCTTCGGTATTCGTCTCGCCGCCTTTTCGGTGGCGGGCGGCTTGCTGTTGCTGCTGCTCTCCCTGTCGATGGTGCAGGCGCACGTCAGCCCGCAGCGGCAGACGCAGGACGAGGCGATGGAGGTGGAAGAAAAAGACGCCGTCGGCGTGGTGCCGCTGGGAATCCCGCTGCTGGCTGGGCCGGGCGCAATCACCCATGTGATCGTGGCGGCGGGCGCGGCGCGCGGCGACCTGCTGCATCAGGCCACCCTGCTGATTCCCGTGACGCTGGTGGCCGTGTCGGTGTGGCTGTCATTTCGCGCGGCGCCGATGATCGCGCGCCGGCTGGGCAAAACCGGCATTCACGTCGTCACCCGCTTGATGGGTTTGATCATCGCGGCGATTTCGATCGAGATGATCGCGAGCGGACTGGGCAAACTGTTTCCGGGCTTGCTGGTCTGATTTGGGGCGCGCTGCACCCACAATGTGCAGCGAACGGGCCATCGCCGTGTCACCCCCGCGCCATAGCGTGAACTGGTGCTGGCACGTTCCCTGCGCGGGCTGAACACTGGCTAGACAATTGAACATCACCACAGGAGCACAGCATGGAATTCGGCATCGTGGGTTTGGGGCGGATGGGCGGCAACATGGCGCGACGGCTGGCGCGCAAGGGCATCCGGATCGCGCTGATGAACCGCAGCCATGACGTGGCCGAGGCGCTGGCGGCGGAGACGGGGCATGTCGCCTGCGTCGATTACCCGGCGCTGGTCGGCGCGCTCGCCGTGCCCCGCATCGTCTGGCTGATGCTGCCGGCGGGCGAGGCGACCGAAACGGCACTGGATGCGCTGCTGCCCTTGCTGTCGCCCGGCGACCTGGTGGTCGATGGCGCCAATGCCTATTACAAGGACGACCAGCGCCGCGCCGGGTTGATGGCGGCCAGGCAGATCGACTATGCCGACGCCGGCGTATCGGGCGGCGTGTGGGGGCTGGATAACGGCTACTGCATCATGTTCGGCGGCAGCGACGCGGCGGCGGCGCGCCTCAAGCCCTACATGGAAGCGCTGGCACCGACGCCCGCCACCGGCTGGCTGCATACCGGGCCGGTCGGCTCCGGGCATTACGTCAAGATGGTTCACAACGGCATCGAGTACGGCATGATGCAGGCGTTCGCCGAAGGCTTCGCGCTGATGAAAGCCAAGCCGGGCTTCGATCTCGATTTGAGCGAGATCGCCGAGCTGTGGCGGCATGGCAGCGTGGTGCGCTCGTGGCTGCTGGATTTGTCGGCAGATTTTCTCGCCAGGGATCAAAGCCTCGACAGCATCGAGCCCTTTGTCGCGGATTCCGGCGAAGGGCGCTGGACCGTGCTCGAATCGGTGGAGCAGGGCGTGCCGACGCCGGTGATGACGCTGTCGCTGATGATGCGCTTCGCCACGCAGGGCAAAAATGATTACGCGGCGAAAATGCTCGCCAAGATGCGCCAGGGATTCGGCGGCCACGCAGTCAAGGAGGGCTGAGATGAACCTCGCCAAAAATACTTCAGCCGATAATCTGCCATGCTCGTTCGTGATTTTCGGAGCAACCGGCAACCTCGCGTCCAACAAGCTTCTGCCTGCGTTGTATCACCTTGAGGCGGCCGGGCGGCTGGCAGAGGCACTCATGATCATCGCATTTGCCCGGCGTGACTGGACCACAGAAAACTGGCGCGAACACATGCGCGAAGTCCTCAGGGACAAGATCAAGGGCCCGCTCGACACTCCGGTATTCGAACGCTTCATTGGGCGTTTCAGCTATTTCAAGGGCGATCTCAACGACGCTGCCTCCTACCGCGCGCTGGCCGAACGGCTGCCGCCCGAATCGGCGTGTTCGAGCGCCGTGTTCTATCTCGCCATCAAGCCGGCCGAATTCGGCGCGGTGATCCAGAACCTCGAAGCTGCCGGACTCAACAATCCGCGCGGCGTGCACCGCGTGGTGATCGAAAAGCCCTTCGGTGAAGACCTGGAATCGGCGCAGATGCTCAATCGTCTGCTGCACCAGCATTTCGACGAGGAGCAGGTTTACCGCATCGATCACTTCCTGGGCAAGGAGACGGTGCAGAACCTGCTGGTTTTCCGTTTCGCCAACACCCTGATCGAGCCCCTGTGGAACCGCAACTTCATCGACCATGTGCAGATCACCGTGGCCGAGTCGATCGGCATCGAGAACCGTGCCGATTATTACGATCGTGCCGGCGCACTGCGCGACATGCTGCAGAACCACCTGATGCAGCTGCTCACTGTCGTTGCGATGGAACCGCCCGCCGCGCTCGAAGCCGACGCGCTGCAGGACGAAAAGGTGAAGGTGCTGCGCTCGATCCGTCCGATCGCCAAGCGTGCGGTGCATGCGCATGCGCTGCGTGCGCAATACACCCGCGGCACCATCGACGGCAAGCCCGTGGTGGGCTACCAGCAGGAAGAAAACGTCGAGCCCAATTCCGTCACCGAAACCTTCGTCGCCGCCAAGTTTTACATCGACAACTGGCGCTGGCGCGGGGTGCCGTTTTATCTGCGCACCGGCAAGCGCATGCCGCACCAGACCTCGATGATTGCGATCCGCTTCCGCCATCCGCCGCAGCAGCTGTTTCGCGAAACCCCGCTCGAGACCATTGACCCCAACTGGATTTTGCTGTCGATCCAGCCCGACGAATCGATGCGCATGGAAATCCACGTCAAGCAGCCGGGGCTCGACATGGACACGCGGCTGATGCAGATGAATGCGAGTTTTCTGAAGACCGACGAGCAGACGCTCGACGCCTACGAAACCCTGCTGCTCGACGTCATCGAAGGCGATCGCTCGCTGTTCCTGCGCTTTGACGAAATCGAGTGGGCGTGGCGGGTGGTCGATCCCATCCTCAGGCACTGGGCGGTCGAGCGTGAATACATCCCGACCTATCCTGCCGGCAGTTGGGGCTCGGCTGATGCCAACCGCCTGTTCGACAGCGACGACCAGATCTGGCGCAACGAACTGTGATGCTGCCCGAATGGCGGGTGTTCGCCGACGCCGATGCGCTGGTGGCAGAACTTGCCGCCGCGCTATGCGCCGAAGCCGAAACCGCCATCGCGGCGCGTGGCGTGTTTCACCTGGTGCTGGCGGGCGGCACCACGCCGCTCGCGCTGTACCGCGAACTGGCCGCGCGGCAGGCGGGCGATGCGCGCTGGCAGGTCTGGTACGGCGACGAGCGCTGCCTGCCGGTCGATCACCCCGGGCGCAACAGCCGGATGGTCGAAGCAGCCTGGCTGTCGGCTTCGCGAATTCCCCCCGAAAATCGTCGCCCCATCCCGGCCGAGCGCGGTCCGCAGGAAGCCGCTGCCGTGTATGCCGAATGGCTGGCCGGCGTGGCGGATTTCGACGTGGTGCTGCTCGGCATGGGCGAGGATGGCCACACCGCCAGCCTTTTCCCCGGCCACCCCCTGGATGGTGCAGACGTGCTGGCCGTTCATGATGCGCTGAAGCCTCCGCCCGAACGCGTCAGCCTGTCGGCGCCGCGGCTGAGCCGCAGTCAGCGGGTGTGGTTTGTGGTCACGGGTGCGGGCAAGCAGGGTGCCCTTTCGCGCTGGAAAAAAGGCGAAGCGTTACCGGTATCGGTCATACAGGGCAAGCAGCAAACCGTCGCCTGGCTGGACGCGGCGGTCTGGCCGGCAGGGTCATGATCGGGTGAACGGAATTCGCTGCTGCTAGCACCCATCGGCACCACGGCCAGAGGGGCTCGGTGTTGCAACACCACAGCCCGGGTGGTCGCTGCTCAGGAAGGATTCTGGTCGGGACGGTATTTCTTCATTTTGTACCACAGCGTTCTTTCGCTGATGTCCAGCAGCGCGGCAGCCTTGGCCTTGTTGCCTTCCGCCTGGGCCAGGGCTTCATCGATCAGGCGTGCCTCGAGGTCTTCGACCGCCTGGTTCAACGGCGGCGTTGTCTTCGAGCCTTCGGTGGGCAAGGCGGACGCCTTGGGTAGGGCGTCAGCCGTTCTGGGTTCGAGCAGAAAATGCTGCTCGTCCAGCAGTCCGCCGCCGCTCAGGATGAGCGCCCGCTCCACCATGTTTTCCAGTTCGCGGACGTTGCCGGGCCAAGCGTACCCCTGCAGGCGTTCGAGCGCACCGGGGCTCAGTTGGGTCGTTGCCGTCGAATGCCCGTGCTTGGCAATGAAGTGTTCGACCAGGCCGGCGATGTCTTCCTTGCGCTTGCGCAGCGGCGGCAACTCGATCGAAAAAACATTGACCCGGTAGTAGAGGTCTTCGCGCAGTTTGCCCTCGCGCACGCCTTCCAGCGGATCCCGGTTGGTGGCGGCGATGACGCGAATGTCGAGGTTGATCACGCGGTTGCCGCCCAGGCGCTCGATGGTGTTTTCCTGCAGCACCCGCAACAGCTTGGCCTGCAGGGCCATGGGCATTTCGGTCAGCTCATCGAGGAAGATCGTGCCGCCATCGGCCAGTTCGAATTTTCCGATGCGTTCCTTGACCGCCCCGGTGAAGGCGCCTTTCTCGTAGCCGAACAGTTCGCTTTCGAGGATGTCCGCCGGAATCGCTGCGCAATTGATCGGCACAAACAGCTTGTCGCGGCGCGGCGAGGCATTGTGCACCGCCCGCGCCGCCAGTTCCTTGCCGGTGCCCGTTTCGCCCGTGATCAGTACCGAGGCCTTGCTCGGCCCCACGCGCTGGATCAATTCATAGACGGCCTGCATCGGTGCGCTGGTGCCGATGAAGGCATCCCAGCCGCGATCGACTTCCTGCCGCAGGAAGGCATTCTGCCGCGCCACCTCGGTGTCGTTCAGCACGCGCTCGACCGCATGTTCCACCACGTCGATGTCGAACGGTCGCAGCAGGTAATCGCAGGCGCCATGCTTCATGGCGGTCACGGCGGTTTCGATCGTGCCATGCGCGGTGATCACGATGACCGGGACGTCCGACTCCTGCGCCCGCAGGCTGGCCAGCAGTTCGATCCCGTCCATTTCGGGCATGCGCAGATCGGTGATGACGAGGTCGATGGCATGGTCCCGAAAAACCGCCAGCGCCTCGACGCCATTGCCGGCACTGAGCACGCGGTGCCCCATTTTCTGCAGCATGATTTCAAGGACGCGGCGCATCTTCGGCTCGTCGTCCACCACCAGAATTTGTCTGCCTGTCATGTTTCCCCTGCCTGTTTGCGCGGGAGCCGGATGCGGAACAGCGCCCCTCCCAGCCGGCTTTCTGCCGCCACGATTTCACCCCCATGGGACATCACGATTTGCTGCACGATGGCCAGCCCGAGTCCGATACCGCCTTCGCGCTTGAAGAAGAAGGCCTCGAACACCTTGGCCCACTCCGCAGGATCGATCCCCGGCCCGTCATCGGCAATTTCGATGGTCAGGTGGCGATCGTCATCGTGGGTCGCGATTTCGATGTGTCCACCATGATCGAGTATCTGCAAGCCATTCATCAGCAGATTGAGCAGGACTTGCGTGATCTGTTCCTCGTCGCACTCGATCTCCGGATTGACCGCCCGCAGGGAAGCCGTCACGACGACCTGCTTTTTGTCGGCCAGCGCCCCCAGCATGGCAATGCATTTCCCGATCAGGCTGTGCATGTCCACCGCCCCGTAAGACGGCGCACGCGGCCTGGCGGTGTCGAGCATGGCCGACACCAGGCGGTTGAGGCGTTCGGTTTCGCTTTCGATGAAACCGACCAGTTCACGCCCCTCTTCGCTGATGCCGGATTCACGCTGCAGCATCTGCGCCGAGGAGCGGAGGATACCCAGCGGGGTTCGCACTTCGTGCGCGATCACCGAGGACATCTCGCCGACCACCGCCAGCTTCGAAGCGCGCACCAGATTTTGCTGCGACTGGTCGATGTCGCGGATCATCTGCACGAAGGACTCGGCCAATTCGCCCACCTCGCCTCCCTGGGCGACCGGAGGCGCCTGCAATACCTTGTTGCGCATGTAGCCTCGGGTAAATCCCGTCAGGGCGGTGATGGGCCGGGCGATCTCGCGGCTGACCCAGGTGGCCATCCACAAGGTCAGCAGCATGATGAGGCCAAGCAGGCCGAGGAAGATGAGCGCCATGCGATGAATCGGTGCGAGCGCCTGGCCCACCGGCTGGATGATCAGGGTGGTCCAGCCGAAACCGGCGAAATTGGCGTAGCCGCGTGAGGCGGCAGAGCCGACGATGACGTCGGAATCGACAATCGGCGACCCCGGCCGCACCGACACGGATGGACCGCTGGCCACCTTGCGCCAACCGGCGAGCGCATTGCCCAGCAGCAGGCCCCGCTCGCGCAGATCCCTGGACGCAGCGATCAGTCTGCCCTGGCTGTCGAGGATGGCCAGCGAGCGGCCGCTGCCGCTAGTGGCCTGGTCCAGGACATCGTAGATGTTGGTCCAGTCGAGTGTCAGCTGCAACTGGCCCAGCGTTCCGTCGGCAAAAGCGGACGCCACCGGAACCCGCATCACCAGCGCGCCCCTCATTCCGTCGGTCGGCGATTCGAGTGCGACGTCGGCACCGGAAAGGGCCACGTTTTGCCAGGCCGCTCGGCTATGCGCCGGCTGGCCGAGCCGGGCAGCGTTGCTGCTGCTGATTACCCGGCCGGCCGGGTCGACGCAGGACAGATCGAGGTAAACGTCCTTGTAGCCCGTATGCAAGTCAGCCAGAAAATGGGAAAGCCGCTTGTCCACATCGTGAACCTGCATGTCCTGCATAATGTCGAGGTGGCTCCAGGTGGCTGCGTTCTGCAGACGTTCGAACATCATCATGTCAATATCCGCGGCGACCCCGGTCGCCTGGATGGCGAGATTGCGTTCGATTTCTGCGTGCACCGCCTCGCGGGCCTTGACGAATGCCAGGCTGGACAGAAGCATGGCGGGCAGCAGGCCGACGCTGAGAAAGGCGATGAGAAGCGT
>JBAVFD010000157.1:0-28463 GCA_049588075.1 Thiobacillus sp.
GGCATCCATCGCGGCGCGGCGACGCGCCAGCTCGGCCTCCGACACGCGCACGTTGAGGGTGCGCCGGGGAATGTCGATATCGATCAGGTCGCCCTCCTCGACCAGGCCGATGCTGCCGCCTTCCGCCGCTTCCGGGCTGGCGTGGCCGATGGACAAGCCCGAGGTGCCGCCGGAAAAACGGCCGTCGGTGATCAGCGCACACACCTTGCCCAGCCCCCTGGATTTCAGGTACGAGGTCGGGTACAGCATTTCCTGCATGCCCGGCCCGCCACGCGGGCCCTCGTAGCGGATCACCACCACGTCGCCAGCGACGATCCTGTCGCCGAGGATGGCGTCGACCGCGGCGTCCTGCGATTCGAACACGCGCGCCGGGCCGGAGAAGGTCCAGATGCTTTCGTCGACGCCTGCGGTCTTGACGATGCAGCCGTCGAGCGCCAGGTTGCCGTACAGCACGGCCAGCCCGCCGTCTTTCGAATAGGCGTGCTCGATATCGTGGATGCAGCCGTTGACGCGGTCGTCGTCCAGTTTGGCGAAGCGGCGATCCTGCGAGAACGCGGTCTGCGTCGGCACGCCGCCGGGGGCGGCGCGAAAGTAGTCCTTCACGTCCTTGTTGGCGGTGCGGCGGATGTCGTAGGTATCGATCTGCTCGCCGAGCGACTTCATCAGCACGGTCGGCAGGTCGCGGTGGATCAGCCCGCCGCGCTCGAGTTCGCCGAGGATCGCCATCACGCCGCCGGCGCGGTGCACGTCTTCCATGTGATAGGTCTGGATCGACGGCGCGACCTTGGACAGGTGCGGCACGCGGCGGCTCATGCGGTCGATGTCGGCCATGGTGAAGTCGACGCCGGCTTCGTGCGCGGCCGCCAGCAGGTGCAGCACCGTGTTGGTCGAGCCGCCCATCGCGATGTCCAATGCAATCGCATTTTCGAACGCGTCGAAGCTGGCGATGGCGCGCGGCAGCACGGTGGTGTCGCCCTCCTCGTAATAGCGCCGCGCGTTGCGGACGATCAGGCGGCCGGCAGCGAGGAACAGGTTCCTGCGGTCGGCGTGGGTCGCCAGCAGCGAGCCGTTGCCGGGCAGCGAGAGGCCGAGCGCTTCGGTCAGGCAGTTCATCGAGTTGGCGGTGAACATGCCGGAGCACGAACCACAGGTGGGGCAGGCCGAGCGTTCCAGCTGGTCGACCTTCTCGTCGCTGAACTTGGCATCCGCCGCCGACACCATGGCGTCGACCAAGTCGAGCTTGATGGTCTTGGATTCCCACACCACCTTGCCCGCTTCCATCGGCCCGCCGGAGACGAACACGGTCGGAATGTTCAGCCGCAGCGCGGCGTTGAGCATCCCCGGGGTGATCTTGTCGCAGTTGGAAATGCACACCAGCGCGTCGGCGCAGTGGGCGTTGACCATGTATTCGACCGAGTCGGCGATGAGGTCGCGGCTCGGCAGCGAATACAGCATGCCGCCGTGGCCCATGGCGATGCCGTCGTCGACCGCGATGGTGTTGAATTCCTTGGCAACGCCGCCCGCCGCTTCGATCTCGCGCGCGACCAGCTGACCCATGTCCTTCAGGTGCACGTGGCCCGGCACGAACTGGGTGAACGAATTGGCGATCGCGATGATGGGCTTGTTGAAGTCGCCGTCCTTCATGCCGGTGGCGCGCCACAGCGCGCGCGCCCCCGCCATGTTGCGGCCACGGGTGGTTGTCCAGGAACGATAGTCAGGCATGGTAGTCACTCAGGCAATCTATAATCAGCCGCTCATTTTACCCGCCCCACCCCCCACCCGGACACCTCATGCTCGTTCATCCCCAATTCGACCCCGTCGCCCTGCAGCTTGGGCCTGTCGCCATCCACTGGTACGGCCTGATGTACCTCGTCGCCTTTGCCCAGGTCATCCTGCTCGGGCGCTGGTGCATCGCGAACCGGCCGTGGAGCGGGTGGGACGCGAAAATGCTCGACGACGTGCTGTTCTACGGCGTGCTCGGCGTCATCCTCGGCGGGCGACTCGGCTACGTGCTGTTCTACAAGCCGGCGGAATACCTCGCCCATCCGTTCGACATCCTCAAGGTATGGCAGGGCGGCATGAGCTTTCATGGTGGATTTCTGGGCGTCATCCTCGCGATGGCATTTTTTGCGCATCGCCACAAGCTGCGCTGGCTCGCCGTCACCGATTTCATCGCCCCGCTGGTGCCGCTGGGGCTCGCCGCCGGGCGGCTCGGCAACTTCATCAACGGCGAGCTGTGGGGGCGCGCCACCGATCTGCCGTGGGGCATGGTGTTTCCGCAGGCGGGCGACGGCATCGCGCGCCACCCCTCGCAGCTCTATCAGTTCGCCGGCGAAGGCCTGCTGCTGTTCGCCATCCTGTGGCTGTATTCCAGCAAGCCGCGCCCGGTCGGCGCGGTCTCCGCCGTGTTCCTGATCGGCTACGGCAGCTTCCGCTTTCTCGCCGAATTCGCCCGCGAACCCGACAGCTTTCTAGGCCTGCTCGGGCTGGGGCTGAGCATGGGGCAATGGCTGTCGCTGCCGATGATCGCCGCAGGCGTCATCATGCTGCGCTGGGCGACGCGCCGCACATGATCGAAACGATCTGGCGGCGGTTCGGCTGGCTCGGTGTCGTCCTCGCCCTGGTGCTCTCGCTGACGCCGCCTTTGCTGAACGAAAGCAGCGGCCATATGGACAAGCTTGTCCATATGATGAGTTATGCCGTCATGATGTTCTGGTGGGCGCAGCTGGTGATCCGACAACGCTGGAAACTCGCCCTCGCCGTGGTGCTGTTCGGCATCGTCATCGAACTGCTGCAAGGTCTCACCCCCGACCGCCAGCCCGACGTGCTCGATGCGCTGGCCAACAGCTGCGGCGTGCTGCTCGGCTGGCTCGCAGCCCGATTCAGCCCCAATCTGCCGCAACGCCTCAGCGTGCTTTTTGCCTCACACCGCTGAAGCGATAACTTCCCGCATCTAGGGGCCGCCGGGAAAGCGCCACGCTCGCAATGCGGAGGCCGGGAGTTCGATCCTCCTCCTCACAACACGCCGATCCGTTCTGGCTCGGGTTTCACGCACAATTTTCCGCCAAGCCTTCATGGGCGAGGCTGAGTTCCTTCCGGCTTGACGCTGCACATACCGGAAATGCCAGGGTCGGCACGCGGTGGATTGACAGCCGCCATAAAAAGATGAGAGCATCTTTTTATTGCGTTGCACAAAATGAGCCCCCTCCTCCGTTTGTTGGGGGTTGAGGCCGTCACGGATGGTTGTGCGTTCTTCACGCTGCTTAAATTCAGGGAATCTTCATCATGATCAAATCAACATCGTGCGCCATGGCTGTAGCCGTGTCCCTGGCAATTGCGCCAGGCGTGAGCTCGGCCTCGGTTATTGGCTTTTTGGGCAATTTTGACGTCATCAATGACACGGGCTCGGTTGCGCACGGGTTTGAAATTGATCTCGAAGGCTTGCACAGCAGTGACATCACCGACACCTTTGGCGGTGTGGGCCGCGGCTTTCCAAGCGGCCGCGGGTTTGATCCGACAACAAGCGTAGAGCGCTATGGGGCACCCACGATCACCGAGTATTTGAACGGCTCGACGTTTGGCACAAAAGTGACCTATCTGGGCCTGTATGACGGCGCCAGTGGCAATTGGGATTACGGCACGCCAAGCGGCACCTTCACTACGCCCGGAGACAATTGCTGGTCAGGCGGCATGCTTCCCGGGGGTGGCTATACCGCAGCGACGCCGTGTGATCACTTCGGGGTCGGTACCACCATGAATGCCACCAAGACCACCTATAGCTGGCTGCTCGAAACCGCAACGCCGGGGGTATTGAGCAATGGCGTCATCTCTATGCCTGCGCCCGCCTGGACGGTGACGCCCGCCCCTGTCGTTGGAAATCCCCCTGTCGTCGTTGCACAAATTCAGGCGCCGGCGCCTGAAAACAATATCGAGTTTGGCGAAGCCATCTGGGTCAAGGTGTTCACCACGGAGCTTGAGGATCCGGTCGCTCTGGAAGATCTTGTTGGGGGCAATCCAAAAGTCGAACAGGCCGTCACCGAGGTGGAGTGGCAATTGCTGCAGGTCGACATGAAAGTGGAAGGTTCAGGTCAACTGGAAAGTGGTTATGGCGCACCGGTTGGGGCGAATGCCGCATCTATCCTGCGTCGATACGAGTTCTACAAATATTCCGGAGAGTACGACCCGGAAACGCACGAAGCATTGGTTACGTTCAGCGACTCGCATCCCAATGATCCAAACAACACTGATCCAAACGACCCGTTCCGTTTTGATCCCAACAAAGTCGTTGATCTCGGCAACTACCTCGGCGCTCAAAATGGCGCAGCCAATCTGGCTGCTGCGGTTCCTGAACCCGAAACCTATGCCATGCTGCTTGCAGGCTTGGGCTTGGTGGGTTTCGCGGTTCGTCGCAGGAATCGCTGCGCGAACTGATCCGGGACCGTCAAGCCACTATCAACGGGGACTTCGGTCCCCTTTTTTGCATTTCAGCCCTGTCCGACGGCTTGGATAAAGCGTTCATCTACGGGCTTAAGCCGTCACCCGATATCCCGCGCACAGCGGCCACGCTCTGGTCATCCCACACCGTAAAATACGGGCTGGCATTCATCCCTTCTCGCAGCGCGCCGCTGACGCTATAATTTGCCGCGTCGGGGGGGTAGCTCAGCTGGGAGAGCGCCGCGTTCGCAATGCGGAGGTCGGGAGTTCGATCCTCCTCCTCTCCACCACCAGATAATCCAGTGAAGTCCATCAAAGGCCGCAAACCCCAATAAATTCAAGGTTTGCGGCCTTTTTACGTCCAAGACCATCCCGTACAGCCCATTGCAACCCGGGGGTAACTGGGGGTAATGTTGGGAGTAACCAACCACCCGGCAGAGGGTGTTACCCCCAATGGCCCTAACTGATACCGCTATACGCAGCACAAAGCCAGGCAGCAACCTTCGACGCAGTGCCAAAGACGTGCTTTGACATAAGGCGGCCTGCGTCCGGCACTAACGTGAATTGCGCGGGTCGGCGCGCAGCTTGTTAGGAGCTAGAAATGGGCGGCAAGCCGTTTCCCGATGTCGATCCAGAGCGCCGTCGTCTCATGAGGCGCATAGGACGCGAGAACACTGCGCCAGAAATTGTGGTTCGGCAGGCAATGCACCAGGCGGGGCTTCGCTTCCGACTACACCCCCACGATTTGCCGGGAAGCCCTGACATCGTCCTCCCTGGCAGGAGGGTAGCCGTATTCGTCCACGGTTGCTTCTGGCATGGTCATGACTGCCGAGCCGGTCGAGTGCCGAAGACCCGTACTGAGTACTGGAAGGCGAAATTTGCCAGGAACGCGGAGAGAGACGCCCAGGTGAAATCGGCACTCCAAGCGGACGATTGGACAGTTGTTGTTATTTGGGAGTGCCAAGTGAAGCGGCCCGACGAATTGGGCCGGATAGTGGCCGAAATCGCCGCTCTACCGGTGCATAGGCGCTCAGGCAAGAAATAAAAGTCTCCTAGCTTGGCGTCTGCCTGGATAGCCGTTAGACTCGACAGAAGGCTTTCAGGTAGGTGCAAGTATGGCGCACAACTCCTTCGTTTCGCTCTTTTCCGGCGCGGGCGGACTGGATATCGGGTTAGAAGAAGCAGGATGGGTATGTCATTACGCCTCGGACGTGGACAGGGACGCCGTCGAGACGCTGAACCTCAACAAGGGGCGTCGCTTAGTGCATTCCTTGGCCCTAAACGAGGCCTTCATTGAGCAGGCCGACGTTCGGCACTCCTCCGGCGCAGATATCCTTGCCAAGGGTGGCGTCCGCAGAGGCGAGGTTATGCTGCTCGCTGGCGGCCCTCCATGCCAATCGTGGAGTAGCGCGGGGCACCAGCACGGCTTCGAGGACCCGCGTGGACAGTTGTTTGTGGACTTCGTACGTCTTGCTGGTGAACTGGACGTCCGCTGGCTGCTGTTCGAGAACGTACGAGGGCTGTTGACCGCGCGTGGTCCGGATGGCACCCCCGGAACCGCGCTACAACTGATCCGGAACCGCCTGTTGGAAGCGGGCTTCCAAACGACGGTCGCCCTCCTCAACGCTGCCGATCACGGACTTCCGCAGCGGCGTGTGCGGCTATTCGTCGTCGGCTATCGCGCAGGTGACATCCCTCCGTTCCCCATCCCAACCCACGCCAAGATCCCCAAAGACGGGTTGAAACCGTGGGTGCCGCTTCGGGATAGCCTCAGATCCGTCGCTCCTCTGGGGCCGGACGAGATCATTCGGCCGTCCGGAAAGCTGGCTCAGGAACTGGCACTTGTGCCACCAGGGTCCGGCGTCAAGAGTCCCGGCAAGGCGGAAACCACCCGCCCCGGTGGACATTGGGGTTACAAACAAGGAGCCTTCGTAGCGGACTTGGCTATTCCCGCACGGACAGTAACGGCCAGCGCCCAGCAAGACTGGGTGAAGGACCCCGTTTTGGGATTGCGCCGTCTGTGCCCGCGGGAGTGTGCTGCCGTACAAACCTTTCCTTCGTCTTGGGTGTTCGCGGGCAATAGAACCAGCCAGTACAGGCAGATCGGCAATGCCGTCCCTCCCGCTCTAGCGGAGTTGGTCGGGAAGACATTGTTGAACCACGTTACTTCCCAGCCGACGACTGCGGCCAACGACCATCTGGCGCTGCTACCCCTGCCAGATAAACTTGCGAAGGCCGTTCGCTATACGGCCAAAGAAGAGGCGCGTAACGGCCAATCGCGGAAAGCTGCCGCTCAAAAGCGGATTTCCAAGATCCCTACTCAACGAGCGAACGCGATTTGAGGCAGTGGCGTTGAGGAACTTGAAAGAAATCCATGCCGCCCACGCGGCGGAAGCCAAACGTCTCTACCTGGAGGCCCGCAATCCCTTTGAAGGTGCCGAAGACTGGAGGTTTGGGCTTAGCGAGGCGAGACAGGTCTTGGTGAAAGCACTCCGCGCTTCTGACTTTCTTGCAAACGTCCCGGCAGCCCTTCGCAACAGTGGCAGCCACATGCTCGCGCTCAGGCATTTCTTGGCGCCGCCGATCAGCCAAGATCAGTTCAAGCTCATCTGCCCCGACTGGCCAAAGGCGAGCGAAAAGAGCGGTAATCCGGTCCGCGATGCTAACGCAGTTGCCGTCGCCGCGACTTTCAACGAGTGGCGCAACCGCCGTCTGACTCTATGGCTCGATGACGGACGGAAGCCGACGCGCTCCGAAATCCGTGAAGTCCTGTTGGCTTTGTCTCCGCTGATCGCCGCGCAGACCGTCGCGACCAGTCGGCGCAATCGGCTCGCCGCGAAGCAGGAACAGGCGGTCGTCAAAATATTGATGGACAAGGGCTGGACGCGGCTCCCCAGCAGCCTCATCGACCGACGCGCCGCCGTGCCAACAAAACACTTTATGCACAAGACACGCTTTGCGACCGCCACCGCCACCCCACAGGAAGTGGACGTAGCATGCGGGTTGCGCGACACCATGGTCTTGGCAATGGAGTGCAAGGTCACTAACGACGAAACGAACTCGGTCAAACGTATCAACGACGTCCTGAAAAAGGCCGAGGCATGGAGGACGCACTGGGGCAGTTTCGTAATCACTGCGGCGCTACTAGAGGGGGTCATTGCGGCCAAAGACGTTGAACGCCTGATCGACAACAAGGTCCAGGTTTTCTGGTCACACGATCTCGACGCCTTCTCAGCGTGGCTGGATGAGCACGTTTAACGCACCTATCGATTTGTCGGGGCCAATGACGAGGCACTGGGTGTAGCTTTGGGGGTAACTCTCAAATCTAGACTCGAGGACCCATAGGCCTGGTGCGTAATTTGGCTAATCATTCGATAGCCCTCCTCCCACCACCAGACAATCCAAAGCAGTCCACCAAGGCCGTTAAACCTGGCAAAACAAGGTCTACGGCCTTTTTTTCGTCCTTGCCTTTCTCAATACGCCTGGTTTTTCGCTCCGACGCCAAAAAATTCGCGCTTCAGAAAGTCCTCGAGTTCAGCCGTGTCTTTTTCGCGTGCCGACAACACCACCACTTGCCCGAGCCGTTGCGATTCCCAGTTGAAATCGCCCTTGAAGTAATCGCGTATCAGGCTGATCATTTTGCGAACGATCGCCAGTTCGATATCCCCGCCCGGTCCGGCGTCGACATCGATGGTCTCGCGTCTCGGGTTGCTGGCATTCGTCGTCCAGGAGCGGAATGAAAACCGCGCCGTGCGTGTCTGGATGTCAATAATCTGGAAAATTCCATTGGTCCCGGCGGACTGCAGGTTGCGACGGATATTCGCCATGCGGATATCGTCTGCGCTGGGGTGCGGGGCGCTGCCGCCCGCGTCCATTTCCTCTGCTTGGCGGCGGGCTCGTGCGGCATTGATGTAGGACATCATGTCGGTGGGCGCAGACTCGGACGGGCGCTCAAGATTCAGCGGCGGCGCTGCCTTGGGCAACGTTTGGCTCTCCACGGGCGGCGCCGGAACAACGGGTTTCGTCGCGGGTCGCGGCGGCGCCAGCTTCGGCGCACGCAACTTCGGCCTGGCCGGAATCCGGGCGCGTGGCGCCACGGCTGCTTGCTGCTGGGCGGGCCTGGCTTCAGGCAGTTCCACCAGCCGTGCATCGATGGCTGCGCCGGGAGGCGGTTCATTGATTGACGGCGGCTTCAGAAAAAACCCGAAGCCCCACAGCAGCGCCAGCCACAGAACGACCGCCAGCGGAATGGACCACCCAAACGATGGTTCTTTCGACTTCATTCCGGGCACGCCTACAACATCGTCATTGATGTTTGACGGCGATCAGGAAGTGCACTGCGCCTGCCGCCCGCGCCCGCAGCATGGCCTGCACGACCAGGCCTTGCGGCGCGTCGTTGTCGGCAGACACGACCACATTCTGGTCGGCGTCGTGGATCAGCGGCCTGAGCGTGGCGGCGAGCGTCTCCAGCGTCACCGGCGTCTTGTTGACGAGGATGTGGCCATCGCCGGTCAGCGTCAGCGTCAGCGGCAGGTCGGCCTTGAGCTTTTCGGCTTTGCCCTGCGGCAGATTGACCTGCAGCGAATCCAGGTTCTGCATCGACAGCGAAGCCAGCATGAAGGTGGCGAGCAGAAAGAACATGACGTCGATCATCGGGATGATCTCGATCCGGCCCTTGCGGTACGCCCGCAGTTTACGGCGTTTCATGCGCGCGGCCTTCCTGATCCAGACGGATGTGATCGATCAGCCGGGTGCCGAGACGCTCCATTTCATCCATTGTTTGCGACTGCACGCGCGAAAAATAATTGAAACCGAACAGGGCAATCAGCGCGATCAGCAGACCGATCACGGTGGCAACCAGCGCCTGCGCCACGCCGCCGGTCACGCCGGTGGGATTGACGATGCCTTCGCCACCGATGATCTGGAAGGCATGCATCATGCCGAGCACGGTGCCGACCAGTCCCAGCAAGGGCGCCGCCGTGACGATCGTCTCCAGCACCCACAGCCTGCGGGCAAGCGAGGCCTCGATCAACTGGGCTTCATCGGCCGCCCGTGATTCGGTCCACCACGAGGGGTGATGCCGGTTGGTGATCACCACGTCAAAAAACCGCTTGTAATAGTGGCGGCTGCTCAGCCCCGACAGGATTTTTTCCAGATCATTCCAGGCGAAGCCATAGGTCTCGACCAGATTCAGCACGTCGGAAGACAGGCGCGCGAAGCGCCAGTACAAAAACGATTTCTCCAGCATGATGGCGAGGGCGATGACGGCCAGCACGGATAAGGGCAGGATGATGATTCCGCCTGATTTCAGGGCGACCCAGCTTTCGTTCAGTTCTTGCATGTTTGATTCCTGTGGCGATTCCTGCGGGAATGTCTACGACACGATGGTTTGATTCGACCGTTACGACTGCTGCAGCCGCTGAAGGTTCGCGAGTCCGAATTCGGGGGGCAACCCTGATAACGGGTTGGGCGGAGGAATTGCCGCTCAGGCAGCCGGGCTGATCTCGGCCACCACCGGCGCGTGATCCGATGGCCGCTCCAGCTTGCGCATCTCGCGGTCAACGGTCGACGACGTGCAGGCGGCTGCCAGCGGCGCGGAAAGCAGGATGTGGTCGATGCGCAGACCGTGGTTGCGGCGGAAACCCATCATGCGGTAATCCCACCAGGAGAATATTTTTTCCGGCTGTTCGAACAGGCGAAAGCTGTCCTGCAGCCCGAGCCCAAGCAGTGCCTGAAAGCGGGCGCGTTCGGGCGCCGACACCAGCACACAGTCTTTCCACACTTCGGGGTCGTGCACGTCGCGGTCGTCCGGCGCGATGTTGTAGTCGCCCAGCACGGCGAGCCTGGGATAACGCGCAAGCTCGTCTTTCAGCCAGCCGGCAAGCGCGTCGTACCAGGCGAGCTTGTAGGGATACTTGTCGGAATCGAGGCTCTGGCCATTGGGGCAGTACACGCACACCAGCCGCACACCATCGACCGTGGCGGCGATGACGCGCTTCTGTTCGTCCTCGAATCCGGGGATGCCTACGCTGACCTCGGCCAGCTCACCGCGGCTGACGATGGCGACGCCGTTATAGGTTTTCTGCCCGGCAAACGCCACGCGATAACCCGCCGCTTCGATCTCGGCGAGCGGGAAGCTGTCGTCGGTGAGTTTGGTTTCCTGCAGGCACACCGCGTCGGGCTGGCGGGTGGCGAGAAAGTCCAGCAGCTGCGGCAGGCGGACCTTGAGTGAGTTGACGTTCCAGGCGGCGATTTTCATGCCGCGGAGTGTAGCGCATACGATTCCACATGGGCTTCAGCCCATAGTGGATCGGAGTCCCCCGCAAGGGGGTATTGAAAAGAATCCTCTAGGGCGCCCCGCCGCTGCGAAGTGCCGTTATTTGGCGGCTGCGGGAGCCGATGCGGCGGCGGTTGCGGGCTTGCTGCCGGGTGCGGCGGTTTTGGGATAACCGGCGCGGTCGAGTGTGGCGTTCCACTGATCCGATTCGAAGCCGTCGATCCTGTCGCTGCCAACCACCAGCACCGGCACGCCGAGTTTGCCGGTGAGCTTTTTCAGTTCGGCCTGGGCTTCGGGGCTGGCTTGCGGGTCTCTGTTGCTGAAGGGCGCGCCACGATCAGCGAGCAGCTTGCGAGCCTGGTCGCAAGGCGCGCCACAGGCGCTGGCATAGAGGGTGATGGGAAATTTTTCGCGCGCGGTTTTGGCGGCGTAGGATTCGCCGCCTTCGATGACGTTGCCCTTGAAGGATTTTTGCTGGGCGGTTTTGACGCTGGCCGGGGGCGGCTGGTCGCTGTATACCGTGCGACCTTCCGCGTCCTTCCATTGATACAGCTGGGCAGCGGCAAGCGTGGTGCTTGCCGTTGCCATCCACACCACCATCAAGACCAATCCTGCTTTCATGCCGGGCTCCCGGAAGACGTAATCACCCGCATTAACGGCAGGGCTGGCGCAAATCTTTACCCGCAGGGGGGGCAGGCCATGGTTGTCCCCGCGAGGGGGAGGCCGTGGTTGTAAGCCGCTGAAGCCCTAAAGGACTCCGATCCACTATGGGCTGAAGCCCATGTGGAGTCGTATGCGGCAACAACCACGCTCATGCCATGCCGTTGTGGCGCAGCAGCGCGTCGATGGTGGGCTCACGGCCGCGGAAGGCCTTGAACGATTCGAGCGCCGGACGGGCACCGCCCTGGGCGAGGATTTCGCTCCAGAAGCGGTGGCCGACTTCTGCGCTCAACACGCCGTTCTCCTCGAACATCGCATAGGCGTCGGCCGACAGCACTTCGGCCCATTTGTAGCTGTAATAGCCCGCGCCGTAGCCGCCGGCAAAGATATGCGAGAAATTGTTGGGGAAGCGGTTGTAGTCGGGCGGCAGCATGACGGCGGTTTCCCTGCGAACTTCGTTCAGCAGGTCCAGCGCGCTGCGCCCGCCGTTGGGGTCGAAGTCGTCGTGCAGGCGCATGTCGAAGCTGGAGAACTCGATCTGCCGCAGGGTGCCCAGCCCAGCCTGGAAGTTCTTCGCTGCCAGCATCTTGTCGAACAGGTCTTTCGGCAGGCTGGCCCCGGTATCGACGTGACTGGTCATGTGCTTCAGCACATCCCATTCCCAGCAGAAATTTTCCATGAACTGGCTCGGCAGTTCCACCGCGTCCCATTCGACGCCGTTGATGCCGGACACGCCGAGTTCCTCGATCTGCGTGAGCAGATGGTGCAGGCCGTGGCCGGTTTCGTGGAACAGGGTGATGACTTCGTCGTGCGTGAACAGCGCGGGTTTGCCGCCCACCGGCGCGGCGAAATTGCAGTTCAGATACGCCACCGGGGTCTGCGTTGCCCCCCCCTTACGGCGACGGGTGATGACGTCGTCCATCCAGGCGCCGCCGCGTTTGGATGCGCGCGCGTAGAGATCGAGATAGAACTGACCGACCTTCTGTCCGGTGTGGTCAGTGAGCGTGTAGAACTTGACGTCAGGGTGCCACACCGGCGCGCTGTCCTCGCGGATGTGCAGGCCGTAAAGCGTTTCGACCAGCTTGAACAGTCCGGCCAGCACGCGGTGCTCGGGGAAATACTGCTTCACTTCCTGATCCGAAAAACTGTAACGCGCAATGCGCAGCTTTTCCGACGCGTAGGCGTTGTCCCACGCCTGCAGATCGGCGATGCCGAGTTCGGACGCGGCGAAGGCCTTGAGCTCGGCAAAATCCTTTTCCGCGTAGGGCCGCGCGCGGGCGCCGAGGTCGGCGAGGAACTTCAGCACCTCGGCCGGGGTGTCGGCCATCTTCGACGCCAGCGACACCTCGGCGTAGCTCCTGAATCCGAGCAGTTCGGCGGCCTCGCGGCGCAGCCTGAGGATTTGCGCGATCAGCGGCGTGTTGTCGAGCTCGGCCTTGCCGAATTCGGACGCGCGGGTGACATAGGCGCGATACAGGGTTTCGCGCAGGCTGCGGTTGTCGGCGTACTGCATCACCGGCAGGTAGGACGGCATGTGCAGGGTGATTTTCCAGCCCGGCTTGCCGTCGGCTTCGGCGGCCTGGCGCATCGCCTGAAGTTCGTCGTCGGGCACGCCAGTCAGTTCGGCAGCATCGTCGAGGAACAGCGCGTAGTCGTTGGTGGCGTCAAGCAGGTTCTCTTCAAACTTGGCGGAAAGCTGCGCCAGTTCTTCCTGCAGGGCCATGAAGCGCGCCTTTTGCTCGGTGGGCAATTCGGCGCCGCCGAGGCGAAAGTCGCGCAGCTCGTTTTCCACAATCTTCTTCTGCGCCGTGCTGAGCGCGGCGAAGCCGGCGCTGGCGGCGAGCGCCTTGAACTTGCCGAACAGCGCTTCGTTCTGGCCGAGTTCGGCGTAGTAGATGGTGATCTTGGGCAGGTTGGCGTTGTACACCTCGCGCAGTTCGGGCGAATCCATCACCGAATGCAGGTGCGACACCTGGCCCCAGGCGCGGCCGAGTTTCTCGTTGGCGTCGTCCATCGGGCTGACGAAGGCATCCCATTCGGCGGGCGTCGCGGCGTCCATCGCGTGTGCCACCGCCGCGCGGCAGTCGGCCAGCAGCTGGTCAACGGCGGGGGTGACGTATTCGGGCTTGAATTCGGCAAAACGGGGCAAGCCGGAGAAATCGAGCAGGGGATTCATACCAGGGGTAGTCATGGACAATCTTTCGCAAAGGGACGCAGAGGGCGCGGGGGAAAAGCAGTCGCGTACAGCGATTATAATTTGTGCCCGCTTCCCCCGTATTTCAACCCCAGGCTAACCATGGCTTTAGACTCCCTCTCCCCCCATCACGGCATCCAGCCGCGACTTGCCTCCGGCGCCTGGGTGCATCCGCGCGCCACCGTCATCGGCGAAGTCAGCCTGGGCGCCGATGCGTCGGTGTGGCCGGGCGCGGTGATACGCGGCGATGTCAATTCAATCGCCATCGGCGACGCCAGCAATATCCAGGACGGCAGCGTGCTGCACGTCTCGCACAAAACCCCGGCCCATCCGGCGGGCGGGCCGCTCGTCATCGGCGCGCGCGTCACCGTCGGCCACACGGTGATCCTGCACGCCTGCACCATCGAGGACGAATGCCTGATCGGCATGGGCAGCATCATCCTCGACCGCGCGGTGATCCGGAAACACGTGTTGCTGGGCGCCGGCTCGCTGGTGCCGGAAGGCAAGGTGCTCGAATCCGGCCATTTGTATCTCGGCCGTCCCGCCAAGCTGGTGCGCGCGCTCACCGCTGACGAAATCGCCTATTTCAACTACTCCGCGCAGCACTATGTCGCGCTGGCCCAGTCATACCGCTAACCCCTTCCCCACTTACCGCCCCCCCCATGAAACGCAACCAATTCATTTTCATCGCCGTCGCCCTGCTGACCGTCGCTGCGCTGGCATATGCGCTGCTGAGCAAACCCGACGCGCCCGCCGCCACCTTTGTCACGCTGGACGGCCGGCCGATCCAGCTCGACAGCCTGCGCGGCAAGATCGTGCTGGTGAATTTCTGGGCGACCACCTGCCCCGGCTGCACCAAGGAAATGCCCGACCTGATCGAAACCTACCGGCAATACAAGGGCAAGGGCTTCGAGATCATCGCCGTGGCGATGCCCTACGATCCGCCCAGCTACGTCGTCAACTTCACGCAGACCCGGCAACTGCCGTTTCCGGTTGTGCACGACGTCAAGGGCGAACTGGTGAAGGCCTTTGGCGATGTCCAGCTCACGCCGACCAGCTTCATCATTGGCAAAAAAGGCCAGATCCTCGAACAAAAACTGGGCGAGCTCGACTTCGTCAAACTCAGGGCCCTGCTCGACAAGGAACTGACATAGCCGCTTCCGGCACCCCCTCCCGCAGACCAACCCTCACTTTCCGGATTCCAGATTCATGGCGCAATACGTGTACTCCCTCAACCGCGTCGGCAAGATCGTGCCGCCGAAGCGGCAAATTCTGAAAGACATTTCGCTGTCGTTTTTTCCCGGAGCCAAGATCGGCCTGCTCGGTCTGAACGGCTCCGGCAAGTCCTCGCTGATCCGCATCATGGCGGGGGTGGACAAGGACATCGAAGGCGAAGCGATCCCGATGCCCGGCATCCGCATCGGCTACCTGCCGCAGGAACCCCAGCTCGACCCGACGCACACGGTGCGGCAGGCGGTGGAAGCGGGCCTGGGCGAGATTGTCGAAGCGAAGAACAAGCTCGAAGAAATTTACGCGGCCTACGCCGAGCCCGATGCCGATTTCGACAAGCTGGCCGAGGAGCAGGCCAAGTGCGAAGCCATCCTCGCCACCGCCGGGGCCGACCTCGACACGCAGATGGAAATCGCCGCCGACGCCCTGCGCCTGGCGCCGTGGGACGCGGTGATCGGCAACCTGTCGGGCGGCGAAAAGCGCCGCGTCGCGCTGTGCCAGCTGCTGCTGTCCCACCCCGACATGCTGCTGCTCGACGAGCCGACCAACCACCTCGACGCCGAATCGGTCGAATGGCTGGAGCAGTTCCTGGTGCGCTACCCCGGCACCGTGGTGGCGGTGACGCACGACCGCTATTTCCTCGACAACGCTGCCGAGTGGATCCTCGAACTCGACCGTGGCCACGGCATTCCGTGGAAGGGCAACTACACCAGCTGGCTGGAGCAGAAAGAAGCGCGGCTGGAAACCGAGAGCAAGCAGGAAGCCGGCCGCATCAAGACGATGAAGCAGGAACTGGAATGGGTGCGGCAGAACCCCAAGGCGCGCCAGGCCAAATCGAAGGCGCGGCTGGCCCGCTTCGAGGAACTGAACTCGGTCGAATACCAGAAGCGCAACGAGACGCAGGAAATCTTCATCCCGGTCGGAGAACGGCTGGGCGGCAAGGTGATCGATTTCCACAACGTGTCGAAAGCATTCGGCGACCGCCTGCTGATCGACAACCTGTCCTTCAGCGTCCCGCCCGGTGCGATCGTCGGCATCATCGGCCCCAACGGCGCGGGCAAATCGACCTTCTTCAAGATGATCACCGGCCTGGAAAAGCCCGATTCCGGTGAAGTTGAAATCGGCCAGACGGTTAAGCTGGCCTATGTCGACCAGAGCCGCGATGCACTTGTGGCCGACAAGACCGTGTTCGACGAAGTGGCCGAAGGCCGCGACATCCTCACCGTCGGCCGCTACGAAATCCCGTCACGCGCCTACCTCGGCCGCTTCAATTTCAAGGGCGGCGACCAGCAGAAGCGGGTCGGCAATCTGTCCGGCGGCGAGCGCGGACGCCTGCATCTGGCGAAGACCCTGATCGCCGGCGGCAACGTGCTGCTGCTCGATGAACCGTCGAACGATCTCGATGTGGAAACCCTGCGCGCGCTGGAGGATGCGCTGCTGGAATTCGCCGGCTGCGTGCTGGTGATCTCGCACGACCGCTGGTTCCTCGACCGCATCGCCACCCACATCCTCGCGTTCGAAGGCGATTCGCAGGTGGTGTTCTTCCCCGGCAACTACCAGGAATACGAAGCCGACAAGAGGCAGCGCCTGGGCGAGGAAGGCGCAAAACCGAAACGGATTCGCTACAAGCCGATCAGCCGTTAGTCTTTGGCTGCGATGATGGATAACCCGACCCGAGGTCGACTATGACGCACGAAGCCCGGATTGCCTTGTTGATCGATGCTGACAACAGCCCCGCCAGTAAAATCGATGAAATACTCGACGAGCTGGCCAATTATGGGGTCATCAACATACGGCGCGCTTATGGGGATTGGAAAAGCAGACATCTGAATGCGTGGGAAGAGGTACTCCACGAATACGCGATCCAGCCAATCCAGCAGTTTGCCTATACCAAGGGAAAGAACGCCACCGATTCTGCGATGATTATCGACGCGATGGATCTGCTTTACACCAAGCAACTGGATGGGTTCGGTATCGTCTCAAGTGATTCGGATTTCACGCCTTTGGTGATGCGCATTCGTGCCAATGGCCTGAAGGTGTTCGGTTTTGGTGAGAAGAAAACGCCGTCTCCTTTCGTCAATGCCTGTTCCAAATTTCTCTTTTTGGAAAATCTGGGACCCTCTGCGGAACCTGAACCCAAGGTACCGGATGAAATCGGGGAGGTCGCCATAGCGTCTCCTGCACCCAAGACTGCCGCGGTCAAGTTAAGCCCAAAGGAGTTGAAATGTGACACACGTCTTGTCAGCTTGTTGCGCAAAGCGGTCGAAGCCGCCGCAGACGACGAAGGGTGGGCGCACTTGGGTGCAGTCGGCCAGCACATTTCCAAGCAGGCATCATTCGATTCACGTAACTACGGTTACGCCAAGCTCAAGGATTTGTATCAAGTGATTGGATTGTTCGATATCCAGACCAAGGACAAAGGGGTGTACGTGCGGGACAATCGATCACCTCAGCGTCCTCCGACTGTAGCGGCACAGTAAATCGTTCCCCTTTCTGATTTCGCCCCCCATGATTCTTGATTCCCTTGCCCACTCCGACCGCTACGCGGCACTGCATCCGCTGTTTGCGCGTGCCTTCGAATTCCTGCGCGGCACCGATTTGAAATCGCTGGCGCCCGGCAGGCACAGCGTGCAGGGCGAACAGATTTTTGCCATTGTCGAAGCGTGTCCGGGCCGCACGCGGGCGGAGGCCAAGCTGGAGTGCCATCGCCGTTACATCGATATCCAGCTGGTGCTCGAAGGCATCGACGAGATGGGCTGGAAGCCGGTGGCCGAATGCGTCGACCCCATCACGGATTACGACGCTGCGCGCGACATCCGCTTTTTCATCGATGCGCCGTCGAGCTGGATCGCCACCCCGGCCGGATCGTTCTGCCTGTTCTTTCCCGAAGACGCGCACGCGCCGCTGGTGAGTACCGGCCTCATCCGCAAGGTGGTGGTGAAGATCGCGGTCTAGCCAGCCCTAGTAATGCGGCGGAATGTCGTCGCGCAAATTGCGGGCTTGATCCGGCACGGCGTCCTGCATCCGTTGATGCAGCAGGCGCAGCTGCTGCTGGATCGAATCCAGTTGCGCCTGCTGGCGGATCACCGTCTGGTTGAGCGTGTCGATCAGGTCTTCGGCAAACGCAAGCTTGGCTTCGAGCTCGGCAAGGCGGGATTCATTCATGGGGTTGACCGGGAAGCAATGGCATAACGAGTTTTTCCAGCCGCGCAGTGTGCAGCTGCCCGGCGACTTTGTGACGGATGTGCCCGTCGGCATCGACAATGAATGAGGTCGGCACGCTGGCCACGCTGCCGAAGGCGGCGGCGACCGAGGCGTTGGTCGGCGCGGCCATGAAGGCGTAGCCCTTGTCCTGCATCCAGGCGGCGATTCTTTCCGGCGGGTCGTCGACGCTGATCGAGACGACCTCGAAGCCTTTGCCGCGCGTGTCCCGCCAGAACGCGTCGATCACCGGCTTTTCCTTGCGGCAATAGGGGCACCAGGTCGCCCAGAAATTGACCAGCACGACTTTGCCCCTGAGCGCATCGCTGGTCAGCACGCGGCCATCCGGCAGCGTGACCTGCCAGGGGGGTACGGCGCGATTCTCCTCGCTGACCTCGGCGGGCGGGCGAAACCACAGCCAGGCGACCAAACCCAGTAAAATCAGGGTCAGCGGACTTGGCGTCCATTTCTTCGCTGTGTTTAATAGATCGGTGGCTTGTCTATCCATGCTGTGGCTGAAATCGTTTCATATCGTGATGGTGGTCAGCTGGTTCGCCGGGCTGTTTTACCTGCCGCGCATCTTCGTCAACCTGGCGATGGAAACCCATGATGCGGCCTACGAACGCCTGCTGCTGATGGCGCGTAAATTGTATCGGTTCGTCACGCCCATCATGTGGCTGACGGTGGTTACCGGCAGCTGGCTGTGGCTGACGTATTTTCCGTTCAGTATGAACTGGATGTGGGCGAAGCTCGCGCTGGTCGCCGGGCTGATCGGCTACCACCATGTCTGCGGCAAACGCCTGCGCCAGTTCGAAGCCCGACAGAACACGAAATCGCATGTGTGGTTCCGCTGGTTCAATGAAATACCGGTGATGGTGCTGCTGGCCGTGGTGCTGCTGGTGGTAGTGAAGCCGTTTTAATCTTTTCCGAAAGCCCAGTTTGAAGCCCGAAACCCGTCGCAGCAAAGCCTCGCATCCCGTCCGCCCCGAACGCGAGGCGCTGCCGCCTGCCAGCCATTTTGCCACCTGTCCGCGCGGGCTGGAGGCGCTGCTCGAAGCGGAACTCATCGCCGCCGGGGCGCAGATCGTGCGCCAGTTGCCTGCCGGCGTACTGTTCATGGCCGACGCCGCCGCCGAGATGCGCGCCAACCTGACCTCGCGGATTGCCACGCGCATCCTGCGCAAGGTGGGCTACACCCGTTATCACAAGGAAGAGCACATCTACCGCGCCGCGCTCGACCTGCCGTGGCCGGAGTGGTTCGATGTGCACAAGACCATCGCGGTGAAAGTCGGCGCGCAGAATGCGCCGCTGAAGAGCCTCAACTTCATCACGCTCAAAATCAAGGACGCCATCTGCGACCGCTTCCGCGAGGAAACACGCGAGCGCCCGAGCGTCGACCCCTCAGCGCCCGACGTGCCGGTGTACGCCTTCTTCACCCCGGATGCAGTGACCTTCTATCTCGACACCAGCGGCGTGCCGCTGTTCAAGCGTGGCTTCAAGATCGAGGCGAGCGCGGCGTCGATCAAGGAAAACCTCGCTGCCGGGCTGCTGCTGCTGTCCGGCTGGGAGCCCGGCACGCCGCTGCTCGACCCGATGTGCGGCGCCGGCACCATACTGC
Organism: Thiobacillus sp.; assembly: GCA_049588075.1. Classification (GTDB taxonomy): domain Bacteria; phylum Pseudomonadota; class Gammaproteobacteria; order Burkholderiales; family Thiobacillaceae; genus Thiobacillus. The sequence continues at coordinate 19,615 of JBAVFD010000157.1, forward strand.
TGGAAGCGGCGGACATGGCGCTGTGTCGTGCGCCGGGGCGGGCGCGGCATTTTGCCTTCGAACACTATCGCGACTTCGACGCGGCCTTGTGGCAGCGGATCAAGGACGAAGCGCGCGCGAAAGAAAAGCCGCTGGCGCATTTGCCGATTTTCGGCGCGGATCAGGATCGCTGGGTGCTCGACAAGGCGCGCAACAATCTCGCCGCCGCCGGCTATGCCGATGCCATCGAACTGAAAGTGTCCGATGCGCTTGAGCTGAAAGCGCCTACACCGGTGGGCACCATCGTCACCAACCCGCCCTATGGCGAGCGCCTGGGCGAGGCCGAGGATCTGGCCGACTGGTACCCCTTGCTGGGCGACTGGCTGAAGAAAAATTTCAGCGGCTGGGACGCGTGGATCATTTCCGGCGATCCGCTGCTGCCCAAGCTGATGGGACTGAAAGCCAGCCGTCGCATTCCGCTGTTCAACGGGCCGATCGAAACCCGCTTTCTGCAGTACAAGCTGATTGCCGGGTCGATGCGGGATAAAAAACCCTCCACTCCCGCGGACTGAGCGTGGTTGTTGATGCGCGAGCGTCTTTGCAACCCCGGCCTGCCATGGGTAGGGCGGAACCCGGGCGCGGCGGACGCGTCTCCCCTCCCCCCTGACGAGCGACTGGCCATGATTACCGCATCGATCCGACTCACCGGCACCCTCGACGACGGCGCGGAGGTCTACCGCAGCTACTATCTGGTGGCGGATTTCAGTTCGTCCGGCAGCGGCAAGGCGTCGATCATCCCGCTGTCGATCGGCGCACCGATGCCGGACGACGACCATCTTGCGGTGAAATACGGTGGCGAGGAAGCCGCCCTGAAAGCTGCAGCCGAGGCGATCAAGGCGCTGCCGGGCAATCAGGGGCTGGAGGTGAAAGTCGTGATCAATCCCGAATGAGAACCGGGTTTTTTCAGGGACATCAATGAAAAACAGGGTGCCTGGCACCCTGTTTTTCATTGGCGGGATGCCTCACACGATATCGAGGTGATCCAGCCCCGCCATCATGTCGCGGCCCTTGGCCTCCTGGCCGTGCAGCTTGATCTTCAGCCGCAGGTCGTTGAGGCTGTCGGCGTTCCTGAGCGCATCCTCGTAGGAAATCATGCCCGCCTCGTAGAGATCGAACAGCGCCTGGTCGAACGTCTGCATTCCGAGTTCGCGCGATTTCGACATGAGTTCCTTGATCTCGTGGACATGCCCCTTGAAGATCAGGTCGGCGATCAGCGGCGAGTTGAGCAGGATTTCGACGGCGGCGACGCGGCCAGTGGTGCCCTTGCGTGGGATCAGGCGCTGCGAGATGAAGGCTTTGAGGTTGAGCGACAAGTCCATCAGCAGCTGGTCGCGGCGCTCTTCCGGGAAGAAGTTGATGATGCGGTCGAGCGCCTGGTTGGCGCTGTTGGCGTGCAGCGTCGACAGGCACAGGTGGCCGGTTTCAGCGAAGGCGATGGCGTATTCCATGGTGTCGCGGTCGCGGATTTCGCCGATCAGGATGACGTCGGGCGCCTGGCGCAGGGTGTTCTTCAGCGCGGAGAACCAGTTGTCGGTGTCGATGCCGACTTCGCGCTGGGTGATGATGGATTTATTGTGCTCGTGGACGTATTCGATCGGGTCTTCGACCGTGATGATGTGGTCACAGGCGTTTTCGTTGCGGTGGCCGACCATGGCTGCGAGCGAGGTGGATTTGCCGGAGCCGGTGGCGCCCACGAAAATCACCAGGCCGCGCTTGATCATCGCCACATCGCGCAGGATCGGCGGCAGATTCAGGCTGTCCATCTTCGGGATTTTGGTGATGATCGTCCGCATCACGATACCCACGCGCCCCTGCTGCACGAACACGTTGACGCGGAAACGCCCGATTTCGGGCGGGCTGATCGCGAAGTTGGATTCGTTGGTCGCCTCGAAATCGGCCCACTGTCGATCGTTCATGATCGAACGCGCGAGCTCGCTGGTGTGCGCGGGGGTGAGTGTCTGGTTCGACACCGGAGTGATCTTGCCGTCGACCTTGATCGCAGGCGGGAAGCCCGCCGTGATGAACAAGTCGGAAGCATTCTTCGCCAGCATCAGGCGCAGCAGGTCGTGGACGGTTTTTTCGGCGTTCATCGTTTAGTCCTCAACCCAAAAATGAATCTTTGTTCTGCGCTGCATTGCGCGCCACGCTGGATGCGACCACATTGCGCTTGACCAGATCCTGCAAAGCCTGGTCGAGCGTCTGCATGCCGATATTGCCGCCGGTCTGGATCGCCGAATACATCTGCGCTACCTTGCCTTCACGAATCAGGTTGCGGATCGCCGGGGTGCCGATCATGATCTCGTGCGCCGCGACGCGACCGTTGCCATCCTTGGTTTTCAACAGCGTTTGCGAGATCACCGCGCGCAGCGACTCGGACAGCATCGAACGCACCATTTCCTTTTCCGCCGCCGGGAACACGTCGACCACGCGGTCGATGGTCTTGGCTGCAGAAGACGTGTGGAGGGTGCCAAACACCAGGTGGCCGGTTTCGGCGGCGGTCAGCGCCAGCCGGATCGTCTCAAGATCGCGCAATTCGCCCACCAGGATGACGTCCGGATCCTCCCGCAGCGCCGAGCGCAGGGCGTTGTTGAACGACAGCGTGTGTGGGCCGACCTCGCGCTGGTTGATCAGGCATTTCTTGCTCTGGTGCACGAATTCGATCGGGTCTTCGACGGTGAGGATGTGCGCGTACTGGTTCTCGTTGACGTAGTCCATCATCGCCGCCAGCGTGGTCGACTTGCCCGATCCGGTCGGGCCGGTCACCAGCACGATGCCGCGCGGCTGGTCGGAAATTTCCTTGAAAATGGGCGGGCAGTTCAATTCTTCCAGCGTCAGCACCTTGGAGGGAATCGTCCGGAACACCGCGCCCGCGCCGTATTGCTGGTTGAACGCGTTGACGCGGAAGCGTGCCAGCGAGGGGATTTCGAACGAGAAGTCGAGTTCCAGCGTTTCTTCGTACACCTTGCGCTGGCTGTCGTTCATGATGTCGTACACCATGCGGTGCACGTCCTTGTGTTCCATCGGCGGCAGGTTGATGCGGCGGACGTCGCCGTTGACCCGGATCATCGGCGGCAGGCTCGACGACAGGTGCAGGTCGGAAGCCTTGTTTTTGACGGCAAAAGCCAGCAGTTCGGAAATGTCCACGTGCGCCTCGGTAGAGTGGGGTTTTGACAGATAATAATCGCAATGGATAACGGCCCGGAAACGCACAAACTTGAGCCTGGCATGACAGCTGTCGTCATGGCCCCGAACGATCGCCTGCATGTCGTGCAGACACGGATCGCGCGTGCCGCTGCCGAGGCCGGGCGCGACGCGGCGACAGTGCGCCTGCTGGCGGTCAGCAAGACCTTTGGCGCGGCGGCGGTGCGTGATCTGGCCGCCTGCGGCCAGCGTGAATTCGGTGAAAATTACGTGCAGGAAGCGCTGGACAAGCAGGCGCAACTGCGCGATTTGCCGCTGCTGTGGCATTTCATCGGGCCGATCCAGAGCAACAAGACGCGGAGCATCGCCGAAAACTTCAGCTGGGTGCACAGCGTCGATCGGCTGAAAATCGCCGAGCGCCTGTCTGCGCAGCGCCCCGCCGGCTTGCCGCCCTTGCAGGTGTGCATCGAAGTGAATGTCAGCAGCGAGGCCAGCAAGGGCGGCGTGACAACGGCTGAACTGCCCGTTCTGGCCGGCGCCGTGGCTGCGTTGCCGGGGATGCAGTTGCGCGGCCTGATGGCGATTCCCGCGCCGGCGACCGACGTGCCCGCCCAGCGTGCCGCCTTCCGGCAGGTGCGGGAGGCGTTCGAGGCGCTGGTCGCGCGCGGCCACCCGCTCGACACCCTGTCGATGGGCATGTCGGCCGACCTGGAAGCCGCAATTCTGGAGGGAGCGACTATTGTTCGGATTGGTACGGCACTCTTTGGTGAGAGGAACAAACATGCATAAAGTGAGCTTCATCGGCGGCGGCAACATGGCCGCAGCCATCATCGGCGGCCTGATCGCCAGCGGCGCGCAGCCGACCGATATCGAGGTGGTGGAAATCAATGCCGACGCGCGGGCGCAACTGGCCGCGCGCTTTGGCGTGGTGACCCATACCGATCTGTCGCAGGCACGGCTGCATCCCTTGATCGTGCTGGCGGTGAAACCGCAATCCCTGCCCGAGGTGGCGGCCGCGCTGGCGTCACGCCTTGCCAGCCAACTGGTGGTATCGATTGCCGCCGGGGTGCGGGTGGGGGATCTCGCGCGCTGGCTGGGCGGCCATGACCGCATTGTGCGCGCCATGCCCAACACCCCGGCGCTGGTGCAGGCCGGGATTGCCGGGCTGTTCGCGCCATCCGCCGTCAGCCAGGAAGCGCGTTCGCAGGCCGAAGCGGTGCTGCGCGCCGTCGGCGGCGTGGTGTGGGTGGACGACGAGACGCAACTGGATGCGGTGACCGCCGTTTCGGGCAGCGGCCCGGCCTACGTGTTTTACTGCATTGAATCGCTGGAAGCGGCAGCCGTGGCGCAGGGGCTGGCGCCCGCCACCGCACGCCAGCTGGCGCTGCAAACCTTTTTTGGCGCGGCCAAGCTGGCGCTGGAATCGCGCGAGGAACCCGCGCTGTTGCGCCAGCGCGTCACCTCCAAGGGCGGCACCACCGAGCGCGGCATTGCCGCCCTGGAAGCGGCGGCGGTTAAATCGGCCATCGGCCAGGCGGTGGAGGCGGCCAGCCGCCGCAGCGCCGAACTGGGCGACGAGCTGGGGCGGCTTGCATGATAGAAGGCGCACTTAAATTCCTCATCCAGACGCTGGGTAATCTGTTCGTGATTGCGGTGTTGCTGCGCTTCATGATGCAGCTGTTCCGGGTGCCGTTTCGCAATCCCTTCGCACAATTCATCGTCGCCCTGACCGACTTTGCGGTGAAGCCGCTGCGCCGTGTGGTGCCGGGGCTGTTTGGCCTGGATTGGGCCTGCTTGCTGCTCGCCTGGCTGGTCGAGCTGGTGGTGGTGGCATCCGGCTACTGGCTGGACGGCTATCCGTTTGCACTGGCGGGCGGCAAGGTATGGCCGGTGATGCTGGGACTGGCGGTGGTGCGCTTGCTGAGTCTGACGGTTTACCTGATTATCGGTCTGACCCTGGCGCGCGCGGTTTTGTCGTGGGTCAACAGCAACACGCCGCTGATGCCGGTGGTGTACGAGTTGACCGAGCCGTTTCTGGCACCCCTGCGGCGCATCGTCCCGACAATCGCCCAGGTCGATCTGACACCGCTGGTGCTGTTCATCCTGTGTCAGCTGGTTCTGATGGTGCCGATTCTGGCGCTGGAGCGCCTGCTGCTTGGCGCCCTCTGACAGGGGCATGCCCCCTCCAGTCTGGGCGCGCCGCGATGGCGCCGACTGGCTGCTGGAGCTGCACGTCCAGCCAGGCGCCAAAGTCACCGAGGCTGTCGGCGAACACGGCGGCCGCCTGAAATTAAAGATTGCCGCGCCTCCGGTCGATAACAAGGCAAATACGCACCTGCTGGCATGGCTGGCGGCGCAACTGGGCGTGCCCAAGTCGGCGGTACGTCTGGTACGGGGAGAGACTTCGCGACAGAAAACAGTGGCAGTGTGCGGCGTCGCGGCACCCTGGCTTGACATTGGTGTCAACAAAAAATAGCAAAAAATATGAGCATTCACCTCGAACAGGAAGTTGCCGACTACAGCGAACGGCGCATGCGGCTGGCAACCGCGATCACCGACTATGCCGACTGGCTCGACCGCCAGCACGGCATCGATGCCGAACGCACCCTGCGCCTGGCCGATACCGCGTCCAGCCTGCGGCAGGACAAGCTGGTGGTGGCGTTCGTCGCCGAGTTTTCGCGCGGCAAGACCGAGCTCATCAACGCCCTGTTTTTTGCCGACCATGGCCAGCGTCTGTTGCCGTCTGACGCCGGGCGCACCACGATGTGTCCGACCGAACTGTTCGCCCATGCGGACGAAGCCCCGAGCCTGCTCCTGCTGCCGATCGAAACCCGCCGCCGCGATGAATCGCTGGCGCGGCTCAAGCACATGCCGATCGAATGGTGCCGGGTGGCGCTCGATCCGGCCGATCCGAAGCAGATGCAGCAAAGCTTGAAAAAGCTCACCGAAACCCGGCCGATGCCCGCGGTGGAAGCGATCGAGCTTGGACTGTGGAGCGGCGAGGATGCCAGCGAGCGCCACCAGCTGCGCCCGGACGGCACGGTGGACGTGCCGGCCTGGCGCTATGCCATGGTCAATTACCCGCATCCGCTGTTGCAGGCCGGGCTGACCATACTCGACACCCCCGGGCTCAATGCGCTGGGCGCCGAACCCGAACTCACGCTGTCGGTCATCCCCAACGCGCATGCGGTGATGTATCTGCTGGCGACCGATACCGGAGTGACGCGCTCGGATCTGGAAATCTGGCAAAAACATGTGCATCGTCACGCCAACTATCACGTGGCGGTGCTGAACAAGATCGACATGCTGTGGGACGAGCTCAAGAGCGATGCCGAAGTGCAGGCCACCATCGAGCGCCAGGCCGAGGAAACCGCGCGCGTGCTGAAATTGCCGCGCAGCCGGGTATTCGCCGTGTCGGCGCAAAAGGCGCTGGCGGCGAAGATTCGCGGCGATGCCGCGTTGCGCGTGCGTTCCGGCATCGAGTCGCTGGAATATCTGCTGGTGCATCAGGTGATCCCGGCGCGGCGCGACATGCTGTATCACGCGGTCAGCCGCGAGGTGACGGTTCTACTCGACGAGAGCCGGGTCGATCTGGCCGCGCGTCTCAAGCGCAGCAGCGACGAGCTGATCCAGCTGACCCAGCTGTCAGGCAAGAACCGCGAGCTGATTGAACAGACCCGCGCCAGCCTGCAGCAGGAAAAGGACAGCTACGACGCCACCACCGTGCAGTTCAAGATCACCCGCAAAATGCTGAAGGGACAGGGCGAACATCTGCTGTCGAATTTGTCGGAAGACACCCTGGACGCCATCTGCACGGCCGGCCGTGCCGCCATGGAAGCCAGCCTGACCACGCGCGGGCTGACGAGCGGCATCCGCCAGTTGAGCGAGCAGTTGAATACCCGTCTCCAGCAGGCCACCCAACTGGCCGACAACATGCTGGATGCGCTCGATCGGGCCTATGTCGGCTTTCATCGCCAGCATAACTTGCCGAAAATGCAGGTACCGCGGCTGGATCTGGGGGCGTATCGCAACCGGCTGGAAGCACTGACGCGCGAGACCGAGGATTTCTGCAAGGACCCCGCCAACCTGCTGCTGGAAAAGCGTTTCATGATCCGGCGCTTCTATGCCGGGCTGGCTGAAGAAGCGCGCAAAGCCTTCAAGCTGGCGCACCTGGAGGCAGAGCGCTGGCTGCGGATCGCGCTCGATCCCGTCATGACGCGTATCCGTGAACACAAGCAGTATCTCGACACGCGGCTGGCCAGCCTGCACCGGATTCTGGAAAACATGGGCACCCTGCACAGCCGCATGGCGCAGATCAAGCAGGATATAGGCAAGCTGCGCCACGACAAGCTGGAACTCACGCGCATTGCCGCGCAGCTTGCCGCTTAAACGATCAGCTAGCCGTTGAGGCGATTCAGCAGCAGCGCCGTCTTGTCCGGATCGGTGTTCTTCAACAGCCGCTGCGCAGCCGGCGTCAGCTCGTCCATGTGAGATTTCAGCACCTGCTGCTTGACCTGCAGCAGGCTGGCTGGCTGCATCGAAAACGTCCGCAGGCCGAGGCCCAGCAGCAGTCTCGTCAACAGCGGATCGCCCGCCATTTCGCCGCATACCGATACCGGCTTGCCCGCCTTGTCGCCCGCGCGAATCGTGTGCTGAATCAGGTTGAGCACCGCCGGATGCAGCGGATCGTACAGATGCGCCACGCTGTCGTCGGCGCGGTCGATCGCCAGCGTGTACTGGATCAGGTCGTTGGTGCCGATCGACAGAAAATCCAGCTGTTCGGCAAAGAACGCGGCCGACAGGGCGGCGGCCGGTATTTCGATCATGCCGCCGACGGGAATGCTCTCGTCGAATTTCAGGCCATCGCGGCGCAGCGAATCCTTGGCCGCATCGATGTGTTGCAGGGTTTGCCGCAGCTCGATAAAGCTGGCCAGCATGGGAATGAGAATGTTCACCCGGCCGTGATGGGAGGCGCGCAGAATCGCGCGCAGCTGGGTCTGGAACAGCCCCGGCTCGGCCAGGCACAAGCGGATCGCGCGCAGACCCAGCGCCGGATTGTCGGCCACGGTATGGCCCCACGGCGCCTGCTTGTCGGCGCCCAGATCGAGCGTGCGGATGGTGACCGGCTTGCCGTCGAGCGTCTCGGCCACCGCCTTGTAGAACTCATATTGTTCGTCCTCGGTCGGCAGGTCGCTGCGGTTGAGGAACAGGAATTCGCTGCGGAACAGGCCGATGCCCTGCGCCCCCGCCGCTTTCACCGCATCGATATCGCTGAGCAACTCGATGTTCGCCAGCAGTGCGACCGGCGTGCCGTCGAGCGTGGCCGATTTGCTGGTTTTCAGCCGTTTGAGCTTGTCGGTATCGATGCGCCACTGGTTCTGCCGCAGCCGGTATTCGGCCAGCACCGATTCGTCCGGGTTGACGATGACCACGCCGTCGCGGCCGTCGACGATCAGCAGATCGTGGTCGCGGATCAGGCCGCGCGCGTTGTGCAGCGCCATCACCGACGGCATCGCCATGCCGCGCGCCAGGATCGCGGTGTGCGACGTGGTGCCGCCGAGATCGGTGATGAAGGCGGCGAAGTGCACGTTCTTGAACAGGATCATGTCGGCCGGCGACAACTCGTGCGCGACCAGAATGCGTTCGACGTCGAAATCGACGTCCAGCGG
>JBAVFD010000158.1:0-2054 GCA_049588075.1 Thiobacillus sp.
GCGACGGCAAGCTCGTGAACTCCGGCTTCCTCGACGGCTTCACCGTTCCCGAGGCCAAGGAGCATGTCGCGACCCGTCTGGAGACGACGGCGCTGTTCAACGCGCCGCAGGGCGTGCGCAAGGTCAATTACAAGCTCCGCGACTGGGGCGTCTCGCGCCAGCGCTACTGGGGCTGCCCGATCCCGATCATCCATTGCGACAGCTGCGGCGACGTGCCGGTGCCGGCCGAGCAGTTGCCAGTGGTGTTGCCGGAAGACGTGGTGCCGGACGGTTCCGGCAACCCGCTCAACAAGCGTGCCGACTTCGTCAACTGCTCCTGCCCAAAATGCGGCGGCGCGGCGCGGCGCGAGACCGACACCATGGACACCTTCGTCGAGTCGTCGTGGTACTACGCGCGCTACGCCTGCCCCGATTTCGACGGCGGCATGCTCGATGCGCGCGCCAATCAGTGGCTGCCGGTCGACCAGTACATCGGCGGCATCGAGCACGCGATCCTGCACCTGCTGTATGCGCGTTTCTTCCACAAGCTGATGCGCGACGAGGGACTGGTGACGGGCGACGAACCCTTCGCCCACCTGCTGACGCAGGGCATGGTGATTGCCGACACCTATTACCGCGAAGCGGCGGACGGCAAGAAGACCTGGTTCAACCCGGCCGACGTCGAGGTTCGCGACGGCATCGCGGCGTGCAAGACCGACGGCCAGCCGGTCATCGTCGGCGGCACCGAAAAGATGTCGAAGTCGAAGAACAACGGCGTGGATCCGCAGGCGCTGATCGACTTGTACGGTGCCGACACTGCGCGGCTGTTCACCATGTTTGCCGCGCCGCCGGAGCAAAGCCTGGAATGGTCGGATGCCGGGGTGGAAGGCGCGCACCGTTTTTTGCGGCGGTTGTGGAAAACCGCGTATGAGCACGTGCAGGCAGGCGTGGTTGCGGCCTACACGGGCGGCGAGTTGAGCGAAGCGGCCAAATCCCTGCGCCGCCAGTTGCACCAGACCATTCAGAAAGTCAGCGACGATATCGAACGGCGCAAGCAGTTCAATACCGCCATCGCCGCAGTCATGGAGCTGATGAATGCGCTGGCCAAACTGGACGGTGACGACGCCACCACCCGCAGCGTGCGGCAGGAAGTGCTGGAGGCCGCCGCCGTCCTGCTCGCGCCGATGGTGCCGCACATCGCCGAGGCGCTGTATGCCGAGCTCAAACCGGGTGCGGCGATGACGTGGCCGGCGGTGGACGCAGGCGCGCTGGTGCAGGACGAAATCGAGCTGATGCTGCAGGTAAACGGCAAGCTGCGCGGGCAGATGCGCGTGCCGGTCCAGGCCGACAAGGCAGCAATCGAAGCCGCCGCGTTGGCGAGTGAAGCCGTGCAGAAATTCCTGGAAGGCCGGCCACCGAAAAAAGTGGTGGTGGTGCCGGGGCGTCTGGTTAACGTCGTCGCATGAATCGCCGCCTGTTCCTTGCGTTTGTTCCCGCCGCGCTGGCCGCGGGCTGCGGCTTCCAGCTGCGCCGCGTCGGCAGTTTGCCGTTTGCCAGGCTGTATATCGAAGCGCCCGCCGGTAGCATGGTGGACCCACGCTTGCGCAGCCTGCTGGCGGCAGACAGGCAAACCGAGCTGACCGCGACTGCGGGCGAGGCCGAGGCCGTGCTCAGGATCACCCAGGAAGAACGCGCCAAAACCATTTTCACTTTGACCGGTGGCGGGCGGGTTTCCGAATACCGGGTGAGTCTGAAACTGAGCTATTCCGTCAGCGGCAAGGAAGGGCGCGTGCTGGCTGCGCCCGAGGCATTCGAACTGAACCGCATCATGACCTACGACGATTCGCTGCTGCTGGCCAAGGGAGCCGAGGAGCAGCTGCTGTATCGCGACATGAATGACACCGCCGCGTTGCGGATCATGCGGCGTTTGCAGGCGATCAAGCCCGATACCGGCAGCGGCAGTTGAATATTCCCGCTGAACGCCTGCCCGATCAGCTTGCGCGCGGCCTGGCCGCGCTCTACGTGGTGGTGGGCGACGAACCGCTGGCGGCGCAGGAGGCAGGCGATGCCATCCG
>JBAVFD010000159.1:0-10824 GCA_049588075.1 Thiobacillus sp.
CGCGTGAGTTCGACCAGGCCGAGCTGGATGTCGTCGAGGCTCAGTTCGTCATGGGCGCGATTGTAGAAATGCTCGATCGCCTGGCCGGCCTTTTCGGCCTGTGCCGCGTCGCCGCTGAAGCGGAAGCTGGCGCCGCGACGGCCGATGGTGACGTCGAACGCCGCCTCGATCTGCCGCAGGTTTTCGTCCATCGGCCCGCACAGATTGGCCAGCCGCCGGTTGTCTTCCGGAGCCAGCCGCAGTTCAACGATATCGGTTTTCAAACGGCGGCGCTTTCGAGAATGGCCACTTCGCCGCGCAGACTGTGCGGCAGGGCCTGGGTGATGGTGACCTCGACGAAGCGGCCGATCAAACGCGGCTGCCCGGCGAAGTTGACGATGCGGTTGTTGTCGGTGCGGCCGGCGAGTTCTGCCGCATTTTTCCTGGCGCGGCCCTCGACCAGCACGCGTTGCCGGGTGCCGACCATGGACTGGTTGACCGCCTGGGCCTGCGCCTCGATCTGCGCCTGCAGGCGCATCAGGCGCTGCGTTTTCAGTTCGGCCGGGACGTCGTCCGGGTAATCCGAAGCGGGCGTACCGGGGCGCTTGCTGTAGATGAAGGAAAAGCTGGCGTCGAAATCGAGCTCGACGATCAGCTTCATGGTCGCCTCGAAATCGGCTTCGGTCTCGCCGGGAAAGCCGACGATGAAATCCGACGACAGGCACAGGTCGGGGCGCTGCTCGCGCAATTTCCGGATGATCGATTTGAATTCCAGCACGGTGTAGCCGCGCTTCATCGCTGCCAGGATGCGGTCGGAACCCGACTGCACCGGCAGATGCAGGTGCGACACCAGCTTGGGCAGACGGCCGTAGGCTTCGATCAGCCGCTGCGTCATTTCGCGCGGGTGGCTGGTGGTGTAACGGATGCGCTCGATGCCGCGAATCTCGTGCACCATTTCCAGCAGGAAGGCGAAGTCGGCGGTGCCGCCCTCGTGCAGCATGCCCTGGTAGGCGTTGACGTTCTGCCCCAGCAAGGTGACTTCCTTCACCCCGCGTTCAGCCAGATCGGCCACTTCGGCGATGACGTCGTCGAACGGGCGCGAGACTTCCTCGCCGCGCGTGTAGGGGACGACGCAGAAGGTACAGTATTTGGAACAGCCTTCCATGATCGACACGAAGGCCGACGCACCTTCGATGCGGGCGGGCGGCAGGTGGTCGAATTTCTCGATTTCGGGAAAGCTGATGTCGACCTGCGCGCGCCCGGTCTCGCGGCGTTGAGCGATCAGCTCGGGCAGGCGGTGCAGCGTCTGCGGGCCGAACACGACGTCGACGAAGGGCGCGCGCGACACGATCGCCGCGCCTTCCTGCGACGCCACGCAGCCGCCGACGCCGATGATCAGGCTGGGGTTGGCCTGCTTCAGATGGCGCACCCGGCCGAGATCGTGGAATACCTTTTCCTGCGCCTTTTCGCGCACCGAGCAGGTGTTGAACAGGATCACATCGGCGTCATCCGGCGTGTCGGTTTTCACCAGGCCGTCGGACAGATTGAGCACGTCGGCCATCTTGTCCGAGTCGTACTCGTTCATCTGACAACCGAAGGTTTTGATGTAGATTTTTTTCATGAGACGCCGGAACAGTGAAGAGACTGGGGGCGGAGACCACCGCACTGCACTGTAAACAAGGCAGCGCGGCAGGCAGGAAACTGGTGGTGATGAGTGGACTTGAACCACCGACCCCCGGATTATGAATCCGATGCTCTAACCGACTGAGCTACATCACCTTTTTCTGCGGCGCGCCCAAACCACGGGACGCCGAAAAGCCGCGCATTTTAGCCGATGCCCGGCGAGGCTGTCAAAAGCGGCTCACTGCGGCCGCAGCTTGGCCAGTTCGTCGAGCAGGCTGATCATGAGTTCGCGTCCCAGCGCACCCATTCCGGCAACCAGCTGATCGGCATCGCGCTCGCCGTTGACCAGCCGCCGCATCCGCCCGCCCAGCACGGCCATGTCGCCGCCTGCCCTGACCATCTGCTCGGCCATGTTGGCGAGCACCGACATCGCCTGCGCGTCGCCGCGTGCCGAGGCATCGATCAGCGACGCCAGCCCCGGCGCGGCGCTGCTGCCGTCAGGCTGGGCATCCAGCGGCGGCAAGGTGGCGGGGTTGTCGATGCCGCGCAGGATGGCGTCGAGCAGGATGCTGTCTTCCTCGTCCAGCCCGAGTTTGATCGAGGGATCGCGGCGACCGTTGATGACGTGACGCAGCGCACCCACCAGCCGCGGCCAGCCAGCCTGTTCGGCGGCGTCGAGCTGCTTCATCAGGTCGGGCAACTGGCCGCGGTCGCGCAGCGCGTTGACCACGGCATGGATAAAAGGCGCGTGGACGCGCAGGACTTGATCGACGGCGGAGGGGAGTTGAGCCATTTTCTGGTAAGCGGTGAGCAGTAAGTAGTGAACGGATTGTCCGGTCAGGGCGTGAGCTTGGCAATGGTGGGCTGCAACGGCACGTTTTCGATTTGCCAGTGCGTGCGAGCCCAGGCCAGAAGCTCGGCGGGTTCAGCGCCCGTCAGATCAACCGGCAGCGGATGGCCAAGTGCGGCCAGCGCCTGCGCCAGCACACCGCCCTGCCCGTGCTCGGGCAGGGCGCGCGCGCAGGTTTGCTTGGACAGCTTTTGCCCGGCGGCATTGGTGATGAGCGGCACGTGGGCATAGCCTGGCGTGGGCAGGCCGAGCAGGGTTTGCAGATAAATCTGGCGCGGGGTGTTCCACAGCAGGTCGGCGCCGCGCACGACGTGGGTGATGCCTTGAAACGCATCGTCCACCACCACCGCGAGCTGGTAGGCGAACAAACCGTCGGCACGCCTGACGATAAAGTCGCCGACTTCGCTCGCCAGATTTTGCTGCAAATCGCCGTGGATACGGTCGTGAAAACGCGTGATTGCATCCGGCACCCGCACGCGCCAGGCGCGCGCCGTTGCACCCGGCGGCAAACCGCCACGGCAGGTGCCGGGATAGAGGATTTCACCCTCCGCATTGCGCGGTGCCTGCGCAAGCTGGGCGCGGGTGCAGGCGCAGGGATAGACCGCGCCTAGCGCCTTCAGGGTGTCGAGCGCGGCGGCATAGGCGTCGTCGCGCTGCGACTGAACCAGCACCGCGCCGTCCCAGTGCAGGCCATACGCTTCCAGCTGGCGCAGGATGGTGTCCGCCGCGCCGGGCTCACAGCGCGGACGGTCGAGGTCTTCCATCCGCACGATCCAGCGTCCGCCCGCCGCGCGCGCGTCAAGCCAGCTCGCCACCGCGGCGACCAGTGAGCCAAAATGCAGCGGCCCGGTGGGCGACGGCGCGAAGCGGCCAATGTAGGACGAAGCAGGCGGATTCAAGGCAGGCGGCGGACGGGGCAAAGTCAGCGAGCATGCTTGCATTGCCGCTCACCCGGGTCAAGCTGCCTGGCCGCAGTTCCGGGACGGGTGGACGACCGTGTGCGTCGCCGCAACGCCGTGCACTCAATATCTGTGAACGCCTCCGCGCGATCATCGGCGCAAAAAAGTGCCCCCGCATTGCGGGGGCACTTTTCATCCGGCCGCGCGGATCAGGCCGCGCGCGTCAGCATCAACTGCGCGGGCATCGGTGCAGGGAAGCCGGCCTCGGCCAGCGCTTCGCGGATCATCCGGTTGCCGTCGAAATACACCTGCCAGTAATGGTCGGTGTGGCAGAACGGGCGCACCGCCAGCACAGGGCCGACCAGGTTGAATTCGAGGATGTCGACTTCGACGGTTGGCGTGGCGACGACGTTGGGGATGGTTTGCAGTTTGCTGCGCAGCAACTCCATTGCAGCGACATGGTCGGCGTTGCCCGCGAGCTGGCATTTCAGTTCGACGCGGCGAAACGGATTGGCGCTGAAATTCTGGATGGTGTCGCTGAATATCTTGCTGTTGCCAACGATGGAAAGCACGTTGTCGGGCGTGTTGATCGCGGTGGCGAACAGGCCGATTTCCTTGACCGTGCCGGTCAGTCCGCCTGCGGTGACGAAGTCGCCCACCTTGAAGGGTTTCAGCACGATCAGAAACGCACCGGCGGCGAAGTTGGACAGCAGCCCGCCCCACGCCGCACCGATGGCGATGCCGATGCCGGCGACCAGAGCGGCAAAGGTGGTGGTCTGCACGCCGAAGTAGCCGAGGATGGCGACCACCAGCACGATGTTCAGGGTCACCGCGAGGAAACTGCCGATGTAGCGCATCAGCGTGGGATCGACTTTCTGTTTTTCCAGCACGCGCTGCAGCATCCGCCCCGCCAGCCCGATCAGCCAGCGGCCGACGATCCAGAAAACAATCGCAGCAAGAATTTTCAGGCCGGCCGTAGTCGCATAGGCAGCGACGATGTCGGTGTACTGCTGAATGTCTTTGTCCATGTTGGGCATCCTGGGTTGAGTTCAATGGTCCCGGCTGTATTCACCATCCGGCACAGTCGGCGCACGATAAAACTAAAACATTGAATTTTTTTATTTCTGCTTCGCTCAAGTCTAGAACATCGCACTTCGAATGCTATCCAGCCCACACAAGCGCCTCACCAACCCTTCGTGCGCAATCCCGCACCGCCTCCAACCAGGATTCGGTAAAAACGGCAGACGAGGGGTGAAAATGTTCCTTGAACAGCGGATGTCCGGTCTCGATGCACGGCAGGACTTCGTTTCGGAGAAGTCTGCGTTGTGTGGCCGGGGTATTGCGGAATAATGGCCATGACGGGCAATAGCCCTTCTGCCGCGTGCGGCGCACACGGCAGCTTGTGATTTACGAGGCGGGGTTGGCGCGCCCCACCATGATTCCCACCAGCCCCATTCCCGCCAGCAGCATCAGCCAGGTCTGGGGTTCGGGAACGGGCGCCGCCGCGCCAAGCAACGACGTGCCGGAACCTCCCGCCGCGGCGGATGCCGTCAGCGTGGACCCGATCCAGGACAGGTAGGGCGCCACGATCGTGCCGCCGCCGATGGAGCCAAATTTGATGTTGCTGCCACCGGACAGGCTGGTGCCGCCGTTGAAGATGCCGATCCCTGCGATCTTCCACACACCCTTGTCCTTGATGAACACCGGACTACCGGAATCGCCTCCGGCGTATTGCGCTTCGATGGTTGCGCCCAGCGTCAAGTTAGACGACCGGCTGCCCGAGCCGAACACATTGGTCGACTTGGTCGGGCCGTCAAAGTCGAACTCGAAGACTTCATTGGCCGTCCCGCCATCATCGTCCACCAGCAGCCGATCCACCCGATTTTGCCCCACCCGCTTGACGCTCGCGTTCGAACCGACGGTGACGCCGTTGACGCCATCGCCGCCGCCGCCATAGCCAACCATCGTGATGGTCTTGCCGCCCAAACTGCCGCCATACAGGCCATACGTCGGTACCGCGCCGGTCACCGGCGTGCCCAGCGTGATGATCGCCAGATCGTCGTGCCAGACGCCGTCTGCGCCCGGGCTGGTGCCGGTGTATCCGGGGAACACCGCAATCGCCGTGGCGCCGAGGGTTTGCGTCAGGTCACCGCCCACATTGAGCGAGAAGTTGACGTTGCCCGGGGTGCCCACCTGACCGCTCACCACATGCGCAGCGGTCAGCACATGCGTGCTGTCGATCAAGGCGCCGGAATAGACGCCGCCGTTGATGGTGATTGCCCCCACCCCCGCCCAGGGCGAAGTGGCGGTATTGGCATCCACGCTGCCGCCGACCAATGCGAACGCGGATGTGCTGCCCAGTGCGGCAATGACCGCAAGGGCAAGCTGTTTAGGCTGGGCGCTCATGGAACTCTCCTCGGATTTTTATGTTTTGTGTGCCGTATTCATGCACGGCCGGTATTCATGCAAATTATATGCCTCGATATTTTCCATAAGCAAAAACAATGGCTTGAATTTTGGCTGACTGATGGCTGTAAAAAATCCCGACGTTTACCCGCAAGCCCAAACCCAAAGGAAAACCCCGATATACCCATGATATCAATCATGATTTCTCATTGAAATCATTCCGGGATCAGGTTCGGCTGCATGTAAAAAAACCCGACACGCAATCGATCAAGGGGTTTGCGGTACGGCGTTTACAGATCGATTCCGCGCTGCGCCTTGACCCCCGCGCGGTAGGCATGTTTTTCGTCGGCGATCACCGACACGGTATCGGCCAGCTCGATCAGCGCATCCGGCGCGACGCGCCCGGTGACGATGACATGCTGCATCGGCGGCCGCTGCGCCAGTGCATCCAGCACCGTGTCGCTGTCGAGATAGCCGTAGCTCAGCAGATAGGTCAGTTCGTCCAGCACCACCAGTTGATACGACGGGTCGATGAGCATGCGCGCCGCCACCGCCCAGCCGCGCTGCGCGGTGGCGATGTCCTGCTCGCGGTTTTGCGTATCCCAGGTGAAGCCGTCGCCCAGCACATGCCACTCCACTCCCGGCTGCTTGCCGAGAAAGGCTTCCTCGCCGGTGTCGGTGCGGCTTTTGATGAACTGGCACACGCCGACCTTCATCCCGTGGCCGAGCGCGCGCGCCACGGTGCCGAACGCCGAGGTGCTCTTGCCCTTGCCGTTGCCGGTGATGACGATGAGCAGCCCGCGCTCGTCGGTGGCGGCGGCGATGGCGGCATCGATCACCGCCTTCTTGCGCGCCATGCGTTCCGCGTGACGGGTATTTTTCGAATCGTCCTGCATGGTCACCCCGGTATGCCGTTTACTTGAATGTGTATTCCACGCTCACCCAGCCATTGCGCCCCGGCAGGGGATAGGCATTGAAGCGGTCGACGTTGAACGCGCTGTGGATGGCGTAAGTGTAATAGTCTTCGTCAAACAGGTTGTTGAGCGCGGCTGACACCTGCCAGTTGCCGAGCTGCCGGATCAGTTTGAGATCGACCAGGGTATAGGCCGGAATCTGCTGCTCGAAGCTGTTGGTCTCGTCGTTATCCATGAGCTGGCTGCCGACATAGTTGGCGTCGGCGGACAGCCGGGTCTGCTCGTCGATATGCCATACCGCGCCGAGCGACAGCTTGTTTTGCGGCACCAGCGGCACGTCCTTGCCATCGAGCGGGACGCCGTTGAGCGAGCCGCTGGTGAATTTCGCGTAGGCCAGCGTATAGGCCGCGCTCAGATCCACCGAGCTGACGCGGCCATGCGCTTCGAACTCCAGGCCATAACGTTCCAGCGGCGGCAGATTGGTGTTGCCGATGCCAGTGCTGTAGATATCGAGATGGATTTCGTCCTCCACCTTCATGTAATACGCTGCGGCACGCAGACGGTCTGAACCGCTACCCCATTCCCAGCCCACTTGCGCATCCTGCGAGGTCTGCGGTTTGAGGAACTGGAATTCGTGACTGAAGGTGGGCGAATATTCATAAATTTCGTCCACCGTGGCAAAGCGGAAGCTGCGCGCCAGCCGGGCGAACAGCGCATGCTGCGGATTCAGCCGATGATTGATCCCCAACTCCAGGGCATATTGCGGCTCGTCCTGACTGCCCGGCAACGCACTGCTGCCGAAGGCGCCGGGCGCCGTGGCGTCGTACTGGTCCGTCGCCTTGATCTCGAACCACTCGTAGCGGCCGCCCGCAGTGAGGCGCGTGGCCGGGTTCAATTGCATTTCGTCCCGCAGATACAGGCCGGTCGAATTCTGGTCGGCCGTCACGCGATTGATCGGGCTGCCGATATTGGCCTCGGCATTCGAGGTGCGCAGCCGGTAGTCCCACCACTGGAAGTCGACGCCCAGAATCAGGTTATGCGCGATGCCGCCGGTATCGAATGGCAGCCGGACGCGCGGCGAAAAGCTCCACATATCGAGATTGGCATCGCGGTAATCGGGATAGCCGCCGAAGTCGAAATAGGACTGCTGCTGCTTGTTGCGATAGTCCAGATCGAGCATCAGTTCGTTGCGTCCGAAATCGAAGCGGTTGCTCAGCCCCGCCTGATAGCCCTCGCGCTTCGCCCAGTCGAGCGGCGTGCTGGTGCCCTGCGGATCGGTTTCGAGCTGGTTCAGGCCAATACTGGAATCGACCGTTCGCGGGCCGGGCAGGCGCAGATCCTGGGTAGCGCCGCCGAACTTGAACACCAGTTCGCCCAGCTCGTGTTTGAATCGCGCATCGCCGTTGAGGCTGCTTTGCGTGTTCTGGTTGTTGTCGCGCCAGCCGTCGGAGCGGTAATGGTCGGCCGTCAGCCGGATGCCGCCCGTCTCGCCGGCATAGTTGCCGCTCAGCTGGTAATCCTGGGTGTTGAAACTGCCCGCCTGCACCTTGCCCGACACCTGGTTCGGCAGCCCCAGCGGGGAACGCGTGATGATGTTGATGACGCCCGCCACCGCGCCCGCGCCATGCAGCACGCTGGAGCCGCCGCGCACGATTTCGATGCGCTCGATGGCGGAAAGCGGCAGCGCCGACCAGTCGACTTCTGAAAGGTCGATATCGTTGAGGCGGCGACCATCCAGCAGGATCAGGGTGTTCTGGCCGGCGGCGGCGCCAAAGCCGCGCATGTCGACCGTGCTGGCGGCCGCATTGTTGCCGAACAGATCGCGCATGCCGATCCCGGCCTGCTCCGCCAGGATGCCGGGCAGCGTGGTCTGCGGGCTGTTCGCAATGTCCTGCTGGGTAATCACCGTGGTGCTGGCGGTCTGGCCGGACAAGGCTTGCGGAAACCGGGAAGGCGTCACGACGATGGTTTCCCCGACGTATTCCGGCAGGGTTTCCGCATGGGCGGACGCAATGAACGCAGCGCCCAGGGCGAACGCGAGTGTGGTTTGACGCATGATGAGCTTCCGGTTGGGCGCCCGGTTCCCCGCAGGCGCATTGCACGATCCGCCGTCTTCAATCGACAGGGCTCAGGCCGGTATCCGGGCTCGCGCCTGAAATGCATCGCCTTCCCGGGCGAGCCCAGTGGCGTATGTGATGCATCGTTTAGCGCTTACCGTTGCGGGGGCAGCACAGGCATGGCGGCAGCAACCGCGCACCTGTTTCCCGTTTATCCTCGGCGGCGGAAAGCCGTCTCGGCACCTGAAGGCGCGGATTATATATGCGCGTACGGCGATTGCGTGTCGGGTGGCGCGATTGACCGTCCGCACGCCGCCCCCTATAGTCGCAGCCATGCACGCCGAACTCGAAACCCTCGAAGCCAAAATCCGCCAGGTGGCCGAGCTGTGCCACAACTTGCGGCGCGACAATATCGCGCTGCGCCAGCAGCTGCTCGCCACGCAGCAGGACAACAAGCAGCTGACGACCCGGCTGGATGCGGCCAAGACACGGCTGCACGCGCTGCTCGAAACCCTGCCGGAGGACGTCTGATGGCCGGCCCGCGTTCCATCGATATCCACATTCTCGGCCGTTCCTTCAAGGTCGCCTGCTCGCGCGAGGAGGAATCGGCGCTGATTGCGGCGGCCGATTATCTGGACCAGAAAATGCACGCGATCCGCGACACCAGCAAGGTGATCGGCGCCGAGCGCATCGCCATCATGGCGGGACTCAACCTGGCGCACGACCTGCTGACCCAGGGCGGCGGCGGGCTGGTCGAGGAAGCGCGGGCACGGGTGCAACATTGCAACACGCTGCTCGACGCAGTGCTGGAAGATCAGGACAAACTCTTCTAAACTGGCGTTGCTCCCTGCGGTGTTCGAGGTTCGCTGCAATTTCTCTGAACCAATGCATACGTGCAAGGCTGCGGGCTATTCCGGTGCGGGTGTGCGCGTGACACGTCTCATGTGCCCAAAGCGCCTTTGACTGCGGCCGTCTTGAACTCCGGTTCAAGAGTCTGCGGCGCATCACGGCACAGGCGGGGAGCCTTTCTTTTCCTTCATGAACAAATCCACCCTCAGACGCCAGCTCAAGGCGGCACGCAACGCGCTTGATCCGGCCGCCCGCCGTCAGGCCGCGCGCGCGTCTCTGCGGCTGGCGCTGCGCCATGGGCTGTTGCTGCGCGCCAAGCGCATCGGTCTGTATCTGCCGCATGGCGGCGAATTCGACGCGCGGCTGCTGCTCAATCAGGTGCTGTGGATGCGGCGCGAATGTTATCTGCCGGTGTTGCCGCCGCGCGGGCGGGTGATGCGCTTCGCGCGGGTGCGCGACAACACGCGCATGACAAACAATCGCTACGGCATCGCCGAACCGCTGGATGCGCACCCCTTGCGCGCGCGCCAGCTCGACCTGCTGCTGATGCCGCTGGTGGGGTTCGATCACCAGGGTTACCGGCTGGGAATGGGCGGCGGCTTTTACGATGCCACGCTGGCGTTCATGCGGCATCGACGCAGTTGGCGCAAGCCGCGCCTGGTGGGCATTGCCTATGAATGCCAGCGGGTGGAAAGCCTGCCGCACGACCCGTGGGACATGCCGCTGGACGCGGTGCTGACCGAGCGTCAGCTGTACCGCTTCAGCTCAAACCCTCATTCGCCCAGATAGGCGTGGCGCACCGCCGGGTTGGCCGCCAGCTCGGCGGCATCGCCGCTCAGCGTGATCGCCCCGGTTTCCAGCACATAGCCGCGCGCGCAGGTTTTCAGCGCCAGGTGCGCGTTCTGTTCGACCAGCAGCACTGCGACGCCGCTCGCGGCGATCTGGCGAATGATGTCGAACACCGCCTGCACCATCAACGGCGCCAGTCCCATGCTGGGCTCGTCCAGCAGCAACAGGCGCGGACGCGCCATCATCGCGCGCCCCAACGCCAGCATCTGCTGCTCGCCACCGGACAGCAGCCCGGCCATCTGCGCGCGGCGTTCGGTCAGGCGCGGCAGCAGCGCATAGACCCGGTCGAGGTCGATGGCAATCGCGGCGCGATCGTTGCGGGTGTAGGCACCCATCATCAGGTTTTCGGCCACCGACATGCGCGGGAACACGCCGCGCCCTTCCGGCACCAGCGCCAT
>JBAVFD010000160.1:0-9846 GCA_049588075.1 Thiobacillus sp.
TTCCTTTGGGTTGGCGTTTTTCTTGATGGTTGGCGGGGTTTACCGGATAATTGCGGGCTTGGATTTTTCCAGTGCTGTTTCCGACCCCATCCCTCAAGGGTAACCGAATGAAGATTGAAGACAAGAAACGCGTGCTGCGCGAAATGGTGTTGCATCGCCGTTTTGAAGAGCGCTGCTATCAGGCCTATATCGAACGCAAGATCGGCGGCTTCCTCCACCTCTATCCCGGCCAGGAAGCCTGCTGCAACGGCGTGATGGAAGCCGCGCGCCCCGGCCACGATTACGTGATCACCGGCTACCGCGACCACGTCCACGCAATCAAGTGCGGCGCCGATCCGAAGGAAGTGATGGCCGAGCTGTACGGCAAGGAAACCGGATCGAGCAAGGGCCGCGGCGGTTCGATGCACATCTTCGACGGCGCCCACCGCTTCATGGGCGGTTACGCATTGGTCGGCGGCCCCTTCCCGCTGGCGGCCGGCATCGCCAAGGCGATCCAGCTCAAGGGCGGCGACGAAATCGCCATCTGCTTCCTCGGCGACGCCGCCAACAATCAGGGCGTGTTCCACGAGACGCTCAACATGGCCGCGCTGTGGAAACTGCCGGTGCTGTTCGTGTGCGAAAACAACCTCTACGGCATCGGCACCTCGATCGAGCGTTCCACCGCCGTGATCCACCAGCACAAGCGCGTCGCCGGCTACAACATCCCGGCAGCCGAATGCGACGGCCAGGACATCGAAATCGTTTACGAGGCCGCACGCAAGGCGGTCGACCACGTGCGTTCCGGCAACGGCCCCTACTTCCTCGAACTGATGACCTACCGCTATCGCGGCCACTCGATGTCGGATTCGCGCGGCTACCGTTCACGCGAGGAAGAAGAACTGTGGAAGCAGCGCGACCCCATCTTCATTCTGCGTGACCGCCTGATCGCCGCGGGCGAACTGACGATGGACGCGTTCGAGGCCATGGAAAAGGAAACCGACGCCACCATCGAGAACGAAATCATCAAGTTCGCCGAAGACTCGCCCGAACCGCGCGTCGAAGACCTCGAAAAATACGTTCTGGCCGACCGTGAAAGCCAGCTGCCCTGGCTCACCGGCAAAGCCGCTTAAAGGAAAAAACTATGGCTCAAATCATGCTATGGGAAGCGATTCAGCGCGCCCACGACGAAGAGATGTCGCGTGACCCGCTGGTCATCTGTATGGGCGAAGACATCGGCGTGGCCGGCGGCACCTACAAGGCGACCAAGGGCCTGTATGAAAAATACGGCCCGTTGCGCGTGATGGACACGCCGATTTCGGAAGGCGGTTTCACCGGCCTGGCGATCGGCGCCTCCTTCCTCGGCGTGCGCCCCATCGTCGAGATCATGTCGGTCAACTTCGCCTGGCTGGCGATGGATCAGATGTTCAATTCCGCCGCCAAAATTCGCTACATGTCGGGTGGCCAGCTGACCGCGCCGTGCGTGTTCCGCTCCGCCGGCGGCGCCGCGCATCAACTGGGCGCACAGCATTCGGCGCGGATGGAAAAAGTGTTCATGGGTATCGCCGGCCTGCGCGTGGTCACACCGTCCAACCCCAGGCAGGCCTACGGTCTGCTGAAGTCGGCGATCCGCAGCGACGACCCGGTGTTCATCAACGAACACGAACTCATGTACAACATGAAGGGCGAAGTGCCGGACGCCGAATACTTCCACCCGCTGGAAGGCTCGGAAGTCGCGCGTTCCGGCACCGACGTGACGCTGTTCGGCTACAACATCTCGGTGCACTGGTGTTTGAAAGCCGCCGAAATCCTCGACAAGCAATATGGCATTTCGGCTGAAGTGGTCGACCTGTATTCGCTAGCCCCGCTGGATCGCGCGGGCATCAGGCAATCGGTCAGCAAGACCCACCGCGCCGTGATCGCCGAGGAAGACGAAGCGCCGGTCGGCGTCGGTTCCGAAGTCATCGCCATCATCAACGAGGAATGCTTCTTCGAACTGGACGCTGCCCCGGTGCGCGTCCACTCGGCGCTGGTACCGCAGCCCTACAACCACACGCTGGAAAAAGCGGCCATTCCCGACCACGAAGATGTGGTGAAGGCCGTTCTGAAGCTATTCGGTAAGGCGTAAGGCGCAAGGGGCAAGGCGCCTGCCACGTTACCCCCTCACTCCTCACCCCTAACCCCTCACGGAATTAAACATGTCCCAACATTACGCCATCACGATGCCGCAGCTCTCGGACACCATGACCGAGGGCGTGGTCGTCACCTGGGAAAAACAGCCCGGCGACAAGGTCGAGCGCGGCGATATCGTCGCCACGGTCGAAACCGACAAGGCCATCATGGACGTCGAGGTGTTCAAGGCCGGTTACCTGGCCGGCCCGCTGGCTGACGTCGGCGCGACCATCGCGGTCGGTGCAGCGCTCGGCTACATCACCGACACCGCCGGCGACGTGGCGATTGCCGCCGGCGAAGTGGTGGAAGCAAAAGCGCAGACGGAAATGATTCCGCACCACGCCGGTACGCCGATCGTGATGCCGCAACTGTCGGACACCATGACCGAAGGCGTCGTCGTCACCTGGGAAAAGCAGCCCGGCGATGCCATCAAGCGCGGCGACATCGTCGCCACCGTCGAGACCGACAAGGCCATCATGGACGTCGAGGTGTTCCAGGAAGGCTTCCTGTCCGGGCCGATTGCCGATATCGGCAGCGTGGTCGAAGTCGGCCATCCGATGGGTTTCATCGTCGACGATGCAGCCAAGGCCAACGATACCGGCGTCACCATCAGCGCCGATCACAAGATCAAGGACACCCATCAGGTTGCGCCCCACCCGGCCGACAAACCGGCACACATCCCGACGCCCAAAGCCACACCGGCGCAGATTGCCGCCAGCGGCAACGTGCCGCCGGTGGCGCGCCCGCAAGGCCGTCAGGCCAGCCCGTATGCGCGCAAGGTGGCGGCGCAACTGGGCGTCAATCTCAGCGGCCTCGCCGGCACCGGCCCGTCCGGCGTGATCGTCTCCGCCGACGTCGCGCGCGCGCGGCCGTCGATGCAGGAAGTCGCACACTCGCTGCCGCAGGTCGACGTGCCGGGCCAGGGTCGCGCCATGACCTCGATGGAAAAGGCCGTGAGCCACGCGATGACTGCCTCGCTCACGCTGCCGACCTTCAACGCCACCATGAACATCAGCACCGCCGCGCTGACCGCTGCTGCCAAGGCCGGCAAGGTCTCGGTGACGGTGGCGATCGCCAAGGCCTGTTCGGTCGCGATGGCGAAGTTCCCGCGCATGAACTGGGCCTACCAGCCGGTCGACAAGCTGGTCGAGCGCAGCAACCACGACTTCGGCGTCGCCGTCACCTCGAACGACGGCGGCCTGGTGGTGCCGATCCTGCATGGCATCGAGAAAAAATCCCTGGCCACGCTGCAAGGCGAATGGGGCGGTCTGGTCGAGCGCGCCCGCATCCGCAAGCTCGCCCCGGCCGAATATGCCAACCCCACCTTCACCATTTCCAACATGGGGATGATGGGAGTGTCGCATTTCACCGCCATCCCCACGCCGGGCATTGCGGCGATTCTGGCGATTGCGGCCAACGGCCCGCAAGGCACGCCGTTCACCCTCACCTGCGATCACCGCGTGCTGAATGGGGCCGAAGTGGCGCTGTATCTGGCTGCGCTGAAGCAGACCATCGAAGCACCCGAGTCCTGGCTCGGTGCCGGTGGTGCAGTGGCCGCATCCGTCGGCACGGCGGCCGTGACTACCAGCGCACCGGTCTCGCCGATCCCCGAAGGCAACTGGGACTTCCCCGTGGTCGTGGTCGGCGGCGGCCCCGGCGGCGAGGACTGCGCGCGCGATCTGGCCGATCACGGCGTCCGTGTGATGATGGTCAACAACGAGCCCTTCCCCGGCGGCGAATGCCTGTGGCGCGGCTGCATCCCCTCCAAGGCCTGGCGTGCCGCTGCGGACACCATCCGCAACCGCGCGCACGATGCCGAGATGGGCGTCGACGGCACCAACACGCCCAAGCTCAACTGGGCCCAGGTCGAGAAGCACCGCCGCTGGGTGCAGTCCAGCCGAGGCGAGATGGCGCTGAAGGCCGACAAGGGGATGAAGATCGACGTGCGTGAAGGTTTCGGCGAATTCGTCGACGCCCACACGCTGAAAATCACCCCGGTCGAAGGCGAGCCCTACACCGTTAGCTTCGGCGCGGCCGTCATCGCCACCGGCGCCCCCGCTTTCGTGCCGCCGATTCCCGGCGCGCGCGAGAACCTGGCGACCGGCGGCGTGGTTACCTCCGACACCATCTGGAACCTGACCGCACCGCCGAAAAAGATGGCGATCATCGGCGGCGGTGTCATCGGCGTCGAAATGGCGCAGATCTTCCGCGACTTCGGCACCGAAATCCTGATGCTGGAGCGCAACGCGCGCATCCTCGGCGAAATCGAGGACGAAATTGCCAAGACGCTGATCGGCCTGCTGGAAAAGGAAATCAGCGTGGTCACCGATGCGGCCATCGACGGCATCAGCGGCAAGCCCGGCAGCATGAGCGTGGCGTACAAGAACGCCGCAGGCGAAGCGCACACCTTTGCCTGCGACATCGTGCTGATGGCCACCGGCAAGCGCCCCGACACCAGCAAGCTCCACCTCGACAAGGTCGGCGTCGAACTCGACGGTGCCGCAATCAAGGTCAACCCGCGCGGCCAGACCAGCGTGCCGCACATCTACGCGGTGGGCGACGTCATCGGCGGCTATATGCTGGCGCACACCGCAGCCACCCAGGGCCGCGTCGCTGCCGACAACCTGCTCGGCCATGCATCCGAATATGACCAGGACAAGGACTGCGGCGTCACCTTCTCGCGTCCGCAGGCCGGCTTCGTCGGCTTGAGCGTGGCGCAGGCCAAGGCCAAGGGCATCGACGCGGTGGAAGCCAAGATGCCGATGAGCATCGACGCCAAGGCGATGATCACCGGCGAAACCGAAGGCATGATCAAGCTGGTGGCCGACAAGGCCAGCGGCCGCATCATCGGCGTGCACTACCTCGCCGACCACACCGACACCCTGATCGGTATCGGCGTGATGATGGTGGCGGGCGAGATGACACTGACCCAGGTGGCCAAAGCGATCTTCCCGCACCCGACCCAGACCGAACTGTTCGGCGAACTGGCGCGGCGGCTGTTGAATCGCCTGAGACGCACCGCGAAAAAGTAGCGGCGCACGGCGAGGAACCAGCCGGATCAACACCGCACATGACAAGGGCCGCACATGCGGCCCTTGTCATGTGCGCGACGAAAGAATCCCGCCAACAGCACCTCACCACCCGGCCCCCAGGCTGGGCAACTCCAGCCCCAGTCTCCGGGCTGGAATCGTGGTTTTCCGGACTTTCCTACCTGCCCGTTTCTGCGGCCTCTTGCGAACGTCTGGCTCAGTGGGCGTCTCTAGCGCGCAACCAGAATCACTGCTTGCTATTGATAACCATTCCTATATATAATAGGATTCATTATCATTTACACAACCCCCTGTTCAGAAAACAAGGAGCCCTCATGAACTTCAAGCTGCGCCTTTCCCCCCTGTACCGGCAAACCACAGCCACCGCCCTGGTGGCGGCGGCGATGCTGAGCCCGACAGCCGCAATGGCTGCCGATGGCGAATACGCCCTGATCATCCAGGATCATCGTTTTCAACCGGCCGAGCTCGTGATACCGGCAGGCAAGAAAATCAAGCTGTCGGTCGAGAATCGGGATGCCACCCCGGAAGAGTTCGAAAGCCATGATCTCAACCGCGAAAAAATCATCGCCGGCAAATCCACCGCAACGATTTATGTCGGCCCACTGACCCCCGGGCGCTACCGGTTTTTCGGCGAATACAACGAAAAAACCGCCCAGGGCGTCATCGTCGCCCAGTAATCATCAGGAGAGCAGACATGTTTGCAACCGCAGTGATTGTCTTCCGGGAAGTGCTCGAGGCCGCACTCATTATCGGCATCCTCGCCGCTGCCACCCGCTCGGTACCTGGCCGTACGCGCTGGCTGCTGGGCGGTCTGGTGGCCGGCCTGGCGGGCTCCGCCCTGGTGGCGGCCTCCACCGACGCGATCTCCGCCATGGCCAGCGGCGTTGGCCAGGAACTGCTTAACGCCGTGATACTGGGCATCGCGGTCCTGATGCTGGCCTGGCACAACATCTGGATGACGTCCCATGGCAAGGCCCTGGCGATCTCGGCAAAAAGCATGGGCAACGCCATCCGGGAAGGCCGTCAGGAAAACTCGATTCTGCTGGTAGTCGTCGGTCTGGCCGTGCTGCGCGAAGGCTCTGAAACGGTGCTGTTCCTGTATGGCATTTCCGCATCGGAGGGCGCAGGCGCATCGTCGATGTGGCTGGGCGGCGTCATCGGCATCCTGGCCGGAGCCGCCGTGGGCTACGCCATGTATGCAGGCCTGCTGCGCGTGCCGATGCGCTGGTTCTTCGCCGCGACCGGCGTGCTGGTGCTGCTGCTGGCGGCAGGCATGGCCTCGCAGGCGGCCCATTACCTGATCCAGGCCGACCTGTTGCCCAGTCTGGCCGCCCCGATCTGGGACACCTCGGCGCTGCTCTCCGAAAATTCCATTCCCGGCATGCTGCTCCACAGCCTTGCCGGTTACGACCCGCGACCTGCCGGCATGCAGTTGATTTTCTACGCGCTCACCCTGGCGACGATCGCACTGGGCATGAAGTGGGCCAATTCCTCACCCTCCAAATGAGACACCCCATGTTAAAAAGAAGCACACAAATCCTCTGCCTGGGTATCGCCCTGCTCTCCGGCAGCGTTCATGCCGGCCCGGCCGATTACGTCTATATGCCGACCGTCGATTACGGTGAAAAGGAAATCGATTTCAAGTTCGGCAGCGCCGAGCAGCCTTCCGGAGAAACCAAGCAGGTCGCCAGTCTCGGCGTCGGTTACGGCGCCACCGATTGGTGGTTTACCGAGGTCTATGTGAAAACCGAACATGAAAGCCCGGATCCCCGGCTCAGTATTCTGGAACTCGAAAACAAGTTCCAGTTGACCGAAACCGGGAAATATCCGCTTGAAGCCGGACTGATAACCGAATTCGAATTTCCCCTCAACCAGGATAGCGAGCCGATCGAGTTCAAATTCGGTCCGCTGTTCCAGACCGAGTTCGACAAGCTGCAACTGAACGGCAACCTGCTGTTCGAAACGAAATTCGGCAACGGGAATCCAACCGAAACTGCGTTCCAGTATCAATGGCAGGCCAAGTACCGCTGGCACAAGGAATTCGAATTCGGCTTGCAGGGATTCGGCGAGACGGGCGAATGGAACGACTGGCTGCCGTCCAATGAGCAGGAGCATAAAGCGGGTCCGGCCATCTTCGGCAAGGTGGCGGTCGGCGACCGCGCTGCCATCCGATACAACGCCGCCTGGTTGATCGGCATGACGGACGCCACCCCCGACAATACTTTCAGGATGCAGGTGGAATACGAATTCTGATTTTCCAGAAAAAGCTGCCGGCGCAGGACGAAAAAAACCATTTCGCGCCACCACACGCAACAAGAGCCGCAATCGCGGCTCTTGTTTTACTCAGGACGGCTGCTGCCGTCAGCCGAACAGTCCCTTGAAGAACAGGCGGACGCCGTCCCACATGCG
Organism: Thiobacillus sp.; assembly: GCA_049588075.1. Taxonomy (GTDB): domain Bacteria; phylum Pseudomonadota; class Gammaproteobacteria; order Burkholderiales; family Thiobacillaceae; genus Thiobacillus. The sequence continues at coordinate 7,608 of JBAVFD010000160.1, forward strand.
GCGGAAGAAGCCCCCCTCGTTCACCGGCTCCAGCGCGACAACATCGACCTTCTTCAGCACCTTGTCGCCCTGCAGGATTTCGACCGTGCCGACGACGGCGCCCTGCTTCACCGGTGCGACCAGTTTTGGCACCAGCGTGAGCCGCGTGGTCAGGCCACCGAGTTCGCCCCGCGCCACGCTGATCGCCAGCGGTTCGTCGAGTCCTGCCTTGACGGTGCGCGCGGCACCCTTCCACACCGGCGCGTCGGCGAGTACGTCGCCCTTCTTGTGGAACACCTTGCTCTCGAAAAACAGGAAGCCGTAACCCAGCAGTTTGGCGGTCTCGGTGGCACGCGCCGCCTCGCTGTCGGTACCGAACACGGCGGCGATCAGGCGCTGGCCGTTCTTCTGGGCGGAGGCCACCAGGCAATAGCCGGCTTCTTCGGTATGGCCGGTTTTCAGGCCGTCGACGCCGTCGTTGCGCCACAGCAGAAGATTGCGGTTGGGCTGCTGGATGCCGTTCCACAGGAAATATTTTTGCGAATAGATCGCATAGTGCGCCGGATCCGCGTAGATGATGGCGCGCGCCAGGGTGGCCATGTCGCGGGCGCTCGAATAATGGTCCGGGTTGGGCAGGCCGGTGGCGTCCACGAAGTGGGTGTTGCGCATCCCCAGGCGCTGCGCCTCGGCGTTCATCAGCGCGGCAAAGGCGTCCTCGCTGCCGGCGATGTGCTCGGCCAGCGCCACGCTGGCGTCGTTGCCCGACTGGATGATGATGCCGTGGAACAGATCGTTGACCGAGACCTGCTTGCCCACCTCGACAAACATCTTCGAGCCGCCCGTGCGCCAGGCCTTCTCGCTGATGGTCACCATATCGTTTTCGTGAATCCGGCCACGCTGGATTTCCAGTGTCGCCAGGTAGGCTGTCATCAGCTTGGTCAGGCTGGCGGGCGGCAGGCGTTGATCGCCCAGATGATTGACCAGGACGTTGCCGCTGGCAGCGTCCATCAGCACGTAGGATTTGGCGGCGAGTTCCGGCGGCGGCGGAACAATGGCCGCGCTCGATGCGGCCGAAGCCATCAACACACTGAAAAGCAATACGATTCGCTGCAGAAAATGCGGGGTAGTCATGAGTTTGTCGAGGAGTAAGGAAACAGGATGGGCATGGGTTCAGACAGACACGCGCAACGCGTGTTGGTTCAGGATAACATCGCTTGCCCGCTGTGCAGCAGGCTGCCGCCTTTCCCCTGTTAAACTCGCACGCTAGCCATGCCCATTGCCTGCACCATGCCTTATTCCCTGCTGCGCCCCGCCCTGTTCAGTCTCGATCCGGAAGACGCGCACGGCCTGACCCTGTCCAGTCTCGACCTTGCGCAGCGCTTGGGCCTGCTGAAGCTGCTGCCGCGCGCCACCGGGAAGCCGGTTCGTGTGATGGGGATCGACTTCCCCAACGCGGTGGGGCTGGCCGCCGGGCTCGACAAGGACGGCGCGCATATCAACGCGCTGGCGGCGCTGGGCTTCGGCTTCATCGAGATCGGAACGGTGACGCCGCGCCCGCAATCCGGCAACCCGAAGCCGCGCCTGTTTCGCCTGCCCGCCGCCGAGGCCATCATCAACCGCATGGGCTTCAACAACCTGGGCGTCGACAATCTGGTCAAGAATGTTCAGGCGAGCGGATTCAAGGGCGTGCTCGGCATCAATATCGGCAAGAACAAGGACACCCCGAACGAACACGCGGTGGACGATTACCTGGCCTGCCTCGACAAGGTTTACACGCACGCCAGCTACGTGACGGTGAACATCTCGTCGCCCAACACGCAGAACCTGCGCGAACTGCAGAAGGACGAGGCGCTCGACGCGCTGCTGTCGGCGATCAAGCTGCGGCAGTCCGAACTCGCGCAGCACCACGGCCGCTACGTGCCGATTGCGCTGAAAATCGCGCCCGACCTCGACGACACGCAGGTCGCCGCGATTGCTGCGCTGTTGATGATGCACCGCATCGACGCGGTGATCGCCACCAATACCACGATCGCGCGCGATGCTGTCGCCGGCCTGCCGAATGCGCAGGAAAGCGGTGGCCTGTCAGGCGCGCCGGTGCGTGCGGCGTCCACCCGCGTGGTCCAGGCGCTGGCCCGCCATCTGAAGAACGAAGTGCCCATCATCGGCGTCGGCGGGATTCTGTCGGGCGCCGACGCGCGTGAAAAAATCGCGGCGGGCGCTTCGCTGGTGCAGCTGTATTCCGGGCTGATTTATCGTGGCC
>JBAVFD010000161.1:0-1811 GCA_049588075.1 Thiobacillus sp.
GGCCCCGCGCGCCACGCTGGCGCTCGGCCTGTCGACCTCGAAAGAAGCCGCCGCCACGCTGGCGCGCGCGGCCTTGATGCCACCCTTCGACAGCGTATTCAGGCAGCAGTCTGCCGCGTGGTCGGCCTGGCACTATGGCTGTGCGCAGTGTGCCGTTCCTGCCGGGCTGCCACGCGAACTTGAAGCACAGCTGGCCTGGTCGGCGCAGGTGCTCAAAACCCACAGCGACAAAACCTTCACCGGCGCGATGGTGGCGAGCCTGTCGATCCCGTGGGGCGACACCGGCGAGGAACGCGGTGGCTACCATCTGGTGTGGCCGCGCGATGAGGTCGAGTGCGCGCAGGCATTGCTGGCGCTGGGCGCGCTGGACGAAGTGCGGGCGGTGCTGGCCTACCTGCTGGCGACCCAACATGCCGACGGCCACTGGCATCAAAACCAGTGGCTGGGGGGCAAGCCTTACTGGCACGGGGTCCAGCTTGACGAGACCGCCATGCCGGTCCTGCTCGCCTCGAGCCTGGCCGAACGCGACGCCCTGGGCGGGATGCCCGTGGTCGACGGGGTGCGCCGCGCGCTGGCGTTTCTGATCCTGAACGGACCCGCCAGCCCGCAGGATCGCTGGGAAGAAAACGCCGGGGTCAATCCGTTCACCCTGGCGGTCTGCATTGCCGCACTGGTCGCCGGTGCCGAGGTGCTGCCGCAAGCGGAACGTGCGCTGCCGCTCGCCGTGGCCGATTTCTGGAACGTGCGGCTCGAAGACTGGTGCGTGGCGCGCGGCACGGCATTCGGCGCGCGCCACGGCGTGGCGGCGTATTACGTGCGCGAAGCGCCGCCGGATATCCTGTGCGACGACCGCGCCATGCAGCGCGTGCTGCCGGTCAAGAATCACAGCTACGACCTTGCGCTTGCCGCCAGCGAGCAGATTGCGACCGATTTCCTGCAACTGGTGCGGCTGGGCCTGCGCCGTCCCGACGATGCACTGATCCGCGATACGCTGGTGCTGGTCGATGCGCTGCTCAAAACCGATACGCCGGCGGGCCCTGTCTGGCATCGCTACAACGGCGACGGCTATGGCGAACACAGCGACGGCCGCGCGTTCGATGGGGCCGGGCGCGGGCGCGGCTGGCCGCTCCTCAGCGGCGAACGCGGCCATTACGAACTGTCCGCGGGCCGCGACCCGCTGCCGTACCTGCACGCGATGAACGCGATGGCAAGCCACGGACTGATACCGGAGCAGGTCTGGGATGCCGCGCCGCTGGGTCGTTTGCAGCCGGGGCGCGCCACCGGTTCGGCGATGCCGCTCGCCTGGGCGCATGCCGAATTCATCAAGCTCGCGCTGTCGCGCGCGGTGGGGCAGCCGGTTGATCGCCCGGCTGCGGTATGGGCACGGTATGGCGGCGTGCGTCCCGAACTGGGGTGCGCGATCTGGACGCCGGGCGCGCCGCTCGACCATTGCTCCGCGCACGCGGGGCTGTGGATCGTGCTGCCCCAGCCGGCCGAGTTGCACCTGGAGTTTGACGGCGGGCACGATGCGGAGGATGTGCACACGGTCGAATGCGGTCCTGGCCTTCACGGGCTGCGTCTCGACGCCGCGCAGCTGGCCGGTCACACCCGCGTCGAGTTCACCTGGCAAGATGCGCCTTACTCGGTCAGCCTTGCCTGACGCGCACGCCACCCTGGACCCTGCCATGAAATATCTGTCACCCCTGCCGCACCCCGATCTGCACCCGCTGGCCCGTTTGCGCGCCTGGCACCGCACCCTGGCAGCCTGCGCGGCAGGCGCCCTCGCGAGTGCCTGGCCGGAGGTGTGGGAA
>JBAVFD010000162.1:0-3284 GCA_049588075.1 Thiobacillus sp.
GCGTTGGCCATGAAATACCGTCACTTCGGCAGCGCCGAACAGTTGCGCGCGGCGCTGATCGATGCCATCGCCGCGCGCGCGCTGCTGGGCGACGACGACACCCCGCGCGACGAGAAAACCTTCAACAGGCAGAAGGAACGCGCCAAACCCCGAGTCGCGGTGGTGAAGCAGGCGCTGCTGCGCGAGGTGGCGGACATTCTCGACCTGCATGCACAGGTGGCGGCGCGTCTCAACGCCAAGCCGCAGTTCACCGCCGCGATGCGCGACGAGCACGCGCATCTGGCGGCGCTGGTGGCGGGCGATTTCATCACCGCCACGCCGTGGTCACACCTGAAAGACCTGCCGCGTTATCTGCGCGGCATCCTCAAGCGGCTGGAGAAACTGCCCGCCTCCGAAACGCGCGATTCGCGCGGCATGGCCAGCGTGCTGACGCTGCAGAACAAGTATCTGGCGCGATGCGCGCAGGTGAAGGGCGCGGTTCCGGCGGCACTGGACGACTTTCGCTGGCAGCTGGAGGAGCTGCGGATTTCGCTGTTCGCGCAGGAACTGAAAACGCCCTATCCGGTGTCGGCCAAGCGGCTCGACAAGTTGTGGGACGAGCTTGCCAGACAGCCCCTGAGTTGATTAGTGTGTGGCCATGCGTGAGCGCGTAGTCAATCTGCCGAATGTCATTACCCTGCTGCGGCTTCTTGCCGTGCCGGTGGTGGCGTGGCTGATCCTGCAGCAGCGCTGGGAAGCCGCCTGCTGGCTGTTTCTGGCGGCGGCGGTATCGGACGGCATCGACGGCCTGCTGGCGCGCTGGCTCGATCAGATGACCCAGCTGGGCGCTGCGCTCGACACGGTCGCCGACAAGGCGCTGGGTGTGGTGACGCTGGTGCTGCTGACGCTGGCGGAGGCCATTCCGCTGTGGGTGACGCTGGCGATTCTGCTGCGCGACAGCATCATCGTGCTGGGTGCGCTGAGCTATCGGGGGCTGGCCGGACATCTGGAAATTCACCCCACCTGGCTGGGCAAGACGCACATGTTTGCCGAGCTTTCGTTGCTGGCGCTGGTGCTGGGTGGATTGGCCGGGCTGCTGGTGCTGGACGACTGGCTGCTGCCCTTGTTCGCCACCGTGTTCGCCATTGCCGTGATTTCCGGCGTGCAGTATGTGTGGATATGGGGCACCAAGGCACGTCGCGAACGCGCCGGGGTTCGCTAAGGAGACCCTGAACAAGTCCTTCGGCAGGCTCAGGACGAACGGCAAGTGCTTGATTCCGTTCGTGGTGAGCTTGTCGAACCCTGAACGGAATCAACTTGTTCAGGGTCTCCCTAAGCCTTACTGAAAGTGCAGATGATGCTGGCGTTCTGATCCGCGGCCGGATTTGATCCGGTACATCTCGGCGTCAGCGGCGCGCATCAGCGTGTCTTCGTCGGTGCCGTCGTCGGGGTACAGCACCTGGCCGATGCTGGCAGCGATTTCCAAATCGATGCCGTAAAAATCCGTCTTCACATTGAGTGCCTGCTCGATCTTGAGCGCGGCGGCGAGAGGGTCTTCACGCCCCTGCACGCCTTCGAGCAGCACCGCAAACTCGTCGCCCCCCAGTCGTGCGACCGAATCGGATTCGCGAATGCAGGTGGTGAGACATTTCGCCACTTCGGTCAGCACGGCGTCTCCGACATGATGGCCGTACTGATCGTTGATGGCCTTGAAGCGGTCCAGGTCCACATACAAGATGCCGAACTTGCCGCCGTAGCGCTGGGCGTGGCGGATGGCTTGCTGCAGCCGGTCATAAAACAGCCGCCGGTTGGCCAGCCCGGTGAGGGGGTCATGCGTGGCCTCTTCGCGCAGCGCCGCGCGCGACCGTTCCAGCTCCTCCATCTGCTCGCGAATCTGCCGTGATTTCAGGCTGATTTTCTGCAGCGTGCGCCAGGCGATCATCAGTGCCAGCACGATCGCCGTGATGCCGAATATCAGCGTGAGGATGAGCGTGCGCCGGTAGGTTTGCTGTGCCAGTCGCTGTGCGTTCAGGTTGGCTTGCTGATACAGCTTGCGCATCTCGGCCAGTTGCCGGGTGAAGGCTTCCTGGATGGGAATGGCTTCCAGCGTCAATACCTTGCGTGCGTCGGTGCTGCGTCCGGCATTGAGCAGATCGATCACCCGCTCCTGCACCGATTGAATCTGGTTGACCAGGCGGGTCTGCGCGTCGAAGCTGCGTTGCTCGTCGGGGGTAAACCCCATCTCGCGCAAAGCCTTGCGTCCGCTCCCCACCAGAAAACCGGCGCGGTTGAATTCCATGAAACGGGCGTCGCGCTCGAACGGATCGTCAGTCAACGCCATGCGCAGCAGGCTGTCGGTGCGGATGTGCGCCGCCACCTGGGTCTGGGTGATGAGATCGATCTTGCGGTTGTGGTGTTCAACCACCGTGCGTATCTGGGTGCCCAGAGTCTGCAGTTGCAGCAGGCTGTTCAATGCCAGCCCGCAAATCAGGGCGATCAACGCGACGAAGGCCGCGCCGGTGGTGAAGGAATATCCGCGATGTATGGGCATAGGCGCCTGGGATCAGAACATCCTTGATATGTAGTCCATTATTGGCCGGATGGCAGGGCTGCGTGCGTTATTCCGGCTGTTGCAGGGCCCGCAGGGTGCGGGCCACTTCCTGTGCGTGACGTGCCGGATCGACCTTGTCGAAACGCGCCGCGATGCGGCCGTCCGGCGCGATGATGAAGGTGTGGCGGCGGGCGAATCGCACCAGTCCGAGATTCAGCAGGCTGTCGTATGCCGCGGCCGTGTGCCCGTCCGGATCGGACAGCAGGGGAAACGGCAATTGATATTTGCGGGCAAAATCCGCATGCGACCGGGCGTCATCGACACTGACGCCCACCACCGCCGCGTCAAGATCGCCCAGCACCCCGATGTCGTCGCGAAAGCGGCAGGCCTCCCGGGTGCAGCCGGGCGTGTCGTCTTTGGGGTAAAAATACAGCACCAGCCAGCGCCCGGCGTAATCGCCCAGGCGGTGGGTTTTCCCATCCTGATCCTGCAAGGCGAAATCCGGCGCGGCACTGCCTTCCAGTCGTTGCGAGCCCGGCCGCAGCATCCACAAAATCGCGCTCGCCAGCAGCAACAGCGCAGCCAATCCGCCCAGCATCAGTTTGGTCATGGAGTCTCCTGAGCCGCATCATAATCGGGTTATGCCCTGACTGGAGGCATTCGATGTGGTTCGGCAATCCATGCGGGATTCGGTAGAATGCGCGCCACGCCCCGGTAGCTCAGTGGATAGAGCGACCCCCTCCTAAGGGGTAGG
>JBAVFD010000163.1:0-5014 GCA_049588075.1 Thiobacillus sp.
CCCAACGACCGCGCCACGGTCGAGGAAGAGCACATGCTGGAACAGCGCGTGCGCGACCGCGAGCGCAAGCTGCTGAAGAAGATCAATTCCGCGCTGGCGCGTATCGAAAGCGGCGAATACGGCTGGTGCCTGGAAAGCGGCGACCCCATCGGACTGCCGCGTCTGCTGGCGCGCCCCACCGCCGAATATTCGATCGAGGCGCAGGAACGCCACGAACAGAAGGAAAAACTGCACGCCTGATCCCCATGCCAGGCTGATGGACGCTCCGCTTCCAATCACGCTGCTCACGGGCTTTCTAGGCAGCGGCAAGACCACGGTACTCAACCACCTGGTGCGCACCCTGCCGCGCACCGCGATCCTGATGAACGAGTTCGGCGCAGTCGCGCTCGATCATCAACTCCTGCAAAAAATGGACGGGCCGCTGGCGCTGCTCTCCGGCGGCTGCGTCTGCTGCACGATTTCCGGCAGCCTGTCGCTGACGCTGAAAAACCTATGGATGGCGCGGCAAAAGGGCGATATCCCGCCGTTCGAGCGCGTCATCATCGAAACCACCGGCATCGCCGACCCGGCGCCGGTACTCGACAACCTGCTGCACGACAACTGGGTACGCGCCCGCTTCCGCCTCGACGGCGTGGTCACCACGGTCGATGCGGTATTCGGCATGAGCCAGCTGGACGAGCACTTCGAAGCCGTGAAGCAGGTGGCGGTGGCCGACAAGCTGCTGCTGACCAAGACCGATCTCGCGACCGCCGACAGCATCGCCGCGCTGCGCGAACGGCTGGCCACGCTCAACCCGGCGGCCGACCTCGTTACGGTGCTGCACGGCGCAGTCGACCCCGCCATGGTGCAGAATCTGGGGCTATGGAACGCCGAAACCCAATCGCTGGAAGTCGCGCGCTGGCTGAGGCCGCAGCGCTATCAGCGCGCCCGCGCCAACATGCTGGGCGGCGCCAGCCCGGCGATCGAAACAGCCCGGCCCGAGTTGCATGACGCGCGCATCCGGTGTTTTTCGGTGGTGATCGATGCGCCGCTCGATCGCTACGGCCTGCAATCCGCGCTCAGCATGCTGGCCTCGTTTCGCGCCGAAAACCTGCTGCGCTTCAAGGCGATCGTCAATCTGCAGGACGAGCCGCAGCCGGTGGTGCTGCATGGCGTGCAGCACGTGCTGTATCCCGAAGTCAAACTCGACGCCTGGCCGGACGACGACCATCGCAGCCGTTTTGTTTTCATCGTGCGCGACCTCGAACCCGAATTCGTCGCCAGGCTCCTGACCGATTTCACCGGCGCGGCGCAAGGCGGCAGCGAGGCGGCGCCGTGAACCTGGCACAAAGGTTTCTCGTCGGCGCGATACGCGTGTATCAGCTGGCGCTGTCGCCATGGCTCGGACGGCAATGCCGCTACCTGCCGACCTGTTCGGAATACGGCAAGGAAGCGATCGAAAAGCATGGCGCGCTCAAAGGCGGCTGGCTCGCCGCCAAACGCATCGGCCGCTGCCGCCCCGGTTGCGCACACGGCTACGATCCGGTGCCGCCGGTCGATCACTCGCCACACGAGTAAAATTCGCCGCATGCTGTCGCGCCGTATGCTTCCCTGGCTGTTCGCACTGACCCTGTTGTTCGGTCAGGCGGCCGCCTACGCGCACACCCTCGGCCACCTGAAGGACCGCAATCCCGGATCGCCCGCGCATCCCTGCGAACAGTGCATGGCGCAGGCCGACCTGGAGGGCGCGGCGGCATCAACCCCGCCCTTGCTGCACTTGCCCGCTGCGACGTTTGCCTGGTTCGTCGCTGCCATCCACCCCGCCCTCGCTCCCCGTCTTCCCGTCCCGCGCGCCCGCGCGCCGCCTGTCTCCCTCTAGAACGCGCGAACTTCGCCCCGGAAACACCCGGGGCGCGTCCCCTCTTTCTGGAGCACATCATGTTACGACCCACCCTGATGGCGGCGGCGCTGGCTATTGCCCTGCCGTCCCTGTCTTCCAGCGCCCACGCCGACGCCAATCTCGACGCCCTGCGCGCCGAGCTGAACCAGATGAAGCAAAGCTACGAAGCCCGTATCCAGGCGCTGGAAACCCGCCTGCAAGCTGCCGAAACCCAGGCCAGCCAAGCGGTGAAAACGGCGGATCAGGCCGAAGCCCAGGCCAAAAATGCCGCGGACCAGACCAGGACCGCCGACGTGCAGGCCGCACCGGCTGAATCCGCTGCCGGCAGTTCCGCATCAAGCTTCAATCCGGATATCTCGCTCATCCTGCAAGGCCAGTACGCCCATCTGGATGACATCGAGCACCACACTATCACCGGTTTCCTGACCCCTGCCGGATTCGAAGCCTCACGCGGATTTTCAGTCGCCGAAACCGAACTGGCCCTGTCCGCCAGCGTCGACCCGTATTTCCGGGGTTTCCTGAATGCCGCAATCGATCCGGACGGCAGCGTCGGGGTTGAGGAAGCCTGGGCTGAAACGACGGCACTCGGTCACGGTTTTACCATCAAGGCGGGCCGCTTCCTGTCGGCACTGGGTTACCAGAACCAGATTCATCCCCACGCCTGGGACTTCACCACCAACAACCTGATGTACGACGCGGCGTTCGGCGGTACCTACACCCAGGACGGCGCGCAGGTGAAATGGGTGGCGCCGACCGACCTGTTCATGGAATTCGGTGCAGAAATGGGCAACGGCTACAGTTTCCCCAGCACCAACAACAACTCGAACGGCCTCGGCGATTACACCCTGTTCAGCCATTTCGGCGGGGATGTCGGCGCGTCCAACAGCTGGACCGCAGGATTGTCATATTTGTACGGCAAGGCCCGGGATCGCGAAAGCGCGATGACCGCCCTCAACGGTGACTGGACGCAGACTTACTTCAGCGGCGACAGCAAAAACTGGATCGCGGATTTCGTCTGGAAATGGGCGCCCGAGGGCAATCCGAGCGAGCAGAATTTCAAGTTCGTGGCCGAATATTTCCAGCGTGACGAGCGGGGCAATCTGTCGTGCGAGGTGATCGGGTGTGTCGACAGTGCCTACTCCTCCAGCCAGTCCGGCGGTTACCTGCAGGGCGTGTATCAGTTCATGCCGCACTGGCGCGTCGGCTATCGCTACGACCGCCTGAACGATGGCCGCACCCACTACGGAGCCAACGATGCGGTTCTGCCGGTGTATGACTACGCCCCGACCGCCAACACGCTCATGGTCGATTACTCGCCTTCCGAGTTCTCGCGCCTGCGCCTGCAATACACGCAGAGCCAGTCGATGATCGGCCTCACCGAAAACCAGTTCTTCGTGCAATACATCATGAGCCTGGGCGCTCATGGCGCACATCAATACTAGGAGCCGCACCATGAAATCGATTCGCCTCATCCTCAGCCTGCTCGCTGCCCTGCCCACGCTGGCGCATGCCACGCTCAACGTGTTTGCCTGCGAACCCGAATGGGGCGCGCTGGCAAGCGAAATCGGCGGCGATGCCGTCAAGGTGTACGCCGCCACCACCGCGATGCAGGATCCCCACCGCATCGAGGCGCGCCCCAGCCTGATCGCGCAGATGCGGCGCGCCAATCTGGCGGTCTGCACCGGCGCGGAGCTGGAGGTGGGCTGGCTGCCCCTGCTGCTGCGCCAGTCCGGCAACGACGAGATTCAGCCCGGACGCCCCGGCTATTTCGAGGCCACCCGCTATGTGACCCTGCTGGACAAGCCCACGCTGGTCGACCGTTCGCAGGGCGACGTGCATGCGGCCGGCAATCCGCATATCCAGACCGACCCGCGCAACATCGCGCGCGTCGGCGCGGCGCTGGCGCAACGCCTGGCCGAGGTCGATCCGGCCAACGCCGCCGTCTACCAGGCGCGCTGGAAAGCCTTTTCCGCCCGCTGGGAGACTGCCATCGCACGCTGGCAGCAACAGGCCGCGCCGCTCAAGGGCATGCCGGTGGTGGTGCAGCACAAGTTTTTCCCCTATCTGCTGAACTGGCTGGGCATGCGCGAAGTGGCCACCCTGGAGCCCAAGCCCGGGGTTGAGCCTTCGGTCGGCTACCTGGCCGAAGTGGCGGCACGTCTCAAGACGACGCCCGCCAAGGCGGTGTTGCGCACGACATATCAAAGCCCGCGTGCGTCGGAATGGCTGGCAGAGCGCACCAGCATTCCGGCTATCGCACTGCCCGCAACCGTGGGGGGGGCACCGGGCGCGGACGATCTGTTCGGCTTGTTCGATGTGACGGTGGCCGACCTGCTGAAGGCGACGCGATGAACCCGGCCGGAATCAATCTTGCCGCGCTCGATCCTTCGCTGCTGCTGCCACCGCTGGTCGCCGGACTGCTGGTGCTGGCCACCCACGTGCCGCTGGGACGGCGGGTACTGGCGCGCGGCATCATTTTTCTCGATCTCGCCATCGCGCAGATCGCGGTGCTCGGCGTCATCGCTGCGCACGCATTCGATCTGGCACCGGAAGGCTGGCCGACCCAGTTCGCCGCAGCGGCAGCGGCGCTGGCGGGTGCGGCGCTGCTGGCCATCTGCGAACGCCGCTGGCCAGAGATTCAGGAAGCGCTGATCGGCTCGGCCTTCGTGGTTGCGGCCAGCCTCGGTGTGCTGCTGCTGGCGGGCGATCCGCACGGCGGCGAGCATTTGTCCGAGCTGCTGACCGGGGAGATCCTGTGGGTCGGCACCGCGCAGATTGTGCAGATTGCACTGTTGTATGCCGTGCTGATCGCGTTCTGGTGGATACGTGCCTCGCGGCTGGGTTCGCTCGGTTTTTACCTGATCTTCGCACTGGCCATCACGGCCTCGGTGCAACTGGTTGGCGTGTACCTGGTGTTTGCCAGCCTGATCCTGCCCGCGCTGGCGGTGCGTGGCTGGCCGCCGCGTACCGGATTAATTGCCGGCTGGATACTGGGCGCACTGGCCTATACAGGCGGACTGGCCGCTTCGGCCCTGTTCGACTGGCCGGCCGGACCGGTGATCGTCATCACGCTGGCCCTGGCCGCCCTGCTTGTCGGCAATCTGGTGCGGCTGACGCCGGGCAATCGACTACGGG
>JBAVFD010000164.1:0-5052 GCA_049588075.1 Thiobacillus sp.
TCGCCGACCCCGTTGCGGCGCTGGTCATGGCCGCTCATCGCGCCGGCATTGCCGTCGTGCCGCTGATCGGCCCCTCGTCCATCTTGCTGGCGCTGATGGCCTCGGGTCTGGGCGGGCAGCGCTTCGCCTTCCACGGTTATCTTCCTGCCAAGGAACCCGAACGTGGCCAGGCCATCCGCGAACTGGAAAAAACCGCGCGCCGCGATCACGCCACCCAACTGTTCATCGAAACGCCCTACCGCAGCGCGGCCCTGCTGGAAGCCCTGGCCACCTCGCTGTCGCCCGACACCTTGATCAGCGTCGGCGCCGATCTCAGCCTGCCGGGTCAGTTGATCCAGACCCGCAGCGCAAAAAACTGGCGCGGGCAAGCCGACGCGGTCAAGGATCGGCTGGTGGTGTTCGGGATCGGGGCGTAAGCACGGCTCCGTGCAGAACGCGCGCCGAACTCAGGCGCGCTGCGTGTTGCGCGACCTATCGGCGCCCGCAAAAAATGCCAGCACACCGGCTGGCATTTGCTTATGCGTGCCGACATCAGGCAGAGCCAGCACCTGTTCATGGTAGCGGTTGAGCGGCTCTTGTCGGCCCGAAGCGGCAGTTGGCCGGTTCGGAAAGCAGACGTTCAACGACCCGATTCAGCGGCGGCGCTGGAGCGCCGTCCGCTGCAAGCGATTGCTAGAGCTGGTGTCGCGCCTATCTAAGCAGCTCAATCTTGCCCGGCTTCCACGTCTTGTTGAACCAGGGTTGAAGCGGGCCGTAGAGGCGCAGGATCATGAACCAGCCCTTGCCGGGAACCGTCTGCACCCAGTTGCTTTCCTTGCCAGCCGGCGCCTTGGGACCGAAATAGACATCGACCGAGCCGTCCTTGTTGACGAGCAGATTCTTGTTCTGGTTGCTGACGCTGGGGAAGCGCTGGTCGGTCTGGACCATCGAGCGCGTCTGGGTGTCATAGACGATGACCGACCAGAAGTCTTTGACCGGAATATTCGGCGGCAGATGCAGGGTGTAGTTGTTTCCGCCCTCGAACGGCTTGCCGTCCGCGTCCTGTGCGCACCAGGGATATTGCGACCCTTTTCCGACCATTTTCTCCGCCATGGCCGGCGTGACGCCGGTGGCGAAATAGTAAAAGAAGGCGGCCCCATCCAGATTGGCCACGCCGGGTGACTTCTCGAACTTGTAGCCGCCGAAGAAGGGCAGACGCCATGGACTGTCTGGATAGAAGAAGGCGTCCTTGTCGCGAATTCTGAAGGCGATCGCCCGCGCGGTCACGCTGCCGATCTTCGCGGCGTCGGCCAGAATCTTTTTCATGCGCGCATCGGGATTGAAGGGCTTGCCCTTCTCGATGCCGATCGAGGCAAACAGACCGAGCGTGGTGGGGTCACTTCCCTCACTGGGTTCTTCCTGAATGGCTTCGTTCAGCAGACTCCAGAAGGGGTAGTCGCTGGGCGGGACAAAGTTTGAAGGAATGCCGGAGGCATTGACGAACTTCATCTTGGGAGGATTGGCCGCATCGGAGAGCTGATAGATCTTCAGATATTTCTTGACCGCCTCAACGCCGGGCTTGGTCGAGCCATCGACGAGAAAGGAGCGGAAGGGCATCCAGTTGCCGTAGGTGCTCGGCCGCACGACGAAATACCCCTCAGGCACTGCGCCTGTGTAGCCCGGAGGCAGGATCAGATACTTGCCGCCTTTGCCTTTGTCCGCACCGGTGATGCCGATGTCGGCAACCCAGTGATACCAGAAGTCATCGATGGCACCCAGGACCATGGGTGGAACCTCCACGACCAGCGGCCCCTTCTTCGTATCGATCCAGATGAAGCTGTATATGGTGTTGTCGTTCGCCGTCAGTTCTACGGTTTTCGAATCAACAAGGTCTTCCCAGATCACATCCGTCTGGTTTACCGGTCCGAACTCGCGGAGCGTGGCGCGCATGCCGACCTGGTTGACGATCGGGATGGCGAGCAGGTAGGCCTGCAGCGCTCGCGAGGCATCCAGGTTGTCGTAGACTTTCTGCGTGGTCGCGTCATCGGGATAGCCGTAGTTCAGGTTGAGGCTGCCGATGGAGGTTTTGACCTTGTCCGGCATCATGACGCCAGGCGCGATGGGCGTGGTCATCTTCATCTTCGGCGGGTTGTCTGCGTAGGGAGTGCTTGCCCATAACAGGCAAGGCAGAGCGGCCGAGAGAAAACATTTCGTGAAGCCGAGTTTCATGTGTTTCTCCTTCAGTTTGTAATTGCTTGAAGTGCAGCATAGCAAGCCAACAGTCATTCACCAGCCCCACCGGTCTGCATTTTGAAATTCGCAGAACATGCTGATGTGCCGTAACTGCCTGATGCATGGGCGGTTCGTCGAGGTTGTCTTTCCGCATATGCAATGCCATTCCGGACCGAATGTCTGCTATGGGAAAAATACTCAGCTGACCGCTTTGGCCGAACCCAGTCCTCCAATCCTCTCATGTTCCCACGCATTAAAACGACACACCGTGAACAAGGCCAGCACGCAGCTGGCCTTGTTCATGGTGTACGGGTGACTGTCAGGCCGCTGCCAGCGCCTGCTTGCGGTAGCGGTTGAGGTCGCGCACGTTCTCGAAGGTCTGCCCCAGCAGGTTCGACAGGTTGCGCAGGATGCCGCCGACCACCCTGTTTTCCCAGGTCTCGTCGAAATGAATCTGTTCGTCGAGCCAGTGCTCCAGCCATTCGGGGTTGGGCAGGCGCGACTGGATGGTGTCCCGGGGGAACAGCGCTTCGTTGACGTGCAGGTTGGTGGGGTGCAGCGCCTTGTCGGAGCGCTGGCTCGACGCCATCAGAAAACCGATCTTGGCGAACGCAGCGGCCACGCCGGAGCCCCCTTGTTTCAGCGCGCGCTTCATGTATTGCAGGTAAGCGCCGCCGTGGCGGCCTTCGTCGCGCGAGAGGGTTTCGTAGATGTGCTTGATCACCGGTTCGGTGTGCCATGCGGCGGCGCACTTGTACCACTGGGTGAGGCGCACTTCGCCGCAGAAATGCAGCATCAGGGTTTCCATCGGCGGCGCCGGGTCGAACGGAAAACGGATGGCGTGCAGTTCTTCCTCGGTCGGCGCGAACTCGGGCTTGAAGCGGCGCAGGTATTCCATCAGCACCAGCGAGTGCTTCTGCTCCTCGTAGAACCAGATCGACATGAAGGCGGAAAAATCACTGTCGTGCACGAAGTCGCGCAAGAACATTTCGGTCGCCGGCAGCGCCGCCCATTCGGTGATGGCGTTCATCTTGATGGTCAGCGCCTGTTCGTCGGTCAGTTTGCCGGCGTCGAACGCGTCCCACGGAATATCGGTTTCCATGTTCCAGCGGGCGCGTTCGAGGGATTTGAAAAGGTCGATGTAGAGCATGTGGGTTCGCCGGTTTGCCCGGGGCACAGGGCATCATCGTTTTGATCTGGGTCGGAAATAACCTGTTTTCATTGCACGCGTTGTTCGTGCTTCGGCCACGCGCCCCATTGCGTGGATAAACCTCGTTTTATGAAACAAACTGATCCGGATCAAGTTCGACGGGGCAATTGGCCAGTTCCGCTTCCGCCTGCACCAGCGATTGCGCCAGGCGCACCCCGCTTTCCCAGGCGCGTTCGACCCCTGATCCGGCAATCCCGTCACCAATCAGGGCCACGCGGTTCTCACGGTCACCCAGCCAGAAGCCGCCGATCGAGGCTTCCGGCTTGGCGTAGCGCCATAAATGGGAGACTTCGACTTCAACCGGCCACGGCAAACCCAGCAAGCCCATCAGGGCCGAGGCGGCGCGGGTGCTGGCTTCCATCTGCGACGCGTCAAGGTAGGTCTCGGCAAACTCATGACTGCTGTGCACCGCCCACAGACCCGCGCCGCCACCTGGCTGGCGCACCGCCAGATCAATCAGGTGGTCATCGAACTTGATGACATCTGCCGCAGGCCCCCCTTCCCAACGCATCAGGAACGACCAGATCGGGCGATAGCGCACCTCGCCGAGGCGTTCATGCAGGCGCGGCAACGCGCCAAGCAGGGGGAGCGCCTGCGGCACCGGCACGCTGCAAATCACGCAATCATAGTCGCCCATGGTCTGTCCGTTTTCCAGGATGATCGTGCGCGGCTGGAGCGCCGTGACGCGTGCCGAGGTATGCAGGTGCGCCGTTCCAAGCATCTGACGCACCAGTTGCGAAGGTTCGATCAGCGGGGTGTAATGATTTTGCAATTGCGCCCGCGCCCATGACTGGTTGGCGCGTCCGTGCAGGATGTCGCGAACCGGGGCCAGCCAGCCCTTGCGCGCCCAGTCGCGCAACTGGCTGCGAAAAGGATCGCGCTTCGCCGAAATGAAGGGGGAGCCCAGCGTGGCCCAGCCCTGTTCCAGGCGCCGGGTCGACAAGCGTCCGCCCACCCCGCGCGCCTTGTCGAATACATCCACTTCCCAGCCTGCCGCTGCGAGCGTGCCCGCACAACTGGCTCCGGCGATTCCTGCGCCAACGATGCCTGCCCTGAGCCCTGTCGAAGGGCCTGCCCTGAGCGTGGTTGTTGCCGATTCATCGGCTTTACAACCACGGCCTACCCCTTGCGGGTGGAGCCCTGTCGAAGGGCCTGCTTTGAGTGGTGCCATGCTTGATTGATCCTTTGCTTTGGCCGCGCGGCAGCCCGTGAAAAATACGTTCGATCGAACTCTATCAGTAAACAAATAAATTTAAGCCGACTGAAACAGCCGAGTTAATCAGGCTGTCAATTCAAGCATTTCTGCATGGCGATATGGGGAATACCCGCCTCATCATAGGGGTCACCCATCGCCGCAAACCCGGCATCCGCATAAAACCCTGCGGCGTGCGTTTGCGCGCTGAGCCGGATCGTGACATGACCCTGCGCCCGGGCCAAGCGGATCGCTGCCGCCAGCAAGGCGCGACCGACCCCACGTCCACGCCACGCCGGCAGCACGGCCATGCGGCCGATGTGGCCGTCGGGCAGCAGGCGGGCGCAGCCGATGGGCGTGCCGTCAGCGGCCATGGCCAGCAGATGCACGGCGCCGGCATCGTGCTCATCCCACTCCAGCGTCTCGGGCACGCCCTGCT
>JBAVFD010000165.1:0-2723 GCA_049588075.1 Thiobacillus sp.
GCATCACCCAGCTGGGCGTGCGCGTGTGCATGGCCACCGGCGACGCGCAGGAAACCGCACGCGCCATCGGCGCCAAACTGGGCCTGGGCACGCGCGTGTGCGAAGCGCAGGGCGCACACGCGCAGAACCCGGAGAATTGCGACCTTTACGCCCGCGTGCTGCCGGAGGACAAGCACCACATCGTCGCCGCGTTGCAGCAGGCCGGCCACGTCACTGGCATGACCGGAGACGGCGTCAACGACGCCCCCGCGCTGCGTCAGGCCGAACTGGGCGTGGCGGTTGCCAGCGCGACCGATGTGGCCAAGGCCGCAGCCGGCGTGGTGCTCACCGATCCCGGGCTGGGTGGCGTGCTGACGGTGGTGCGAAGCGGCCGCGAAGTGCACCGGCGCATGCTGACCTACACCCTCAACAAGACGCTTAAGACCTTCGAGATCGTGGTGTTCCTGGCTCTCGGCCTGTTGCTCACCGGCAGCTTCGTGATCTCGGCCACGCTGATCGTGCTGCTGCTGTTCACCAACGACTTCGTCACCATGACCATCGCCACCGACCGCGTGCAGCCCGCCCCCAAGCCGCAACGTTGGGTAGTACGCAGGCTGGTGGGCGCGGCCGGCGTGTTCGCGGCCCTGTCGCTGCTGTTCACGTTTCCCCTCTACTGGTGGGTGCGCGCCACCCAGGGCATGAGCCCGGCGCAGCTCCAGACCGTGGTGTTCCTGCTGCTGGTGTTCACCAATCAGGCCTGCATCTACGCGCTGCGCAGCAACGGGCGCTTATGGCGCTTCGCGCCGGGGCGCTGGATGCTGCTGGCCAGCCTGGGCGACCTGATCGCGGTCAGCCTGTTCGCGGCGATGGGCTGGCTGATGGCGCCGTTGCCGCTGGCCATGATCGTGGGTCTGCTCGCCGCCTGCGCAGGCTTCGCCCTGCTGCTGGATCAGGCCAAACGCCTGGTTTTTCCACGCTTCGCCATCGTCTGACATGGGGTATGCCGGTGACGGCGGCGCAAGGATTTCATCGGAACGGCTTCTGTGTGAGTCTTGACGTTCGCGCACGCCTGCGCCGCCAGCCGTACGCCAGCATCGCGAGCGCAACGACCGCCGCCATGCCCCAGTGTTCGTAGCGATGCCAAGCGGGGGCGTGTCGCGCGATCAGGGCGCCGAAGCTCCAGCCCGCACCCGTGATCAGTGCCACCCACACCGCGGCAGATAAGGCATTCAGCCAGAAAAATTTCCACCACGACACCTGACCCATTCCCAGCGCCACCGGCAACGCAGTGCGCAATCCCCACAAAAATCGCATGGTCAGAATGGCAAGGTCGGGATGGCCTTCGATCCAGCCCAGTGCGCGTGATATTTCCGCGTTCAGCGCGGGACGCGTGTCGAGCAGACGGCGCGCATGGTAGCGTCCCAGCCAGAAGAAAACCTGGTCGCCGAGCACCGCACCGAGCCATCCGACGCCCATCACAAGGGCGAGATCGAGATATCCGCGATGCGCCGCGTAGCCTGCCAGCAGCAGCACGGTTTCGCCTTCCAGCAGCGTGCCGGCGAGCACGGCGAGATAGCCGTAACGGGCGATCAAGAGGGCGATATCCATGTGCGCGCGTTTTCCATGATTCGCCGAATGGTAATGAATAATCCATGCACGCGACGGCCAGGCTTGCAGCATGAAACGCTTGGCCATCGAAGACGATATCGAAGCGGCAGCGTGTCTGCGGCACGGGCTCACCGAATCCGGCCATTTGCCGGTGGCAGGCTTACTGCTGAGCTGGGGCTGCCGCTTGCTTGACGGCTCGATTCAACCGCAGGGTTCGCAGCGGCAGATGATGGGTTGTCCTATTTCCCCAACGCGGCATCAATGCTGGTGAGGAATTTCTCGGGCTTCTCGAAACCGATCACCTTGTAGTCCGACTGCGCGCCCGCGCTGCTCCAGAAAATCAGCCCGGGCGGGCCGAACAGATTGAAGCGCTTGAGCAGCGCCTTGTCGGCATCGCTGGTGGCGGTGACATCGGCCTGCAACAACACGACATCTCTCAGCCGCGCCACCACCTTGGGATCGACGAAAGTGAAACGCTCCATTTCCTTGCACGACGCACACCAGTCGGCATAGAAATCGAGCATCACGGGGCGGCCTGCGGTTTTGGCGGCAGCCAGTCGTGCGTCGAGTTCGGCGACAGTCTTGACCCGCTCGAACGCCAGACCTGGCTGTTCGGCTGCCATCGCCGTGCCGCCCCCGCCCTTGAATACGCTGCCCTTGAACACTTCGAGCGGCTGCAACAGATCGCGGCTGCCCGCCAGCATGCCGAGGATGAGCGACAGACCGCCGATCAGCAGCACGACGCCGAGTCCTTTCCACAAGCGTAGCCAGCCAGTCGCATGGGCCGGTAGGGGATCGAGCGCGTGCAGAAAAATCGCCGAGCCGATCAGCAGCAGCGCCCACAGCAGCATGCCGACCCAGGCCGGAATGATGGGCGAGATCAGGTAGACGGCGATCGCCAGCATCATCACGCCGAAGAAGTATTTCACCGCGTTCATCCAGCCGCCTGCCTTGGGCAACAGCGCGCCGGCGGACAAGCCGACCAGCAGCAGCGGCACGCCCATGCCCAGCGCCAGCATGAACAGGGCGACGCCGCCGAGCGTGGTGTTGCCGGTCTGCGCGATAAAGGCGAGCGCAGCGGCGAGCGGGGGCGCGACGCAGGGGCCGACGATGACGGCGGACAGCGCGCCCATGAC
>JBAVFD010000166.1:0-2107 GCA_049588075.1 Thiobacillus sp.
CTCATCATCAGCACGTGGTCACCGGGGCGTGCATCGGCGACAAGCTGGCAGACTAGTTTGTCGAGGTTGTCGAACACGCGCGCCTTGTCGCCCAGCGGGGCGAGTGCTTCGGCGGGATCCCAGCCGAGGTTGGCGCTGTGGCAGTAGACCTGGTCGGCGGCGGCAAGGCTGGCGGGTAAGGCGGCTTTCATCACGCCGAGTTTCATGGTGTTGGAGCGCGGCTCCAGCACGGCGAGGATGCGCGCCTTGCCGATCTTCGCCCGCAGGCCTTCCAGCGTGGTGGTGATGGCGGTGGGGTGGTGGGCAAAGTCGTCGTAGACGGTGATGCCGTGCACGGCGCCGCGGATTTCCATGCGGCGTTTGACGTTTTCGAAACGCGACAAGGCGTCGATGGCGACCGCAGCGGGCACGCCGGCGTGGCGTGCGGCGGCGATGGCGGCGACCGCATTCATGCGGTTGTGCTCGCCGATCAGTGTCCACTTCACCCGGCCTTGCAGGGCATCGTTGAAGAACACGTCGAAGTGACCCTGGGCATCGACTTCGCCCATGGTCCAGCCACCGCTGCTGCCGAACCGTTCCACTGGCGTCCACAGGCCGCGCTCGAACACGCGATCGAGGCTGGCTTCGCGGCCGTTGGCGACGATCAGGCCATTGCCGGGAACGGTGCGCACCAGGTGGTGAAACTGGGTTTCGATGGCGGCGAGGTCGGCAAAGATGTCGGCGTGGTCGAATTCCAGGTTGTTCAGCACGGCGGTGCGCGGGCGGTAATGGACGAACTTGGAGCGCTTGTCGAAGAAGGCGGTGTCGTATTCGTCGGCTTCGATGACGAAGAAGGGGCTGTCGGTCAGCCGCGCGGAAACCTCGAAATTCTGCGGGATGCCGCCGATCAGAAAGCCGGGGCGCAACCTGGCGTCATCGAGGATCCACGCCAGCATGGCGGAGGTGGTGGTCTTGCCGTGGGTGCCGGCGACCGCCAGCACCCATTTGTCCTTCAGCACGTTGTCGGCCAGCCACTGCGGGCCGGAAGTGTAGGCCAGGTTGCGATTGAGGATGGCTTCCATCAGCGGGTTGCCGCGGGTGACGACGTTGCCGACGACGAAGATGTCGGCCTTGATATCGGCCTGGCTGGCGTCGTAGCCTTCGATCAGGTCGATGCCGAGCGCGCGCAGCTGGTCGGACATTGGCGGATAGACGTTGGCATCGCAACCGGTGACGGTGTGGCCGGCGGCGCGTGCGATGGCGGCGATGCCACCCATGAAGGTGCCGCAGATGCCGAGGATGTGGAGATGCATGATGGTGAGTAAACGCAGAGTGGAAAGCAGAGTGCGGATTATCCCATAGCGGCGGCGCGTGCCTGCTGGATCAGATGAGTCAGCAGGGCCCGCAGTTTGGCCGGGCGCAGCGGCTTGTGCAGCAGCGGAAAACCGGCCTGGGTAATGCGCAGGATGGTGTCGGGCGCGGTGTCGCCGGTGACCACAATGGCCGGGATGTCACGGCCGAATTTTTGCCGCAGGCGGGTGATGACGGCGAGGCCATCGGTGTCGTCGGGCAGGCGGTAGTCCGACACGATGACGTCGGGCAGACGGTCGAGGCTGCTGAGCCATTGTTCGGCTTCGTCGGCGCTGTGCGCGGTGACCAGGTCGATGTGCCAGTTGTCGAACAGTTCGGCCATGCCGCGCAGGATCGCGCTTTCGTCGTCCACCAGCAGCACCAGCGCGTCAGCGGGAATCGGTCCCGGCGCACTGCTGGCGACGCTGGCGGGCTGGATCAACCGCGCATCGCCACACGGTACGTCGATGCTGAACACCGAGCCGTGACCCGGACGCGATTGCAAATCCACCCGGTGTCCCAGCAAGCGTCCCAGGCGCGAGACGATGGCGAGCCCAAGCCCCAGCCCCTTGCTGCGGTCCCGCGCCGTGTTGTGCAGTTGCACGAATTCGTGGAACACGCTTTCCTGCTGATCCAACGGGATGCCACGCCCGGTGTCGATCACGCTGATGCGCACCATGCGGCCGCGACGGCGACAGGCCACCAGCACCCCGCCGTCGTCGGTGTAGCGGATGGCGTTGGCAATCAGGTTGACCAGGATGCGCTCGATCAGCAGCGG
>JBAVFD010000167.1:0-7155 GCA_049588075.1 Thiobacillus sp.
GCTCCCGCGCCAATGATAGTAGGCACCTCGCCTGTGAAAGTAGGTCATCGTCAGACTCCTTATCCGCACTCCACCCGGAGCGCAAACTAACCCCCTCAGATCCTGAGGGGGTTTTTTATTGCGGGCATTCTAGTCATGAATGTGAATCCCACTCCGGCATGAAACTGTTTTCTTATATGAATCATGAAGATAATGGAAACATACAACTAAAGTTGTATATCCGGTCATCCTCGTTACCGGTAAATTATTGATGTGAGCACATCTGCTCACGATCAATAATTTCACAAGGAGGATGTATGAGTAAATTGTATAGAGCCATGTTGGTGGGGCTGGTGGCTTTGATGGCACTCCCGGCTTTTGCTGCGCTGAACGTCAATACTGCGACACAGTCCGAGCTTGAGGGGGTCAAGGGGTTGGGGCCGGAGAAAGCCAAGGCAATCATTGCGTACCGTGAGGCCAATGGCAACTTCAAGCATCTGGAAGACCTGGATAAAGTGAAGGGCTTCGGCAAGGCTAGTATCGATAAATTGAGGGGGGAACTGACGGTCGGCCCGGAAAATACCAAAAAGCAGTAATCAGCATTTTTGAGGATTCTCAGTAGGCCTTTTGACGTGTCTCACAGTTTATTGAAGTTGTGGGACATGTCAGCTTCAAACGGGATGTGAACTGTCTGGCCTAGCCGTCGTCACCCGGTATAATCCCAACCTCCTTGGCTGTTCCGTATTTTAATGTCTACCCTTGCAGTCATTTTGATCGCAACTGCAGCAGGCAGTTTGCTGAGCTTGTTGCTGGCTGCGATATTGGCTTTTTCTGCACGGCCCAGTTGGGTGCCCGTGCTGGTGAGCTACGCCATTGGCGCGCTGCTTGGCGCATCCTTGCTGGAAGTATTGCCGGAAGCGGTTCAAATGGGCGGCGATATCAAAACGGTTGCCAAGGCCCTGCTGGGCGGGATACTGCTATTCTTTTTGCTGGAAAAGCTGGTGCTGTGGCGACATTGTCACGATGAGGTTTGTGAGGCCCACGGTAGCCATGACCATGGCCACAGCCATGATCACGGACGTTCGGGCATGATGATCACGGTGGGCGATACCTTCCACAATTTTGTCGATGGCATCATCATCGCGGGAGCCTTTCTGGTTGATTTCCGGTTGGGCGCGGTGACAGCGCTGGCAATTATTGCGCACGAAATCCCCCAGGAAATCGGCGATTTCTTGATTCTGCTGCATTCGGGCTACACCCGCACTCAGGCGCTGCTGCTCAACTTTCTGACCGGGGTGGCTACATTAATCGGCGCGTTGGTCGGCTATTACGCGCTGTCGATGCTGGAAGGCTGGACACCGGTGCTGCTTGGCCTGGCGGCGGCGAGCATGTTGTATGTGGCGTTGTCGGATCTGATTCCGGGGCTGCACAAG
This sequence comes from Thiobacillus sp., assembly GCA_049588075.1. Lineage (GTDB taxonomy): Bacteria > Pseudomonadota > Gammaproteobacteria > Burkholderiales > Thiobacillaceae > Thiobacillus. The sequence goes on from JBAVFD010000167.1 coordinate 1,413, forward strand.
CGCGCAGAAATTGGCCATACGCTGCAGCAACTAGTGTTGATCGGACTGGGAGTCGGTACCGTCGCGCTGGCCGGTTACTTCATCGGCGAGGGCCATTGAGCGTCGTCGCCGTGGCCGATCGGCTACATATACGAACAGCGCCAGCGGCAGGACGCCCAGAAAAATCAGAATAGCCAGCGCCTTGCCGATACTGCTGGCGGTGATCGCCACCATCAGAATCACATAAGCCCAGCCAATTGCAACGATATACATCTACTGCTCCATCAGGATTGAAGGTCATGGTAACCAAAGCAAACCCCAATCGCACGCCTAACGTCGGCTTTGTGTCGCTCGGCTGTCCCAAAGCCACAGTCGATTCCGAGCGCATCCTCACTCAACTGCGTGCCGAGGGGTATGGCATCGTCGGCAGCTACGACGATGCCGACGTGGTGGTGGTGAACACGTGCGGCTTCATCGATGCTGCGGTGCAGGAGTCGCTCGAAGCCATTGGTGAAGCGCTGGCTGAAAACGGCAAGGTGATTGTGACCGGCTGCCTCGGTGCCAAGGGTGACCTCATCCGTGAGGCACACCCGAAGGTGCTCGCGGTGTCCGGCCCGCATGCGCTGGATGAGGTGATGCAGGCGGTGCACGCTGCGCTGCCGAAGCCGCACGATCCATTTGCAGACCTGATTCCGCCCGGTGGCGTCAAGCTTACCCCGCGCCACTATGCCTACCTGAAGATTTCAGAAGGCTGCAACCATCGCTGCACCTTCTGCATCATTCCGTCGATGCGCGGCGATCTGGTCAGTCGTCCGGTTGGCGATGTGATGCGCGAGGCGGAAGCGCTGGTGAGTGCCGGGGTGCAGGAATTGCTGGTGGTGTCGCAGGACACCAGCGCCTACGGGGTGGATGTGAAATACCGTCCCGGGTTCTGGAATGGTCGCCCGCTGAAAACCCGCATGACCGAACTTGCGGGTGCGCTGGGGCGCCTGGGCGCCTGGGTGCGGCTGCATTATGTCTATCCCTACCCCAGCGTGGACGACGTGATTCCGCTGATGGCCGACGGCATCATCCTGCCCTATCTCGATATCCCGTTTCAGCACGCCAGCCCGCGGATTCTGAAATTGATGAAGCGGCCCGGTGCCGTCGAAAAAACGCTGGACCGCATCCAGTCCTGGCGCGCCGCTGTTCCTGACCTCACGTTGCGCTCCACCTTCATCGTCGGCTTTCCCGGCGAGACCGATGCCGAATTCGAAGAGCTGCTGGCCTTCATGAAGGAAGCGCAGCTCGATCGCGTCGGCTGCTTCAAGTATTCCCCGGTTGAAGGCGCTGCGGCCAACGACTTGCCTGATGCCATCCCAGAAGAATTGAAGGAAGAACGGCTGGAGCGCTTCATGGAGGTCCAGGCGGAAATCTCGGCAGCCCGGCTCGATGCCAAGATTGGCCGGGAAATCGAGGTCATCGTCGACGAAGAGGATGAAGTGGGCACGCTCGCGCGCAGCCATGCCGACGCGCCGGAAATCGACGGCGTGGTGTATCTCGAAGGCGTGTTTGATCTGGCGCCGGGAACGCGCTTGAAGGTGCGCGTCGAAGAGGCCGACGAACACGACCTGTGGGCAACACCAGTCTGAATCAACCCATCAAGCCAGCATCGATACGAGTGGACGCGGCCGCCGCCAGATTTTCCAGACATCGCTCGCATACAGATGCAGCGCCTGGCCATTGACCGGATCGACCAGGCGCAAACCTGGTGCGCCAACGGTGCGCAGCGCGCTGAGCAAGGGCACAAACCAGTTTGCTTCCAGCACGCGAACCGCTTCGCGCCAGCCGTAGGCATCGCCGCACAGGCCGGCCGACGTCAACTCATCCAGCAGAATCACGCCAGCCGTTTCAAGCAGGGATTTGTCCAGCCGCGCGGGCAGCGGGTGGAAGGCAGATCCGCAGAACGCTGCCAGCGCGCGTGCCTCATCCTCGCGGGCAAACACCGGTATGCGGGTCGCCGGGACGGCGGGCTTGATCCCGCCACCCCACAGCCACAGCGAATTCACCGGCAACTCGCCACGCGCCTCGCGTGCCTGGTTGAGCGGGTGTTCATGCAGCAGCATTTGCAGCTCGTTCAATTGGGATCGAAGCGGCATGGCGTCAATGCCTTGCGGCAGCAGGGGATCGATGTCGCGCCCGGTCGCTACGGAGACGGGCGTGGTGATCAGACGCGGTGGGGTCGGGTGCTGCACGTACCAGCGATTGGGATGCAGCGGCAGCGGACGCAGCGCATCGCCAAAATGCTGGCCTATCGTGGCAGCCAGTGCGTCAGCTTCCTGCCGCGACAGGCTCAGTACGCTGCTGTCCGCCAACACAATGCGGTCGCGCATCACCCGCAAATGCACGGGATCGGCGCGCAGCCAATAGGCACTCCCGGCCACGCCGCCATCGGCTTCCAGCGTGATCGGAGCGAGTGGCCAATCCTGCTGGCGAAGGATGCCCAACGCGGTGCACAATGCGGCTTCCACGCCTTCGGCCGGACAGGGTGTGCGGGTGCCGCGCGCCAGCAGGGTTTGCAGCGCAGGCAGATGCAGATCCTGCGCCGCCGCTTCCAGCAGGCGCGCAGTCGGGAACAGATGGGGAATAAGAAACAGCATGCACCGAGTGTAAGCGGATTCGCCCAAATGGCGATGCCACACCTGACGGGTGATCCGTGCAGCTGTGGCATACTCAAGCCAAACATTGATCGAGCCCCGTTTTGCTTCCATTTGAACTCCAGATCGGCCTGCGCTACACCCACGCCAAGCGCCGCAATCATTTCATCTCCTTCATTTCAATCGTTTCCATGGCGGGCATCGCGCTCGGCGTGATGGCGCTGATCGTGGTGCTCTCCGTGATGAACGGCTTTCAGGAAGAATTGCGTGCGCGCATTCTCGGCGTGGCGGCGCACCTGGAAATCAGCGGCCCGGCGGATCGTCTGGCCGACTGGCGCGGCGTGCTGGCGCAGGCCAGGCAGAACAAGGAGGTGATGGCAGGCGCGCCCTACGTCAACGCGCAGGGCATGCTGGCCAACGGTGACAATGTGCGTGGTGCGATCATCCGTGGCGTGCTACCGGAGATGGAAAGCCAGGTGGCCGATTTTGACCGGCTGATGAAAATGGGAAAACTGGCCGATCTTAAACCCGGCGAATTCGGCATCATCCTCGGCAGAGAACTCGCCCGTGTGCTCAACGTGTATCCCGGCGATAAAGTGGTGCTGCTCACGCCGCAGGGCAACATCACGCCGGCGGGGGTGATGCCGCGCGTCAAGCAGTTCACCGTCACCGGCATCTTCGAGGCGGGCATGTTCGAATACGATTCCGGCCTTGCCTTGATTCATCTGCAGGACGCGCAAAAGCTGCTACGGCTGGGCGAGGATGTGTCGGGGGTGCGGCTGAAGCTCGACGAACTGTTCCGCGCACCGTTCGTGACGCGCGAGTTGTCGCGGAGTCTCCACGGAAATTACTACCTCACCGACTGGACCCAATCCCACGCCAATTTCTTCCGCGCCGTGGCGATCGAAAAACGCATGATGTTCTTGATCCTGCTGCTGATCGTTGCGGTGGCGGCGTTCAACATCGTCTCCACCCTGGTGATGGCGGTGACCGACAAGCAATCCGACATCGCCATCCTGCGCACGCTGGGCGCCAAGCCCGCGTCGATCATGAGCATCTTCATCGTGCAGGGGGCGTTCATCGGCGTGTTCGGCACCCTGCTGGGGGTGGCGAGCGGGGTGCTGCTCGCGCTCAACGTCGAAACCGTCGTACCCATCATCGAGCGATTGTTTGGCATGGACCTGTTCCCAGCCGACGTCTATTACATCAGCAAGCTGCCGTCCAAATTGATCTGGAGCGACGTCGGCGTCATCGCAGGCGTTTCGCTGCTCATCAGCCTCCTGGCCACGCTGTATCCGAGCTGGCGTGCCTCGCGCATCAACCCGGCGGAGGCGCTGCGCTATGAGTGAGGTGGTGCTGCGCTGCGCCGGATTGGGCAAAACCTTCCGCCAGGGAAAAAATGACGTGCCGGTACTGGGCGGGGTCGATCTGGAGGTGCGCGCAGGAGAGTCGCTCGCCATTGTCGGCGTCTCGGGCTCGGGCAAGAGCACACTGATGCATCTGCTGGGCGGGCTCGATGCGCCGACGCGCGGCAGGGTCGAACTGCTGGGGCGGGACCCCTTCGCCATTTCCGAGGCGGCGCGCTGCGAATTGCGCAACACCGCACTGGGGTTTGTCTATCAGTTTCATCATCTGCTGCCGGAATTTACCGCGCTGGAAAACGCGGCGATGCCACTGACCATCCGGCGTCTGGATCATGCTCAGGCCATGGCGCGTGCAGAAGCGGTGCTGAGCGAAGTCGGCCTGGGGCATCGGCTTACCCATCGTCCCGGCGAGCTTTCCGGTGGCGAGCGTCAGCGCGTGGCCATCGCTCGTGCGCTGGTCACCCGGCCCGCGTGCATTCTGGCCGACGAGCCGACCGGCAATCTCGACCGCCACACCGCCCATGCGGTGTTCGACCTGATGCGCGAGCTTAACCGCAAGCAGGCCACCAGCCTGATCGTCGTCACTCACGACATCGACCTGGCCGCACGCATGGATCGGCAGTTGCGGCTGGTCGACGGGATGCTGCAGCCGGCCTGATCGTTAAACCTAGAAACCGCAGTTGACCGCTCATAACCCAATGAGAGTCGCATGAATGCTGATGTTTTCGCCTTCGATATGATTCATCGATCGGGTGATGCTGCTACGCACCCGCTGGCACGTCCGATCGCGCGCCTGCCTTTGTCGCGCCTCGTTGCAGGCCCCGGCCTGCTGCCTCGTTGCTTCGCGGCAGACACGCGCCCGAACGCACCATCGGGCGCGTCCAACTGCGGCTTCTAGGTTTAACGCGATGCGGTTTCATCTCATCGCGTTTTGTTTCGGCGTGTGGCTGCTGCAACAGCAGGCTGCGTTGCCGCCCATGCGCTGGCTGTGGCTGCTGCCGTTGTTGAGCACCGCGCTGTGGCTGCCGCGTTTTCCCCAAATAGCCATTGAAACGCTGCGCCGGCTTGCGGTCACGCTGCTGAGCGTCGCACTTGGATTTGCCTGGGCCGCGTGGCGCGCCGATCTGCGATTGGCTGATCGCCTGCCTGGTCACTGGCAGGGTGTCGATGTCACGGTCATCGGTGTGGTGAGTGATTTGCCGCAGGTCGACGCGCGCGGCGAGCGTTTCGTGCTGGATGTCGAACGGGTCGTCACGCCTGGTGCACCGGACTTGCAGCACCTTCAACTCGCGCGCTACTGGCCGCGCAATGCGTCCAGCCGCACGCCGACCGTGCGGGCGGGAGAGCGCTGGCAGTTCACGGCCCGGCTGAAAATTCCCTACGGCACCCACAACCCGCACGGCTTCGATCTTGAAGCCTGGATGCTGGAACGCGGCATTGCGGCCACCGGCTATGTGCGCGAGCAGCCACCGCCGCAGCGCCTGGATGCGCGCGCGGCAACCCCCGCCGCCTGGATTGCCGCCACGCGCGCGGCCATCCGTGAGCGGATTGGCGTCACGCTGGGCGATGCGCCTTATGCTGGCGTCATCGCCGCGCTGGTGATCGGCGACCAGCGCAGCATCCCCTATGGACAATGGCGCGCCTTCACCCGCACCGGCGTCAACCATCTGCTTAGCATTTCAGGTTTGCACGTCACCATGATTGCCGCGCTCGCGGGCTGGGGGGTGGCCTTCGGCTGGCGGCGCTGGGCGCGCGCGGCGGAGC
>JBAVFD010000168.1:0-7919 GCA_049588075.1 Thiobacillus sp.
TTCTTGTCTTCAATCTTCATTCGGTTACCCTTGAGGGATGGGGTCGGAAACAGCACTGGAAAAATCCAAGCCCGCAATTATCCGGTAAACCCCGCCAACCATCAAGAAAAACGCCAACCCAAAGGAACCGTCATGCTGCCTAAACTCACTGAAAACAAACAGGAAATCACCGCCAAACTGCTGGAAACGGCAGGCCATGCGTTGCTGCTGTTGCCGGTGTCGAAGTCCCTGCCGGATGTGCCGGGCAGTGTCGAACTCAAGGCTGCGATGAAGCGACGCGATCTCAAACCCGATACGCTGGCCAAGTCGCCGGTGGCGGTGCAGCTGCCCGGCGGCACCCTCGCGGTGGTCGCCATGCTGAAGGCCGATGCCACCACCTTCGAGGCCCACGAGCAGGTGCGCAAGGCATTGGCCCTGCTCCTGGCCGAACATCCCAAGGCGCTGACGCTGGCCGTGTTCGGCGAAGCCGATTTCAAGACGCGCGCGGCAGAAGCAGCGGTGTACGCCGCGCTGGTCAACGCCGTCGCGTTGCCGTCGCGCAAATCGAAGACCGATGCCGCCGTCAAATCGGTTCAGCTGTTCGGCCACAAATCCGCCGACGGCTTCGCCCGTGTGCAGGCGCTGGCCGAGGGCAACGTGCTCACCCGCAGCCTCACCGTGCAGGGGCCGGACGAGTTGACTCCGGGCGTGTACCGCAAGCGCATCAGGGCGCTGGCCAAACAATACGGCTGGACGGTGGAGGAATACAGCTTCGACAAACTGAAGAAAATGGGTGCCGGCGCCTTCTGTGCCGTGGCGCAGGGCTCGCCGGCGAAGGACGCGGCGATCGTGCATGTCAGCTACAAGGGACCGGGTGCCAAAGGCAAGGCGAAGAACGTGGCGTTCGTCGGCAAGGGCATCTGCTTCGACACCGGCGGCCACAACCTCAAGCCCGCCAAATACATGCAAGGCATGCACGAGGACATGAACGGCTCGGCGGTGGTGCTGGGCATCCTCGCCGCGGCGTCGAAACTGAAATTGCCGGTCGCGCTGGACGGCTGGGTTGCCCTCGCCGAAAACCACATCAGCCCGCAGGCCTACCGGCAGAACGAAGTGGTGAAAGCGCTCAACGGCACTACCATCGAAGTCGTCCACACCGACGCCGAAGGCCGTATGGTGCTCGCCGATACGCTGACGCTCGCTTCAAGGTCCAAGCCTGATCTCATTGCCGACTTCGCCACGCTGACCGGCTCCATGCATTACGCGCTGGGCAGCCGCATGTCCGGCGTGTTTGCCAGTTCCGGCGCAATTGCGCACCAGGCCTCGCGCGCCGCCACCGCCAGCGGCGAACGCATCGTCGTCTTCCCCTATCCAGAGGATTACGACAGCAACCTCGATTCGACCGTGGCCGACGTCAAGCAGTGCAGCATGGAAGGCGAGGCCGACCATATCCTCGCCACCCGTTTTCTGTCGCGCTTCGTTGGCGACACGCCGTGGCTGCACATGGACCTGTCGGGGCACAGCTGCAAGGGCGGGCTGGGCGCGGTGATGAGCGACACCAACGGCTTCGGCGTGGCGTGGGGGATGGCGTTGCTGGCGGGGTTGAAGGACTAACTGCTCGCCAGTCGTGATGCTGGCGGGATGGAGTTCAGGGACTGGGTAAACGGGGAGCGGTATGTGCTCCCATTTACCCAGGGCTTACAGAGCCTGCGAGCCTTGATCACCTGGGTTGGTTGGCCGATTCACATTGGCGTGAATAGCGGCGTATCAATTATCGTCGCGGCCATGTTTGCCCTTGTGATGGCCGCGGTGCAGGCCATTATCGTGGTGGTCATGGTCATGGTCATGAACATAAACCACTTCCCTTTCGACGACGGCCGGCCTGGAACTTTTGGATCCAATGGCTGCACCTGCAGCACCACCAATGGCGCCCCCGATGATGGCCCCGTCGCGACCTCCGATGGCCGAACCCACGGCTGCCCCAGTGCCGCCGCCGAGGGCGCCGCCGATTACTGCGCTTCCATCGATGCCGCCGGCGAAAGCGGGGGCTGCGAGGGTGGCCAGGGCGAAGAGTACGAGTGTGTGCTTGCGTGCCATGTTGATCCTTTCATGTGAAGAGTGAATTACCGTGGGTATGATGTCTGCAAGATAAGTGCCGGTTGGATAAGCACTTGAATTGTCATGCGAAGCCGGTGGCGTGGGATGAAGCGGGCGTGCCGCATTTCGTCACCCCCTGACGACATGCGGCATCTTACCCGGTCGCCGCCTGCATGCAAGGCGGTGCCCGCTGTTGGCCGGGAGAGGGCATGAAATACCGGGACGATGCGGCCGTGTCCGGCCGAATGTGCTTTTACGAAGGAAAATTCCATCAATGCCGGCGACCATGATGCAGCGTTCCGACAGTCCCGCCATCGAGGTCCTGTACGTCGACGACACCCTGCTGGTGGTCGACAAGTCCAGCGGCCTGCTGGCGGTGCCGGGGCGCGGCGCCGACAAGCAGGACTGCCTGAGCGCGCGGGTGCAGCCCCGTTACCCTGACGCCCTGATCGTGCATCGCCTCGACATGGCCACCTCCGGGCTGATGGTGATGGCGCGCAGCGCAGCCGCGCAGCGCGCATTGAGCCAGGCCTTCGCTGCGCGCGAGGTGAAGAAGCGCTACATCGCTGTCGTGTCCGGTCGGTTGGAGGCGCCGCTGGAAGCGTGGGGTGTGATCGACCTGCCCATCATCGTCGATTGGCCCAACCGGCCCATGCGGGTTGTCGATCACCAGCTCGGCAAGCCCAGCCTCACCCGCTGGCGGGTGCTGGGTTACGACGCGTCCGGTACCCGCACCCGCGTCGAACTCGAACCCGTCACCGGTCGCTCGCACCAGCTGCGCGTTCACCTGCGCGAACTGGGCCACCCGATTCTGGGCGACGCCCTGTATGCGCCGCCGGACGCGCAGGCGATGGCAAGCCGCTTGTTATTGCATGCCGGGTCGCTGGGTTTCGTGCATCCGCTGACGGGAGAACGCTTGGCGTTCGAGAGTCCGGTGCCGTTTTGATTGCCCGGCAGGGGACCTGGGTAACGACGGCTGACGCGTTCGACCCATTCGCGCTTATGCTCTACGGCCGCGCCCGCTTTGAATGACTTTGCCTGATGAAGACTGACCTGCCTGTTCTGACCCGGATCAATATGGACTGCGCGCCCGGCGGCATCGAGTTGCTGACGCCGGGCGGCGGCCTGCACTGGGGGAACTGCCGTTTCGACGTCAACCCCGAGCCCGGCGGGCGGGCGGATTTTTGCGTGGTGCTGGGCAACGCGCGACCGTGCGACCGCTTTGTCGCTGCGCCGCAAAATACGCTGTTCATCGCGGGCGAGCCGCTGTCCAAGAAGCTGTATCCGCAGTCCTTCTACCGGCAGTTCGGCCACATGGTCGACAGCCACGCGGGGTCGCGCCATCCGCATCTGCACGTGAGTGCGCTCGGGCTCAACTGGCACGTCGGACTTGACCGCAGCAGCGGCAGCTACCGCTACGGTTACGATCATCTGTCCGCGCTGGCCTGCCCGGACAAGGAAAACCGCATTGCCGTGGTGTGCTCGAACGCCAGCAAGACCGAAGGCCAGCGTCAGCGCCTGGCGCTGCTCGACGGGCTGAAGCAGCGCCTGGGTGACCGCCTGGTGCATTTCGGCCGCGGCTTTACACCCATCGACGACAAGATGGACGCGATCCTGCCCTACCGCTTTCAGCTGGTGCTGGAAAACGGCGTCGAGCCGAATTACTGGACCGAGAAGCTCGCCGATGCGTATCTGGGCTGGGCTTACCCGGTGTATCTGGGCTGCCCCAATGTGGGCGATTACCTGCCGGCTGACGCCCTGCTATCCATCAACGGACTGAGCGTGGATGCCGTCGCCGCCCGCATTGCCGGCCTGCTCGACCAGCCGCTCAGCGCGCAGCAACAGGCGGCAATGGCTGAAGCCAGAAACCGCGTGCTGAATGTCTACAATCCCTTTGCCTGGGCCGCGCACTGGACCGAGCGCCTGTACCAGCCGGGCCTGCCTGAAAAATCCTTGACCCTGCGTTCGCACAAGGCGTTTCGCAGTTTTCCGCGCGGCCATTTATTCCGCTTGCGCCAGGCCTTTGCCTGAAGCCGCAGGCATTGCTGCGCTCAATCGCCCGCCCAGCGGTGGCGGTTGCGCACATAGAACTTTTCCAGACCGTAGCGCAGGCCGGGCAGCAGTTGCTGGTGCAAATGGCGACGGCTCTGGATGTGGATCGGCGTGGCTGACAGGGCCCGGTTGGCGACGTGCCTTTCATTGACCAGACGCACAACGGTGGCAATCGGCCCGTACTGCTCCAGCACCCGGCGGCGGCTTTCGAGGATGGCCGGCAGGTTCTTTTCCCACAGTTTGTCGCGGATGGCGCGCTGGATGGTTTCGGCAGCCGCATCGACATCGGCGATGTCGATGCGGATGAAACTCTCCGGCGGAAAATAATCCTCGGCGTTCGGGCAGCCGTAGTAAACCGGCATGCAGGCGCCGATGAAGGGGTCGGCGAGTTTTTCCGTCCAGTGATGCGGCCCCAGATGATTCTCGATCGCCAGGTGGTAGCGGTAAGGGTCGAGGGCGTCGGCCTTGTCGAGCATCGGGCGCACGCCATGGCCGTAAATTTCCATGAACGGCAGTTTCGCCTTGAGCGCCTGGGTGAAATCGTAGCGTTGGCGGTGCAGGGTATGCCCCTGCCGTTTGCTCGAGCATACCGTCGACAGGTCTGCGGTCTTGTCCAGCGGCACGTGATTCACCAGATTGTCGTAGTCGCCGCGCGGCGAACTGCTGGCGTAAAACCAGATCAGCGCGGGCTGCTGGAAAATCAGGCCCGGGTGCTTGCCGGTCGCCCACGGTTCCTGCGTGCTCAGCAGCCAGCGGAACTGGCGCAGGTAGGTTCTGCCATAGGTCTTGATCGAAGACGGCTCGACGGTGATCAGCAGGGTGTTTTCCGCCGGGCAGGCCAGTTCTTCCACCCACAGCGGGTGGCGCTCGCCGGCCACCGAGGGCAGGTCGTCGTAAACCACCAGCCAGTCGTAGTCGCGGCAGTTGCGGTCGAAAATGAAGTCGCAGTTGCCCCAGCGCGGCTGCCGGCCGGGAAAGCATTTCAGCCAGCCGTCGCCGTCCAGGCCGGGCTTGAACTTGCCGAGAAACTTGATGCGCAGCCGGGGCGGCGCGGTCTGCAGATCGCTCATCGATATTCAGAATCCACGCGCTTGCTTGATGCGTCCGCGCAGCCAGTCGCGCGGCTCGGCCAGCCGGTAGCCCAGCCAGCGCCATGTGCCCAGCAGCCGGAAGGCCAGCGCGCCCTGCCGGGCGTCGGGCACGCGCGTGGTATGCACCTTCTCGTGCAGGCGCTGGGTAATGTCGGAAAAGCCGCCCTGCTGGTTGATGACCGCAGGCGACACCGCCACCACATCGAAATGGCGCGCCAGATTGCGGTAATACCAGCGGTCGATGGCGCGGTGGCGGCTGATCCACTGCCAGATGGTGTCGGCGGCAGGCAGCTTGTCCAGCAGCAGGTCGAAGCTGCTGTTCCTGAGCAGATAGGCATGGGTGGTGCTGCATCCGGATACGGCGCACAGGCTGTGTCCGGCGGGCAGCCCGGCGAGCGTTCGATAGGGTGAAACCGGATCGGTAAACCCCAGGTAGCACACGTCCCAGTGGCTGCCGCGCAGAGCTGCGGGCAATCCGGCCAGCACCTCGACCAGCGCCGGTTCAAGTTCGATGTCGTCTTCCAGGATCAGCACCGTGCGCCAGCCTTGTTGTTTGGCGTGGGCAATCGCCGCACGGTGCGATAGCGTGCAACCGGCGCGTCCGGCCCAGGTCCTGTCGCGCTTGCGGCCGCGAAACCAGGGCGGCACGCCGAAGCCAGGCAGTGCCGCGCCCAGCGTGGCAGGCAGCCGGTGCAGTTTGTCGGCAGGAATGACAGCAGCGGTCACCGCCTGCAGGTCCTGCCAGCGATCCGGGCGGTTGTCGAGATTGACCACCAGCACGCCGTCGACCAGGTTCCAGAAAGCATCCAGTTGCGGCTGCGGCATTACAGTTTCCAGTAATCGGCGATCCACGGCGCGGGCAGCGTGCGGTGGTGAATCCTGCGCCCTGGATACCCGCGTATCGCCTCGTCCGGATCGGGACGACCATGGAACACCAGGATGCGGCAGCCCTCAGGCAGTTGCGGCGTACGGAACAGGTTGAGCGGAAAGGCCGGGCGGCAGTTCCATTTGTAGCTCTTGACCCACTCTTCCGGCCACCACTGCGGATTGCCCATGGCATAGGTCAGGAAAGCCTGCTCGGTGTTGAACTGGGCGCGATCTTCAGCGCGGTGCATTTCGCGCAGGAAGGTTTCGTAGGCGTAATTCGATCGCCCGGCTTCGAAGCGGAAAACCGACGAATTGCCCACCTTGGGGCGCCGTCCCAACACGGCTTTCCGCCAGTGCACCCAATTGTGGATGATGCAGAACTCGCCCGGCTTGTAGTCGAAGAAACAGTCGATCGATCCGGTGATCGCCACATCCAGATCGAGGAACAGCGTGGGCCCCTGCAAGCCGCCAAAGCCGTCCTGCAGGATCGCCAGTTTGACCAGAATGTCCGGCCAGCCGCGCCTGACGCCGGGGTTGGCGGGGAAAGGGATGATTTCAATTCCGGCGTCCAGCCCGCTGGGGTCGTCGGTGCAGCAGAAAAACCGGAACGGCCGCTTCAGGTTGCGGCCCACGCCGCGATACAGCATGTTGACGTAATGCGGGCCGTAGCGGGTGCCCCATTTGAGGCAAAGGATGTTTACGTGTGACATGAGTCGGAGCGGGGTCCTTCCGGAAGGTCTAAATGGCGGGCGGAGCGAGCGCACCCTGTACCGGGTGAGGCACTCAGGATTGTCCGAGCCGCCTGGACAGCCTGCGGTCTGATAGCAAGGTGCCGAACCACACGTATTTTATCAACACATTGCTGTACGTCTTCCAGGCTCCGCGCGTCAGCGGATAGATCAGTTTCCTCCAGCCGGAAAGCTGGACGGATTTATCCCATCGCAAGTTCGCGTCCTGTTCGTCTATACAGGATGGCACCTGATCATTGGGCAGGACCGGCGAGGGGATCACCGAAACGGTGTTGAGTTTCGTCAGCCATGACACACCGTGCAGCGTATCGATCGCCAGCCAGTTCTTGTCCATCATGGAAAGCAATCGTCTGGCGGCCTGATTGCTGACGACGTATCCGTACGCGCCGCCGGGCACGCCGTGGGGCCGGGCCAGATAACTTTGCGTTCCCGGCAAGCGCGCGATTTTTCGGGAAGCCCGATAGTTTTTCTCGCGCCCGAGGAACCTGACGAGATCCCAGTGTTCCGGAATTTTCGTGAGCGCGCTGACCACTGCCGGCAGTTCGTCGCACAGAAGCGCATCGTCTTCCAGAATGAGCGCCGTCCCGATATTGTGCTCTGCGATATGTTGATAGATTGATTGGTGGGCGAGGACGCAGCCGAACTCTCCATTGCTGAGATCGCGTCCGAAAAACATTCGCCTTTGCCATTTTGAATAGTTCGGATGGGAGAGGAGATCGACTTTTCGTCCGTCCACCCCGGGGTAGAACTCAAACGGCATTCCCAGTTCGCCCAGTCGGGCTGCAATGAGATCGCGGCGGTCCTGGGAGTGCTCCAAGGTGATGACGAAGCAGTGAAAGGGCTGGTTGGGATTCATCGATTCAAACGGGCGCAGGCGTCGTGCGCTGGGTGGTGTTGCACGTGCTCAGCGTGATGCAGGCGAGTGCGGTGACGATGACCCAGATGCCGCGAAAATGAGTGGAAATCAGGATGGAATATTCGAGCGATCCGGCCAGCACGCTGGCAGCGAACACGGCGAGCGCCAGCTGCGCCGCAGGATGGCCACAGCGAACCAGTCGATAGGCCAGCAGCGCAGTCGACAGCA
>JBAVFD010000169.1:0-32444 GCA_049588075.1 Thiobacillus sp.
CTGCTGTTCTGGCGGCCGCTCACCGAACCGCGCGGGGTGCGGCTGCGCCTCGCACTGGAGGCGTTGGGGCCGATTTTCGTCAAGTTCGGCCAGATGCTCTCGACCCGGCGCGACCTGGTGCCGCTCGACATCGCCGACGAACTGGCGCTGCTGCAGGATCGGGTGCCCCCCTTCCCGTCGGTCGAGGCGATCGCCACGCTGGAGGCCGCATACAAGAAACCGCTGGCCGAGGTATTTGGCGAATTCGACGCCACGCCGGTCGCCTCGGCCTCGGTGGCGCAGGTGCATTTCGCACGGCTACATGACGGCACCGCCGTCGCGGTCAAAGTGCTGCGCCCTGGCATTGCGCCGGTGATCGCGCACGACGTGTCGCTGCTCTACGCCGCCGCCGGGCTGGTCGAGAAACTGTTCGCCGACGGCAAGCGGCTGCGCCCGCGCGAAGTGGTGGACGAGTTCGAGAAGCATCTGGAAGACGAACTCGACCTGATGCGCGAAGCCGCCAACTGCTCGCAGCTGCGGCGCAACTTCGCCGATTCGCCGCAACTGCTGGTGCCCGAAGTCTATTGGGACTACTGCGCGCGCGACGTCATGGTGATGGATCGCATGGACGGTATACCGATCAGCCAGATCGAGCGGCTGCGCGAATCCGGCACCGACATTCCGGCGCTTGCCGCACGCGGGGTCGAAATTTTCTTCACCCAGGTGTTCCGCGACGGCTTTTTCCACGCCGACATGCATCCGGGCAACATCCTGGTGCGCGCCGGTTCCGAGCAGTACATCGCGCTCGACTTCGGCATCATGGGCACCCTCACCGAAGTCGACAAGCAATACCTGGCGCGCAACTTCCTCGCCTTCTTCCGCCGCGATTACAAAGGGGTGGCGATGGCGCATCTGGAATCCGGCTGGGTGCCGCCGGATACGCGGATGGATGAACTCGAAGCGGCGGTACGCGCGGTATGCGAGCCGGTGTTCGACCGCCCGCTGAAAGACATCTCCTTCGGCCGCGTGCTGTTGCAGCTGTTCCAGGCGTCGCGCCGCTTCAACGTCGAAATCCAGCCGCAGCTGGTTCTGTTGCAGAAAACCCTGCTCAATATCGAAGGCCTCGGCCGCCAGCTCGACCCCGAACTCGACCTGTGGAAAACCGCCAAGCCCTTCCTCGAACGCTGGATGAACGAGCAGGTCGGCTGGCGCGCGCTGGTCAAGAACCTGCAAACCGAAGCGCCGAAATGGGCGGCACTGCTGCCGCAACTGCCGCGGCTGGCCCATCAGGCCTTGAACGACAACCGGCTGGCGCAGCTGGAAGCTGGCCTCACCCTGATGCTGCGCCAGCAGCAGGTGCGCAACCGCTGGCTCGGCGTGATCACGGTGCTGTTCGCGCTGGCCACGGCGGCACTCGGCTGGATCGCGCTAGGCCGATTTCCCGCATAAAAAAACGGGGCACCGTGCCCCGTAGTAAACCGCCGAGTCGGCAGTCTCAGGAGAAGGTTTCCTGCATCAGGTTGGCAAACCACTTTTCCATTTCCTGATACTGATCCTGATTGATGGACGTCGATTCCGTTGGCGCGCCGCCCACGACTTTCATGCTTGCGCTGGCGGTGTCGTAGGCATACACCGCCGTCAGCCACGAAGCCGTACTCATGGTGATGGGCGTGTAGCAGGAGGAGTTGGTCATCGGCGCGGGATCGGGCGCCTGTCCCACCAGCGAACGCACGATGGCGTCGGCGCACACCTTGCCCTCCTGATTGGCGATGTGGCCGGCCTTGGGCTGCGTGGTGGCGGAGGAGTCCCCAATGATATGAATGCCCCCCGCGCCACTTACAGTCGATTCGTAGCTCAGCATGCTCACCCCGGCGAAGCGGCCGTTGGTGGCGTTGTTGAGTCCGGTGGCGGTAACAATCTTGCCTGCGCGCTGCGATGGAATCGCGTTGATGACGTTGGCCTTGATCAAACCCCAGTTGGTATCGAGGACGCGTTTGGCGGCATCGATGCTGAGCACCGTGGAGGCCGGCCGGTAATCGATCACCCCGGCGTGGATGCTGTTGAAAGCATTGGTGAAATTGGTTTTCTCGGCGGTGATTGCCGCATTGGCGTCCAGCACCAGCACCTTGCTGCCTGGCTTGTAGGTCTTCAGGTAATCCGCCACCACGCAGGCGCGCTCGTACGGGCCGGGCGGGCACCGGTAGGGCGCGGCGGGAATGGTCAGCACGAACAGGCCGCCCGCAGGCATGGCCTTGATCTGGTCGCGCAGGTTGGTGGTCTGCACACCGGCCTGCCAGGCGTGCGGCACCGCCGTCTGCGCGGCTGCGGTTTCCAGACCCGGGATCACGTCGAACTGGATGCCGGGAGACAGCACCAGCCGGTCATAGCCGACCTTGGAGCCGGTCGACAGCAGCACTTGCCGGGTGATCGGGTCGATATTGGTCACCTCGGCCTGCACCACGTTGATGCCGTAGTTCTTGGCCAGATTGGCGTAGGTGAAGGTGAGCTGCTGCAGGGTCTTCTTGCCGTACAGCACGCTGTTGCTGAGAATGTTGGAAATGTAGCTGGGGTTTTTCTCGATCAGTGTGACTTTCACACCGCTGCCGCCCCACAGGCGCAGGTATTTGGCCACTGCCGCGCCGCCCATGCCACCGCCCACCACCACCACATGACCGTAGGCACCCGTCGGAACCGGCACGCCCTCGGGGCGATACGCCGCGCGCGCCAGTGACGGCGCCAGCAAACCCGCGCCCCCCACTCCCAGCGCTTTCAGGAAATTTCTGCGTTGTTGCATGTTCATGGTTGTCACCTTTATGGCTGGGTCAGGGCTGCTGTTTGGAAAGGTAGTCGGCGATCAGGTCGACCTGCGCTGCGGAGTAACCGCGGGCATGGGCATTCATCATTTCCGCGCCCGGCGACTTCTGTGCCATCTCTTTCAATTCGCCCGCAATATCCGAAACCGATTTACCCGCCAGGCTTTCCATGCCATGGCCATTGGTGCCGTGGCACTGAAAACAGTTGGACGCCAGCAGGCGGCCAGGGTGGTTGAGGGTCATGGCACCGCTGGTGTAGGGCGTCGTGGATGTGCTGGTGCTGGTGCTGTCGTCAGCCCGCAGCGAAGGAGCCAGGGATAAACCCGCTGCCACCAGCAATGCCGTCATTTTGTAAATCTGTGTCATGGCCAACCCCCATAAAACTTAACGCGGAAAAAGACATCACGCACCCTGCGCGTAAGCGCGATACGTGTAATATATTTACACGTATTACGGGAAAAGGCAACAACATTGCTACAAGCCTTCACAAAAAAGGTATGCATGCGCATAAATGCGTGTAGTTTTGTTACACATAATAACGAATGGGGCTGGACATCGCCCGACCACCTGCGCAGCAGTGCGGCGTTAGCTGCGCCTGCCAGCCAGGCCCATGAGGAGGTTGCAACCGCCGTATCTGTCGAGGGCAAAGCCCGGACCGATAGCCGAATCAGCCCTTCACGCCCATCCACTGACCGGATGTGAAGCGGCGGCGTCATGAAATGCCAACGGAAACGCGGGGCGGCCGATGTCGGTGTCCATCGACACACGAATCGCGGCACGCCGAGAAACAATCTGCAAACCGGGACACCACGATGCGGCCATGGTCACCGCAGCTGGCTGACCTTCGCTTGCCCGTAGCTACGGGCAATGCCCACCCGGCACCCGATCAGGGACGATCGCTCATGCAACCTGACTATCGGTTCCCTGACGCTGCCAATTCCTGGTTGAAATTGCGCGGCCGGTTCGATATTGCGCAAGGGTCGCTCAGGGAAGCACCCGATCGATGCTGATCTGAATATTCTGCGTTCCCGGCTTGAGCGGGCCGACGCTGCCTTCCAGGTCGCCGCTTTGTGCGCTGGCGTTGCCGCTTTTTGAAATGCGGGCAACGAGCATGACCGCGGGAAAGGCCGACAGTTTCATGCCCGGCGCCATGGCGTTGGAGTCATCCAGGCTGAAGCGGGCCGGCAGGTCGCCCGCTTTCAACTGGAGAATGGCCAGCGGCATGCGCGGGCCTTTCTCGGCGCGCGCAAAGACGAACACCGTGTCGCCGGGCGACACCTTGGCGGCCAGCACGGGCGCCAGCTTGACCTGACCGCTGACCTGACCGCTGCCTTGTCCGCCGCTGGCAGCGGCAGGCGCAGCCGCTTCCGGTGCGGCGGGCATGATGTTTGGCAGCGCGGCAGGCGGAGTGCGGCCTTCAGCCAGGGCGCGGGCTTCGTCCAGGCTGGATTGCAGCGACCGGATGAATTCCGAATCGGCGGGCGCCACCTGCACCACTTTTTCCCAGTACGTAATCGCGCCCTTGTAGTCCTTGCGGTCGAAGGCGGCGGTGCCCATCAGCGCCAGCGCCTTGAGGTTGGCAGGATCAATTTTCAGGGCGCGCTGCAGCAGGGCCACCGGCTCGCCATCGAGTTTCTGCCCCTGCGACATGGCCAGCGCGTCGGCATGGTCGGCCAGCAGTTGCGCGTCGGGCGGCAGCAGTTTTTCGGCGCGGGTATAGGCGTCAGCGGCTTCGGCGAAGCGGCCCAGCACGTTGTAGGAACGCGCCAGCATGGCCCAGCCCGCGCCATCGTCCGGCTTGTCTTTCAGGCTGGCCGCGAGTTTGTCGGCCATGGCGCGGATGCTCTCAAAGGAGGTGCTGTGCGGGCTGCCACCTTGCGCGCTGGCGGGCGCGGCCGCGTCCGAAGTGGGCGACGACACCATGGGCGCAATGGCCTCGGGCGTACCGACCTTGAGATACAGCCCCACGGCGGCGACGGGAATCAGCACCGCCAGCGCGATGGGCGCCCAGCGCCCACGCCCGGGCTGCTCCGGCGCGGCATCGTTGACCGCAGCCAGGGTATCTTCCAGCGCGCGTTTTTCCAGCTCGCGCCGACCGACCGCATGCTGTTCGGCGCTGAGGGTGCCGTTTGCCAGGTCGGCATCCAGTTCGTTGAGCTGGTCGCGGTAGATCACCACATTGGCTTGCGCGCGCGAGGTTTTGTCGTCCGCACTGCGCTGCTTCACCAGCGCAGGCAGCACGAAGGCCAGCCCGAGGGCGACGAGTACGCCCATCACAATCAAAAATCCGGTCATGTTGTTTCCTTGGTTGAGTCGGTGTGCAGCAGGGATTCCGCCAGCGCCTGATCGTCGCGGCTCAGCTCCGGGTCGGCGACATGCTGCCGCCGCCGTCGCAGGTTGAACACCAGGATGCCACCACCCACCGCCAGCAGCAGGAAGGGGCCGATCCAGAGCACCAGCGTCGTGTTCTTGACCGGCGGGCGATACAGCACGAAGTCGCCATAGCGGGCGACCATGAAATCCTTGATCTCGGCATCGCTCATGTCGGCCTGGATCTTTTCGCGGATTTCATTGCGCAGATCGACCGCCAGTTCGGCGTTGGAGTCGGCGATGGTCTGGTTCTGGCACACCAGGCAGCGCAATTCGCTGGAAAGTTTCATCAGCCGCGCTTCGGCAACGGGGTCGGCGGCAACCGGAGCGGCCTCTTTGGCCAGGGCCGGATGCAGGGCCGTTGCCAGCAGGAGGGCAAGGAGGGGTTTACGCAGCATTGAGTTTTTTCACCAGCGGAAGAATCGTGTCGTGCAGCACTTTTGGCGTGATGGGGCCGATCTGCTTGTAGCGGATGACCCCGGCCTTGTCGATGACGAAGGTTTCCGGCACGCCGTACACCCCGAACTCGATCCCCGTCCGGCCATCCAGATCGGACACGCTGGCAACATAGGGATTGCCCATGCTATCCAGCAAGCGGCGCGCATCCTCCGGCTGATCCTTGTAATCCAGCCCATAGATTGGCACAGCCCGGGTTTTGGCGAATTCGACCAGCACCGGATGCTCCTCGCGGCAACCGCTGCACCACGATGCCCACACATTGAGCAGCCAGACCTGGCCGCGCATGTCTGCGGAAGACATCAGTCGCGAAGGGATGTCGAGGGTTTGCAGGTGGAACACCGGCGCGGGTTTATCGATCAGCGGCGACGGCACCTCGTGCGGATCGAGCTTGAGTCCCACGCCCAGGAAAACCAGCATGGCGATGAAAATCGCCAGCGGAATCAGATACCAGGCTTTCATGCCGCCTCCGCAACCGGTACGGCAGCAAGCGCGGCCTTCCGAACCTTGCGCTGGCTCAGGCGGTAGCGGCGGTCGGACAGCGCCAGCGCGCCCCCCATCGCCATGATCAAACAACCGCCCCAGATCCAGTCGACAAAGGGTTTGACATACACGCGCACCACCCAGGCGCCGTTATCGACCGGCTCGCCCAGCGAGACATACAGATCGCGGGTGAAGCCGGTGCTGATGGCCGCCTCGGTCATCGGCATCTGGGTGGCAGAGTAGATGCGCTTTTCCGGTTCCAGGGTGCGCTCCAGCTGGCCGTTTTTCAGCACCTCGATGGTGCCGCGCGAAGCCGTGTAGTTGGGGCCGGGCGTTTCGGTCACGCCCTTGAATACGAATTGATGGGCGCCGATGGTGACCGTGTCGCCCACTTCCATGCGCACGTCCTTCTCGATCTGATAACCCTTGACCAGGGTGACGCCGACGATGAACACGCCAACGCCAAAGTGCGCCAGCAACATCCCGTAATAGCTGCGCGACTGGTTGCCGAAGCGCTGGCGCAGCGTGGCTGCCGCGACCGGTTTGACCCGGTTCCATAAAGTGAGGGCTGTGGTGGTGAACACCCACAGCGCGAGCAGCAGGCCAAAACTGATCATGGGCGACCACTGCCCCAGCGCGAACGGCAGCAGCAAGGCACTGACCAGGCTGACGCCGAACGCCCAGCGCAAGCGCACTGCCAGTTCCGGCAGGCTGGCCGATTTCCAGCGCGCCAGCGGGCCGATGCCCATGAGGAAAATGGCGGGGGCCATGAGCGGCGCAAACACATTGTCGAAATAAGGCGGGCCGACGGAAATCTTGCCCAGCCCCAGTGCGTCGAGCACCAGCGGATACAGCGTGCCCAGCAGCACCGAGCCGGCGGCCACGACCAGAATCACATTGTTGGCGAGCAGCATGGATTCGCGCGACACCAGGTCGAAACGTCCGCCCAGCCCGACCTTGGCGGCGCGCCAGGCGAACAGCGTGAGCGATCCGCCGGTCACGACCGCCAGGAAAATCAGGATGAAAATGCCGCGCTTGGGGTCGGTGGCAAACGCGTGGACCGAAGTCAGCACGCCGGAACGCACCAGGAAGGTGCCCAGCAGCGACAGGGAAAAGGCGATGATGGCGAGCAGCACGGTCCAGTTCTTGAAGCTGCCGCGCTTTTCGGTGACGGTAAGCGAGTGGATCAGCGCGGTGCCGACCAGCCACGGCATGAAGGAGGCGTTTTCCACCGGATCCCAGAACCACCAGCCGCCCCAGCCCAGCTCGTAATACGCCCAGGCGCTGCCGAGTGCGATGCCGACGGTGAGGAACACCCAGGCCACCAGCGTCCACGGCCGCGACCAGCGCGCCCAGGCCGCATCCAGATTGCCGCCCAGCAACGCGGCGATGGCAAAGGCAAAGGCCACGGAGAAGCCCACATAGCCCATGTAAAGCATGGGCGGATGGAAGATCATCCCGGGGTCCTGCAGCAGCGGGTTGAGGTCGCGTCCATCGAGCGCAGCGGGCAGCAGGCGGTCGAACGGGTTGGAGGTCAGCAGGATGAACAGCAGAAAGCCGACGCTGATGAAGCCCATCACCCCCAGAATGCGCGCCACCATTTCGCGCGGCAGATGACGGCTGAACAGCGACACCGCGACCATCCACAGCGTGAGCATGAACACCCACAGCAGCACCGAGCCTTCATGGCCGCCCCACACCGCCGCCAGCCGGTAGTGCAGCGGCAGCATGGAGTTGGAATTGCTGGCGACATACAGCACAGAGAAATCGTTGACCGCAAAGGAATACGCCAGGCACACCATGGCCAGGGTGATGAACACGAACAAGCCCTGTGCGGCGGGGCGCGCCAGCGCCATCCAGGATGCAATGCCGCGCTGTGCACCGACGATGGGAAACACCGTCAGCGCGATGGCGATCAGCAGCGCGACGATGAGGGCGAAGTGGCCGATTTCTGGAATCATTTGGGTTTGCTTTCGGTATCCATGACCAGCGTCTTGCCAGTTGCCTCGCCCGAGGCCTGAGCCCGCTTGAGCGCTTCGGCCGCCTCGGGCGGCATGTAGTTTTCGTCGTGCTTGGCCAGCACTTCGCTGGCCTGGAACACGCCATTGGCGTCGAGTTCACCTTGGGCAACCACGCCTTTCCCTTCCTTGAAAAGGTCGGGCAGGATGCCGGTAAACACCACGGGGATGGACTGGGCGGTATCGGTCACGGTGAAATGGACCGTCACCCCTTCGCGCTTCACGCTCCCCGCCACCACCAGCCCGCCGATGCGCAGACCGCGACCGGTGGGCGCTTCGTGCGACGCGATCTGGCTGGGCGTAAAGAAAAACACCATGTTGCTGCGGAAGGCATTCAGTACCAGCGTGGCGGCCAGGCCGACGGCAGTCAGCCCCGCAGCAATCAGGGCCATGCGTTTATGTCGTGGTTTCATGTTTCGTCTGCTCGGACAGGATGATTTGGGCTTGGCGGGCCTTTTCGACCGCGCGCCGACGCGCACGCAGCATCAGGATTTCAGCCATGATGATAACGGTCGTGACCAGATAAGACCCCCAGACATAAAAGCCATATCCGCCCATGGCGATGAAGTCATCCAGACTCTTCCAGATCATGTCGGTTCCCCCAGGTTGGCGATCCATTCGGCTTGTTGTTCACGTTCAAGAATGATGCAGCGCACCCGCGCCAGCGACACGGCGATACTGTACATCCAGCAGGCCAGCGCCATGATCAGCATGCCCAGCAGCATGGTGGCGGCCATCTTGGGTGCCATGGTCATGCTGACCGAGGCACCCTGATGCAGGGTGTTCCACCATTTGACCGAGAAATAGATGATCGGCACGTTGACCACGCCGACCAGCGCCAGCACCGCGCTGGCGCGGTCGGCGCGGCGCGGGTCGTCAATCGCGGCGTGCAGCGCCAGAAACCCAATATACAGAAACAGCAGGATCAGTTCGGAAGTCAGTCGGGCATCCCATACCCACCACGCGCCCCAGGTGGGCTTGCCCCAGAGTGCGCCGGTCCACAGGGCGATGAAAGTGAACATCGCGCCGGTCGGCGCCAGCGCGCTGGCCATCATCGACGACAGGCGCGTATTGAAGATCAGCCCGGCCGCAGCCCAGCCTGCCATCACCAGATAGAGGAACATCGACATCCAGGCTGCGGGCACATGGATGAAAATGATGCGGTACGACTCGCCCTGCTGGAAATCCGTGGGGGCGACAAAAAAACTGAGGTACAGACCCGCGACCGTGAGTCCAGCCGCGGCCAGCGCAAACCAGGGGATCAGCTTGCCCGCCAGTGGATAAAACGTGACGGGGGCAGCGTATTTGAACCAGTTCAATTTCATGCGGGTGAACATTCCATAGGGGTCATCATTCCAGCGATATCCGCAGCGCGGCCGCGGTCGCCCAGGGCGCCAGCACCATGCCCAGCAGCAGCAGTGCACCGAGTATCGACAGGTGGCCGCCGGCATCCATGCCGATGGCGCTGGCATCCACCGCGCCCGCGCCGAAGATCAGCACCGGCACATACAGGGGCAGCACCAGCAGCGAAATCAGCACACCGCCGCCACGCACCCCAACCGTCAGCGCCGCGCCAATTGCACCGATCAGGCTCAGCAACGGAGTGCCCAGCAGCAGCGCCTGCAACAGGGTGACAATCGCTTCGCGCGGCAGGTCGAACTGCAACGCGATCACCGGCGAAATCAATACCAGCGGCAAGCCCGACACCAGCCAGTGCGCCACCACCTTGCCGATCACCACCAGCGCAAGCGGTTCGGGCGCCAGCACCAGCTGTTCCAGGCTGCCATCCGCATAGTCCTCGGCAAACAGCCGTCCCAAAGACAGCATGGAGGCCAGCAAGGCCGCCACCCACAGGATGCCCGGCGCCATGGTGCGCAGCAGCTTGGGTTCTGGCCCTACGCCCAGCGGAAACAGGCTGGCGACGATGACGAAAAAAAACAGCGTGGTCGCCACATCGGCGCGCCGACGCATGGCGAGCAGCACATCGCGGGAAACCACGTATCGCAGGGTTTGCATCATTTCCCCCGCCCCTCAAGCATCCAGCCGCAGCGTCTGGGTATCGGCCGCCTGAATATCCACATCCTGGTGGGTGGTCAGGGCAATCATGCCGCCCCGTGCCAGATGGGTTTCCATGATGTGCCGCATGTCCGCGACCGCACGGGTATCCAGTGCATTGAAGGGTTCATCCAGCAGCCAGAGCGTGCGCGGGTGCGCCAGCCTGAGCCGGGCCAGGGCGGCACGGCGGCGCTGGCCCTGCGACAGGAACTTGACCGGCAAGTGCTCGCGTCCCGCAAGGCCGCTTCCCTGCAAGGCTTCGACGCACGCCTCGCGACTGACCGGTTGCCCGGCAAGTTGCGCAGCGATGCGCAGGTTTTCCAGTGCGCTGAGATCCTCTTTCAGGCCATTGGCATGGCCGAGATAGCTCAACTCGCGCCGGTAATCCTCGCCCAGGGTCTGGATCGTCTCGCCGCGCCAGCGCACTTCGCCGGCCATCGCCTGGGTCAGCCCGCACAGGGTGCGCAGCAAAGTGGTCTTGCCGCTGCCGTTGCTGCCCTGGATCCAGATCAGACCGCCAGGTGCAAGTCGAAACGACACGCCGCCAAACAGGCGGCGTTCGCCCCGCAGGCACCCCAGATTGATTATTTCCAGCACGCGATTTCCCTACAGCCCGGCGACCGGGCTGTGATCAGATGTCCCAACGGTAGCCCAAATAGAAGAGATGCTGCTGGCTGACCTCATTGTTGCCCGGGCTGGTCGTGGTTGAATATTCATAAGTGTAATCGGCTTCCAGCGACAGGTTGTCCCTCCACAGATACGTCAGGCGTATCTCGGGTGTCCAGCGGACCAGATCGATATCGGGGTCGGTTTTCTGCTGATAGTATTTGAGCGAAGGTTCGAGCGTCCAGAAGTTCAGCCGGGTGGTGTTGTTATAGGCAAGGAGTTCGCCGTGATACGTATCGCCCCGGTTCAGGGACAGGGTGAATACGTTGACGTCATTCGCTGTCAGGAGGCTGGTGCCGATACCGCGCATGGAATAGGTGTAAATATTGCCGGTGGCCGGGGTAGGCGGCAGAACGGTTCCATCGGCCAGGGTCTCGCCGGGCAGGGCGCCGGTATTGGTCAGGTTGAAATCCGCACCCACCTGCCAGGTGTCGTTAAGGGGCGTCAGGAATCCCACCATGGCCTGTTCGGAAGTGGCACTGGCGTCTGCAGCCCATTGCCGAATCTGGCTTTCCGAGTTGGTTTGGAGCAATTGTCCGATGCTGGTGGGAACGGGTGACATGCTGGTCACCGCCGAATTATATAGGGCATTGGACGTGGTGAGCAGCGGTGCGCGGCGGCGTTCCAGCAGGAAGTTGACCATCGTTCCGCCTTCGGTCTGCCAGTTGCCCTGCAAGGTGCCGATGTTCAGGGTGGCGTAGCTCACATCGTAGTCCACCAATGCGCTGATGAAGCCGCGCGAATCATACAACCCCAGTTCCGACCCCACGGCGCGCCGATCCACGATGCCATCCACGGTCTGATCGATATAGTAAACCTTGCCACGCAAGCGCTCGGTCAGTTCGTCCGCATCCAGACTCACCCCCCAGAATTGCCGGTCGGAGCCCAGCGAAGGAAACTCGACTGGCACCCCCGCGACAAAATTGGCCCGCCATTTGGGTGCGAAATAGTAGCCCAGCTGGGCGCCGTCGAAACGACCCAGCACACCGCCGGACGTCCCGACCTGACGGCCCAGGGTGGCGTTAACCCCGTTCTGCAAGCCCTTGTAACTGTAGTAAGCAGCCAGGACATGGTTCACGTCCGGGGACGTATCAAGGAAGCTGACGATGTTGTCATCCCGGAACACCAGTCTCTGGTCCGCATCGGCATCCCGATAGCGCCCCAGGAGATCGAGGTGGGTTTTCAGCGAGGATTGGTCGACGGACGAAAGCGAGGACGTCCCTGAGGTAGTCGGCGTATTGAAGGCGGTCTGGGTCAGACTTTGGCCGCCGAAATAATACTGGGACAGACTGCCGGAAACGGTCTTGATGACCGGTTCCTCCCGCCTGGGTTTTGCTTTGGGGGCACCCGCAGAAGCAGCGGACGCATTCAACTGGGCCAGTTGCTGGCGCACCCGGTCGGCGCCCGGGCCGTCCGGAAACAGTTTCAGATACAGCTCATATTCGGCCCTGGCCTTGGCCAGTTCGCCATTGCGTTCCCGGGCCACGCCGATCAACTCCTGAGCCTCCTGCGAATATTTGTTGGGGGGCAATAACAATACCTGGTTGAAGTCGTTGATAGCCAGTTCGTAATTCCCGGCATTGAGGGCTTCCTGTGCCTTGGGCATGAGCGCGGCCGCACGATCTTCCACTTCGGGCAGGGGAGCCTGCGCCTGCACCTGGCCGGGGGCGGATTTGGCCTTGGCGGACGCGGCGTCGAGTATGTCCTGCCTGCGCCTCAACAGATCGGTCACGGCAGCGTCCG
This sequence comes from Thiobacillus sp., assembly GCA_049588075.1. Classification (GTDB taxonomy): domain Bacteria; phylum Pseudomonadota; class Gammaproteobacteria; order Burkholderiales; family Thiobacillaceae; genus Thiobacillus. The sequence continues at coordinate 12,584 of JBAVFD010000169.1, forward strand.
GAAATTGGGCCAGCAGCCTGGCGCGAACCATTTCCGCCTGTTCGGGCGTGGCAAAGTAGCCCAGGTTCAATTCATACCGGGACTTGCCCTCACGGGTCTGCTGCGACGTGAAGACATCGTAGTCCTGAAATTCGCGGGGGATGACTTTGCCGCTCAGTTCGTTTTTGGATTCCGTACTCAACAGCGTCAGGGCATAGCGCCTGCCGTCCGGAACCGCTGGAAGCTGTTTGGCCGTGTCACCAAAAATAATGTCCACGCTGCGGCCGTTCGATCCGGCACGTACCGTGACGTTGACAGGCTGTTTGCCTTTCCCGATTTGCAGGGTCAGCTTTTTGATCTTGGTCGTTTGCGGAGAATAGGTCACGGTAACGGCGGGCAGCTGCTCAAACGGTTTGGACTTGAGCGTTTCAACCGACATGATTTCTTCGATATTGACGCCTTGCACAACCTGAAAAATCACCTGAATGGTATTGGTGTTGCCAACCGTGACGGAGCGAATGAACTGGATCCGGGTATTGAATTGCACCCGGACGACATTCTCGAAATTGTCGGGCTGGACCTGGATTTCTTCCAGAATGGTCGCCTGCGCGGAGTGCGTGCCGATTGCCAGCACACAGCAACCAATCAAACCTGCCGCCAGCCTGTTCCTGAATGTGGAAAACATATGAATCCCGTTATGTTGCGAAAAACATGGGTGAACAGCCAAAACGGGGTTCCCCTTGATAGTTGAATGAAATGCCTATGCCACCGCCTCAATCCCATTTGACATAGGACACCCCCTTGCTCCCCAGGGGTTTGTGGCAGCCGGACTGGGAACAGTCAGTCGCCGTTTTTGACTGGTGCGTCACGCTCATCTTCTCCATGCTGCCCAGGTAGCTGGTGCCAGTGGCATGACAGGTCTTGCACCCGGTGAGGATGTTGTTGTGATCCATCTTCTCGCTTCCCCAACTGGCCGTACTGCTATGACAGGCCTTGCAATCCTTGCTCCCCACCAGGTTGGTCGGGATGTGATTGCTCGGCCTGGCCTGCGCCCCGGCTGCCGTGTAAGCCCCGCCATGACAGGATTCGCAGGTGGCGCTGACGACCGCAGTGTGATTCATGGTCGCAGGCGCCCACGGCGTCGTGGTCTTGTGGCACGAATCGCAGGCGGCCGTGGTCGGGATATGGCCTGCCGGCTTGCCGGTTGCAGACGTGCCGTTGTGGCAGGTGGCACAGGTGCCGGGGGCGACACCGGTGTGGCTGAAGGTCGCCGGCGTCCAGGCAGTCGTCTTGTGGCACGTATCGCATGAAGCCGTCGTCGGGATATGGCTGGACGGCTTGCCGGTTGCAGACGTGCCGTTGTGGCAGGTGGCACAGGTACCGGGGGCGACACCGGTGTGGCTGAAAGTGGCGGGTGTCCAGGCCGTCGTTTTATGGCACGTATCGCAGGACTGCGTAGTCGGGATATGGCCTCCTGGCTTGCCGGTGGCGGTGGTGCCGTTGTGGCAGGTGGCACAGGTGCCGGGGGCGACGCCGCTGTGGCTGAAGGTCGCCGGGGTCCAGGCGCTGGTCTTGTGACAGGTGTCGCACGCCGCGGTGGTCGGCAGGTGCGTGGTCGGCTTGCCGGTGGCGGTGGTGCCGTTGTGACAGGTGGCGCAGGTGCCGGGGGCGACGCCGGTGTGGTTCATCGTCGCGGTATTCCACGATGAGGTTTTATGGCAGGTGTCGCAGGCGGCGGTGGTCGGGATGTGATTTGCGGCCTTGCCCGTCGCGACCGTTCCGTTGTGGCAGGTGGCACAGGTTCCGGGAGCTATCCCCGTGTGGTTCATCGTCGCCGGTTTCCAGGACGCAGTCTTGTGACAGGTGTCGCAGGCCTGCGTCGTGGGAATGTGCGTTGAAGGTTTGCCGGCGGCCTTCGATCCGTTATGACACGTCACGCACGTCCCCGGGGCAACACCGGTATGGCTGAAATTTGCCGGGGTCCAGGCGCCGGTCTTGTGACAGGTGTCGCAGGTTTGCGTGGTCGGAATGTGGGTGGTCGGCTTGCCCTTGGCGTTACTGCCGTTGTGACAGGTGGCGCAGGTGCCGGGCGCCACACCGGCATGGTTCATGGTGGCGGGCTTCCAGGCAGATGTCTTGTGGCAGGTATCGCAGGCGGCCGCGGTCGCGATATGCATGCCCGATTTGCCGGTAGCAGTCTTGCCGTTGTGGCAGGTGGCGCAACTCCCCGCCGTGACGCCACTGTGGTTGAAGCTGGCGGGTAACCAGGCGGATGTCTTGTGGCAGGTGTCACAGGCGGCCGCGGTCGCGATGTGCATGCCCGATTTGCCGGTGGCGGTCTTGCCGTTGTGGCAACTGGCGCAACTGCCGGGAGCGACCGCGCCGTGATTGAAGCTGGCCGGCGTCCAGGCGTTGGTCTTGTGACAGGTGTCGCAAGTGGCCGTGGTTGCGATATGTGTGCCCGGTTTGCCTTTGGCATTGTTGCCGTTGTGGCAGCTGGCGCAACTCCCCGGCGCAACCCCCGTGTGTTTGAAATTGGCGCCCGAGAATGAAACGGTATTGTGGCAGCTCTCGCACGCCTGCTTGGTCGGAATATGGTTGGACGGCATGGTGGAGGTCGTGGCCCGCTGACCGCCGCTGGAATGACAACTTGAGCATAGGGTGGGGGTTCCCTTGAAAATGCCCTGGACGTGACACGACTCACAACGCACATTCCGGTGCGAACCGCTCAGCTGGAAACCTGTCCTGGCATGGTCAAAATCTTTGCCGCCGGAACTGGCTGCGAACGCCGGCAGGGAAAACAGGCTGATCATGCAAACCAGCAGGACAATCCATGTGTGCCACGATCCCAGCAGCATGCGGGGCCGGGCAACGGAATGAGCGTGTGTCATCTTGCGTCTCCTCCTGTGGCAAGCATGGCTTGCAGAGCAAGTGCGGGCTGTTTCGGCCTGTCCCGACAGAGTCCCCGAACCGCTGTCGGGCAGGTCACTGCGGCCTGTGTGACGGTTTCGTCTGCGCGGGCCCGACCCAGGCGTGACCGGATCTGCTTGAACGAATCGACGCCATGGCATTTGTCGCACTGCCTGCCAAACGCCCCTTCATGCACGTCGTCCTTGTCGTGACAGCTGACGCACGCCATCGATAGAACCGCCTTGCCCGTCACCGGCTTGCGGTGACAGCTATAACAATCCAGCCCCTGATGCCCGCCTTCCAGCCTGAATCGGGTGCGGGTGGCGTGATTGAAGTCCCACACGCTCCAGCTGCGGGCGTTGTGACAACTTTCGCACTGGCCGCCCAGGCGGCGCTTGTGCACGTCATCCTTCTCGTGACACGCCAGACATTCCATCCTGGCGTCCTTGTATTGCGCCGTGGCGTGGCATTTCTTGCATTCCACGGCCATGTGCTTGCCCAGCAGGGGGAAGCGGGTGCCGGCATGGTTGAAGGTGGTCTGTTTCCAGTCCTGCGCGCTATGGCATTGCTCGCATTTCTCGCCTTGCTGGCCCTTGTGCACATCGTCTTTCCTGTGGCAAGCGAGGCAGGTGGCCGGGGTGTCCTTGTACTTGCGATCCTTGTGGCAGGCGTCGCATTTCACATCGCGGTGTTTGCCCAGCAAGCCAAACCGCGTTTTGCCGTGATCAAACCGGTTTTCCTTCCAGTCGCGTTCGCCATGGCAATCGCCGCACGTGTCGCCCAGTGAGCCTTTGTGCTTGTCGTCCTTTTTGTGACAGGCGATGCATGTCATGGGTGTGTCCCTGAAAACCGGACTTTTGTGACAGGCCTTGCACTCGATGTCGTCATGCTTGCCGCGCAGGGGGAAGCGGGATGCGCCATGGTCGAAACGCGCTTCCTTCCAGCCGCGCTCGACGTGGCAATCGCCGCATTTTTCGCCCAGCGAATTCTTGTGCTTGTCGTCCTTCTTGTGGCACGACACGCAGGCGGCTTGCAGCTTGTCGCGATACAGATTGCCGGTGTGGCACTCGACGCACTTGGTCTGCCGGTGCTTGCCGCGCAACGCGTATTTCGTGTCTTCATCGTGGTTGAACAAAACAGCATCCCAGGCACGGGCGTTGTGACAGCTCTGGCATTTCTCGCCAAAGTCGCCCTTGTGCTTGTCGTCCTTGCGGTGACACGACACGCACGCCATGGGCGTGTCCTTGAAGGCATTGTCTTTGTGACAATCCTTGCACTTGGCCTTGGCGTGCTTGTCTTCAAGTTTGAAATCCGTCGTGTCATGGTCAAACCGGGCTTCTTTCCAGTCAGTCTCGGTGTGGCAGTCTGCGCACTTCGTGCCCAGCTTGCCCTTGTGTTCGTCGTCCTGCTTGTGGCACGCAACGCAGGCGCTCGGCGCGCTGCGGTACGTCTTGCCCGTTGCGTGACATTTGCTGCATTCCGCTTCCGTGTGCTTGCCCTTGAGCGGGTAATCCGTCAGCTTGTGGTCAAATTTCTTTTCGTCCAGCACGACGATCCGTGCCTCGCGCCCCTTGTGTTCGGTATGGCAGGTGCGGCAGGACTGCTCCTTGATCCGCCCGTGATAACCCTGCTTCTGCGCCATGTCCTGGTCCACGTCCTTGTGGCAGTCCCGGCACCGCTTGTTCTGTCCTTCGCGATCAAACCGAACGTGGCACGCTTCGCATTTCTCTTCCGTCTTGGCATGGCCACGTATGACCTTGCCCGGCATCAGCACGCTTTCCAGCGACTCAGCCTGCGCCGGGCGAACGCCCAGTCCTGCCGTCATGCCAGACAACACCAGAAGCAGCGCAACAAAAACCGTCTTGATCGAGACCACGCGTCGTTACTTAAGCCGCTATCCGCCTCCGAAGCCCCATCAATACATGTGTACAGCGACAACATGCGCAATCGCACTGAGCACCAGCATGTAGACGAACGGCACGTGCAGCACGTGCCACAGCGAGAACAGCCGTTCGTAGGTATTGAATTGGGCGACGCGCTGAACGCCCTGCATATACTCGGACACCATGTGCTTGGCCGCCTTGAGACGACGCCGATACTTGGCCTGGTCCCAGCCCTTGCTGCGCGCATGGCGCCTGTAAAGCTGATCCAGTTCGCGCGCGCATTGAAAATAGACCATGCGGCCGCGCAGCCAGAGCGTGGCAAATGCCCAGGCCGAACGCAGCGCATCGCGGGGGGGCGTGGCGAGCGCGGCCTCAAAGCTCGTCAGGGCGCTTTCCACCTTGGGCGCAAAAGCCAGTTTCGACTCAACCTCTTTCGAATTCAGCCCGGCCAGTTCACGCAACTCCTTCAGACTGGCACGGCGGCCATACAGTCCATGGTGGATGCGGGTATAGATGAAACGCCCGATGATGCCGCTGCCGGCCACCAGCACCATGCTGGCCAGCGCAATGCCGGCGTTGATCGAGCCCACGTGGAAATTCGAATGCACCAGGATGAACAGCGGCCCCAGGATGCCCAGCGTCATGTGACCAGCGAACCAGTACTTGGCCGGCCCGAAGCCATGCATGAAGCGGAAATGCTTGCGCAGCGGATAGAGGAACAGCAGCAGCATCATGATGCCGCCGGCCAGCCCCAGGTTGTAGCCGGTTTTTGAGCCCGCGGTATAGCCGCCCCAGTGGCTGATCGCCCAGGCGCACACCACCAGCAGGGTCACGCCCAGCGTCATCGCGGCGGCGCCGACCTCGCGCTTGCGCGGCTTGGCTGGAGGCGCCTCCAGCCTGAGCGGGGCCTGCATCGTCAATGTTTCTTGCACCTTGCTGCCTTTACTTGAGCGCTACATGAATACCCATTACGGCAGCGATCCTAACAAAATTTATGGTTATACGTGTAAATATTTTACACGTGGTGTGATTTATCATACATAGCGCTAAGTTAGCGTGCGCACTGTGCCGTAAAGTCACACGCAACGTGTCGCGCGTTCGTGGATGCGAACCGGCTCCGAGCCAGGCTATCGAGCTGGGCTGAAATTGACTGAATGGATGTGAGATGGATTTTCCGTTTTTGAACCTTGTGCTTTACCTGGCGCCGCTGGCGATGGTGTTTTACCTCTATTTCCATCGACGCCGCCGGCGCGACGAAAAGCACGCTCAGGCATTGCAGGTATCCCGGGAGACCGGCATGAGCGAACCGGTTTCGCTACACCCGGTTTTCGACCCGCTTCGGTGCATCGGTTCCAGCTCCTGCGTCAAGGCCTGCCCGGAAAACGCGTTGGGCCTCATCGACGGCAAGGCGCAACTGGTGAATCCTTCGGTCTGCATCGGTCATGGCGCGTGCGTGGCATCCTGTCCGTTCGACGCCATCAAGCTGGTGTTCGGCACGGAAAAACGCGGGGTGGACATCCCGCTGGTCAAACCCAACTTCGAGACCAACATCCCCGGACTGTTCATTGCCGGCGAGCTGGGCGGGATGGGACTGGTACGCAAGGCCGTCGAACAGGGGCGCCAGGCCATGAGCGCCATCAGGGATACGCTCAAGGGAAACGGCAACACTGATTTCGATGTGCTCATCGTCGGTGCGGGCCCGGCCGGGATCGCGGCCGGACTGGGCGCCATCCAGCACAAGCTGCGCTACCGGATCGTGGAGCAGGAGGACTCCCTGGGCGGGACGGTGTACCACTACCCGCGCAACAAGATCATCATGACCGCACCCGTGCAGCTGCCGATCGTCGGCAAGGTCAGGATGTCGGAGATCAGCAAGGAAGCGCTGCTGGAATTCTGGGACGGGATCGTGGGCAAGACCGGGCTGAAAATCAGTTTCAGGGAACGCATGGAAAGCATCCAGCCCAATGGCAAGAACTTTCAGATCAAAACCTCGGGCGGGGAATATTCCGCCCGGGCGGTGCTGCTGGCCATCGGCCGGCGCGGCACCCCGCGCAAGCTGGATGTCCCCGGCGAGGAACTGCCCAAGGTGGTCTACCGGCTGATCGACGCCGAACAATACCGGGGACAAAGGGTGCTGGTCGTCGGCGGGGGCGACAGCGCACTGGAGGCGGCGCTCGCCATCGCCGACGAAGCCGGCACCGAAGTGACCCTGTCGTATCGCGGCGACGCCTTCGGCCGGGTCAAGGCCAAGAACCGCCAGCGCCTGGATGAAGCGCAGAAACAGGGGCGCATCAGGGTTCTGCTCAAGTCGAACGTGCTTCGGATCGAGCCCGCCGAGGTGCGGCTGGAACTGGAATCCGGGCAAGCGACCTTGCCGAATGACGCAGTCATCATTTCTGCGGGTGGCGTGCTGCCAATCGATCTGCTGAAAAAAGTGGGGATCCAGTTTGAAACCAAACATGGCACCGAATAGGCGTCTGCCCCCGAACAGCACGCAACGCCCCATTGCGTGGTAAATTATTACACTTGAAATGCACGTCTTCGATTCGTAACCTTCTTTCGACTTATTGTCAGCCATGCCGGAACCGGGGATCGCCCACGCACTTGTCACACCGCCTCGCTCACTGATGGCGGCGGTGCGGCGTTTGTTGCGTCCGCTGGTCAAGCTGTTGCTGCATTACAGCGTGCAATACCCCGTGCTCACCCACCTGCTCAAGCAGACCTACGTGGAAGTGGCCACCGCGATGCCCGTCGATGGAAAAACCCAGACCGACAGCCGGGTCAGCCTGCTCACCGGCATTCACCGGCTGGATGTGAAGCGGCTGCGCAACGAAATCGTCAGCGGCAACGAAGGGCCGCCGATGTCGGTGTCGATCGGCGCGCAAATCGTGGCGCGCTGGACCGCCCATGCCGAATACCTGGATAACAAGGGCCGCCCGCTCCCCTTGCATCGACTCGCAAGTGCAGGCGGCCTCATGAGCTTTGAATCGCTGGTGCGTTCGGTGAGCAAGGACATCCGGCCGCGCGTGGTGTTGGACGAATGGCTCAGACTGGGCGTCGCGCAAATCGACAATCTCGACCGCGTCATCCTGGTCACCGACGCGTTTGCGCCCAGCCACGGGCTGGACGAAAAGCTGTTTTATCTGGGCAAGAACATGCACGACCATCTGGATGCGTGCGCGCACAACCTGACCCGTCCCGACGAGCCGCCGCTGCTCGAACGCAGCGTGTACTACGACCACCTGAGCAAGGATTCGACGCTGATTTTATCGGCCTATGCCCGCCAGTTATCGAGCCAGGTGATGCAGGCGTTCAGCCAGAAGGCGATGGAACTGCAGGAGCGCGACCATCTGGATGCGAACGCCCGCCACCGGGTGGCCTATGGCCAGTATTTCAACCAAGCCAGCGAGCAGGAAGAATCCGGCGCGCAACCATGAAACACTGGCGCCAGGTCTTGCTGGGCTTGCTGGCTTTGGCGCTCGCGCCGACCCTGCATGCCGCCAACCCCTGCACGACGGGGGGGGCGCCGTCACAGCGCGACGGCAACGGACAAGGTGGCACCGGTTTTCACCCCGCCGATGGCGATGGCAACGGCCAGGGCGGCACCGGGTTCATTCCCGGCGGCGATGGCAGCGGCAGCGGCGGCACCGGGCTCACGGTTGAGGTCGACGGGGTGATCACCGGGTTCGCCAGCATCTGCGTAAACGGTCTGGAGTTGCACTACTCTGCGACCACCCCCGTTACCCTCCACGGTCAAGCGGCCACGCCCAATGAACTGGCAGTGGGTCAGGTCGTGCGTGCACTGGCCAGGGGACGGGGCGACCAGCTCGCCGTGCAACACGTACAGGTCCGGCATCTGCTGGTCGCCACGATCCAGGGGATCAATCCGGGCGAACTGCGCGCGCAGGGGCGCACCATCAGCCTGAGTCCCGATGCCGTGATGTCTTCCGGGCTCGTCCCTGGCGTCAGGGTCGCGGTGAGCGGTTTTGTCGGCGCCCATGGCCACGCGGTCGCCACGCGCCTGGATGTCGTGCCGGTCAGCACACCCGACAGCCTCACCGGCGAAGTGGCACGCAATGCCCAGGGCGAGTTGAGCGTTGACGGCGTCGTGCTGGAAGGGCGCTTGCCCAGGCTCGAACCCGGCGCCACCGTTCGCGCCGAAGGCCACTATGCACAAGGGCGGATGCAAATTACCCGCATAGAACGGGAAGAGCGCATCATGCCCGTCGATCGCGTCGTCATTCAGGGATCGATCCGCCATGCCGACAAGGCGGGACTCAGCATCGGCGGCCAACGCTTCCTGATCGATAGCCAGACGCACATCAAGCAGGCGCTGCCCCGCGCGGGCGAGTGGGCAATCATCGATGCCGTGCGCGAAGGCCGGCAGTTCCATGCGCGCGAGGTGGATGCCCAAACCCGCCCGGGGATCGATCTGGATAAGCCTTCATCACGAGAAGACGGCGCCGGTCAGCGTGCAGGCCATGACGGGAAGGCATCCGGGCCCGAACAGGAACATCGCTCGAGCACGGATGTCGAGCATCAAAATCAGGCGGCAGAACATCCGGAGCGGACCGAAAAGCCGGAATCACCGGAAAAGCTTGAGCGGATCGAAAAGACCGAACGGCCGGAGGCTATCGAAAGACCAGAGAAAATCGAGCGGCCGGAAAAAGTGGAAAGGCCGGAGGCTATCGAAAGGCCGGAGAAAATCGAGCGGCCGGAAAAAATCGAACGTCCGGAAAAAGTCGAGAAGCCCGAGCGCGTTGAACGCCCTGAAACCCCAGAGCACGGGGATTGAGATTACCGGCAGGACAACCCGGGGTTGGGGTTGACCCTCAAGGCGGCGCGCCCCCCAGCCTTGTGCCGGAACCGGCCATTGAATCACCGCGCACAACCCGTCATTCCTCCACTAAAATCGCAGCCACTTAATTGAAAGGCCGCCATGCGCGTTATTGCCTTGCTATGCACGCCATTTGTCATCTCCGCTCCTGCGGTCCAGGCTGCCGACAGCAAATTCAGCGTCAACCTGGGGCTCGATTACTCATCCGGCTATTACGGCAGCCAGACCAGGACCGATACATGGGCATTGCCAATAAGCCTGAAATACCGCACCGACGACTGGAACTTTCGCCTGTCGACCGCCTGGCTGCGTGTTCAGGGCAATGGCAGCGTCACACCGGAAGGCGATCCGATCAACATACCCGGCAGCCTGGCCACCACCGAGGGCATGGGCGATATTTCCGCCCGGGTCACCTACAATCTGCTGGATGAGCGCACCCACTGGGCCGGGCTCGACCTCAGCGGAAAAATAAAATTCGGCACCGCCAGTGCATCCAAATCCCTGGGCACGGGCAAGAACGACTATTCCCTGCAGGTCGGATTGTTCAAACCCCTCGACAACTGGACGCCTTTTCTCGACGTGGGATACAAATGGAAAGGTGATCCTGACGGCATTGAATACCGCAATGTCTGGCTGGGTTCGGTCGGCACCGATTACCGCATCACGCCCACTTTTTCGTTCGGCGGCAGCTACGACTGGCAGCAGGCAGTCACTGCAATCAGCGCCCCCATCAGCGAAGCCATGCTCTACCTGAATTTTAATTTGAACGCCGAGAGCCGGCTGAATCTATACGCTGTGGGTGGATTCAGCAATGCCAGTCCGGACTGGGGCTCCGGCCTCGTTTTCACCTATCGTTACTGATTTTCGACCCGCGCCGCCATGCTCATCGGTTTCGTCATCCTCTATCTGCTCCTCTCCATCGGCATCGGCATGTACGCCGCCACGCGCGTCCACAACACACGGGACTACGTCGTGGCGGGGCGCCATCTGCCGATCTACATCGTCACCGCCACGGTCTTCGCCACCTGGTTCGGTTCCGAGACCGTCCTCGGCATCCCCGCCACCTTCCTCAACGAAGGCATGCGCGGCATCGTTTCCGACCCCTTCGGTTCCTCGATGTGCCTGATCCTGGTGGGGCTGTTTTTCGCCCGCAAGCTCTACCGGATGAATCTCCTCACCATCACCGACTATTACCGCAAGCGTTACGACCGCAAGGTGGAAGTCATCACCGGCCTGGCCATCATCATTTCCTACCTGGGCTGGGTGTCCGCCCAGATGACCGCCCTCGGCCTGGTGTTCAACCTGCTGTCGCAGGGCGTCATCACGCAAACCCAGGGCACCCTGATCGGCGCCGCCATCGTGCTGCTCTACACGCTCTACGGCGGGATGTGGTCGGTGGCGCTGACCGACTTCTTCCAGATGACCATCATCATCGTCGGCCTGCTGTATATCCTGTACGTGGCTTCGGACATGGCGGGCGGGCTCGGGCATGTGGTGCAGCACGCCGCGAACAAAGGCCAGTTCCACTTCTGGCCGGACGCCAACAGCCGCGACATCATCGCCTTCGTCGCCGCCTGGATCACCATGATGTTCGGCTCCATTCCCCAGCAGGACGTCTTTCAGCGCGTGATGTCTTCCAAAAGCGAAAACATCGCGGTCGCCGGCTCGGTGCTGGGCGGCAGCTTCTATTTCTTCTTCGCCTTCGTGCCGCTGACCATCGCCTACTCCGCCACGCTCATCGACCCCGGCCTGGTGTCCGGCCTGCTGGACAAGAATTCGCAGATGATCCTGCCGCAACTCATCCTCAACCACATGCCGGTGTTCGCCCAGATCATGTTCTTCGGCGCCCTGCTCTCCGCCATCATGAGCACGGCCTCGGGCACGCTGCTGGCGCCCTCGGTCACGTTTTCCGAGAACATCCTCAAGCCTTATCTGAGTCACCACACCGACAAGACCCTGCTGTTCAGCATGCGCGTGGTGGTGGTGGGCTTCGCCGCCGTGGTCACGCTGTTTGCGCTGTATTCCGACGCCACGATTTACCAGATGGTGGAGAACGCCTACAAGATCACCCTCGTCGTCGCCTTCGTCCCCCTGGTTTCGGGTTTGTACTGGCAGCGTGCCAGCACGCAGGGCGCCTACCTCGCCATTGCCCTGGGGCTTGCGGTGTGGCTGCCGATGGAAATCTGGCTGCCCGAAGGCCAGGCGCTGATGCCGCCGCAGTTCGCGGGTTTCCTGGCGAGCGTGACGGGGATGATTGCCGGCTCCCTGGCGCCACAGATTTTCCGGGGAAAACGATCCCATCACGCGCGCCATACCTGATCGACCTGTCGGCGGGCTGAGCGATGGCACTCCTCGAACTGCGCAACCTCACCCGCCGGTTCGGCGCGCTTGCCGCCGTCGACAATGTCAGCCTGTCCATCGAATCAGGAGAGTTCGTCACCCTGCTCGGGCCCTCGGGCTGCGGCAAAACCACCCTTCTGCGCATAATCGCCGGCTTTGAACTGCCGGATGCGGGCCAGATCCTGCTCGACGGCAAAAACATTGCCGACATCCCGCCCGAGAAGCGCCCGCTGCATACCGTCTTCCAGAGCTACGCCCTGTTTCCGCACCTGACGGTGGCGGAAAACGTCGCGTTTCCGCTGAGGATGGCGCGCCGGGACAAAGCCACCATCCGGGCCAAGGTTCATGAGGCCCTGGATAGCGTGCATCTGGCCGACCGGGCCCACGCCTATCCGCACGAACTGTCCGGCGGCCAGAAACAGCGGGTGGCACTTGCCCGCAGCCTGGTCAACCGCCCGCGCCTGCTGTTGCTGGATGAACCGCTGGCGGCCCTCGATGCCAAGCTGCGCGAGGAAATGCAGCACGAACTCATCGACCTGCAGCGGGAAGTCGGCATCACCTTCGTCTTCGTCACCCACGCCCAGGATGAGGCGCTGGCACTTTCGCACCGCATCGCGGTGATGAACCAGGGCCACATCGAGCAATTCGACGAGCCGACGAAAATCTACGGTTTTCCCCGGAACCGTTTTGTCGCCGACTTTATCGGCAACACCAACATGCTGGAGGTGGAAGTGGCCGAGGCGACGCCCACCCACCTGCGCCTCGCCGTAGCGGGACTGGGCGACATTGTGGCGCCGGCCCGTGAAGGGACACGTACCGGACAGAAAGGGTGGTTCACCGTGCGGCCCGAACAGGTGCGTATCGGTCCAGCCCAGGATAGGGAGCTGAAAAATCACTTCTGCGGCAAGGTGCGGAGTTTCATCTACAACGGCAACGTGACCACTTACACGGTCGAACTGGCGGACGGCACCCCGATCGACGCACTCCTGGCCAACTCGGCGCCGGGTCGCGCCCGCTTCTTCGAGGTGGGTGACGAAGTCGCCGTGAGCTGGCGCCACGATGCGGGGGTATTCCTCCATGAGTAGGCGACTCGGCCGCTGGGGGGTGAGCCTGCCGCCCACGCTGTTCCTGCTGCTGTTCTTCGTGGCGCCCAGCCTGATCATGGTGGTGGCGTCCTTCCGTTTTCCCGGCGAGTACGGCGGCCTTGCCCCGCTTGTCGAACATGGCCGCTGGCAGCTCACGCTGGAAACCTACCGGTTCTTTTTCAGCGACTTTATCTATGCCGAGATTTTCATCAAGTCCTTCGGCGTGGCGCTTGCCACCACGCTGATCTGCATCCTGACGGCCTACCCCCTGGCCTGGCTGATCGCACGCAGCCCCAAAAGGTACCAGGACGTGATGGTGCTGCTGGCGGTGCTGCCCTTTGCCAGCAACTTCCTCATCCGCGTGTATGCCTGGATGATCATTCTCGGCCCGCAGGCGGCCGTGGCCCGTGCGGTTAACAGCCTGCTGGCGGTGTTCGGATTCGAGCCGGTCACGCTGCTGTTCTCGCCTTTCGCCGTGCTGGTGGGCATGGTGTACGTGCATCTGCCTTTCATGATCCTGCCGCTCTACACCAACCTGGCGAAGCATGACCCCGCGCTGCTGGACGCCGCGCAGGACCTCGGCGCCAACGCCTGGCAGCGCTTCTGGAAAGTCACCTGGCCGCTGTCGCTGCCCGGCATCTATTCGGGTTCGGTGCTGGTTTTCATTCCGGTGCTGGGCATGTTCGCCATCCCGGACATTCTGGGCGGAACCGGCGACATCCTCATCGGCAACCTCATCAAGGAACAGTTTCTCGGCACCCGCGACTGGCCCTTCGGCGCCACCCTGTCGCTGATGCTGACGCTGGCCGTGTTGGCAAGCGCGGGCCTGGCTGCCTGGCTGGCCCGGCGCGGAGTCGGCCGCCATGCGTAAGAATCCAGTGTGGCTGTGGGCAGCGGCGCTGGCAGCGTATGCCTTTCTCTACCTGCCCCTGCTGATCGTGGTGCTGTATTCCTTCAACGATTCCCGGCTCAATGCCGAATGGGTGGGCTTCACCCTGCATTGGTATACCGGGCTGTTCAGCGACACCAACATGTTGATCGCCGCGCGCAACTCGCTGCTCATCGCCGTGGCCGCCAGCCTGGCGGCCACCGTGCTGGGCACCCTGGCGGGCCTCGCCATCCACCGCTACAAGCTGCGCATCCTGCCCGTCCTCGCCGTCACCCCGGTGGCCATGCCCGAAATCCTGCTCGGCGTCAGCCTGCTGCTGTTCTTCAATCTGGTGTTCCGTCCCTGGCTCGGCCTGGAGCTGGGGATGTGGTCGGTCATCGTGGCCCACATCACGTTCTGCATCGGCTTCGTCACCATCGTCGTGCGGGTCAGCCTGCTGGGCATGGACGAGAACATCTTCGAGGCGGCCCGCGATCTCGGCGCCACGCCCTGGCAGACCTTCCGTCTGGTGACCTTTCCGCTCATCCTGCCGGCAGTGATGGCCGGGGCGCTGATGTCCTTCGCCCTTTCGCTGGACGACTTCGTCATCACCTTCTTCACTGCCGGAGTAGGCGTCTCGACCCTGCCGCTGCAGATCTACTCCATGATCAAGATCGCGGTCACGCCCGAGGTGAACGCGGTGTCCAGCCTGATGATGCTGCTGACGCTGGGGATGATCGTGCTCGCCTCGCGCATTCACGGCAAAGCCATCCAGTCCATAGGCGCATGAGGCTTCTCGCGCTCCTGTTGCTCGGGCTGTCCTCTGCGGTGCACGCCGCCGACGTGCTGCATCTGTACAACTGGAACAACTACATTTCGGACGCGGCCGTCGCGCGCTTCGAGCACCAGTGCAAGTGCAAGCTGGTGCAGGACTACTACTCGGACAACGAGGAAATGCTCGCCAAGCTGGCGGCAGGTGCGGCCGGCTACGACCTCATCGTGCCCACCGGCAATGCGGTCGAGTCGCTGATCAAGTCGCGGCAACTGCGTCCGCTGGACAAGCGATTGTTGCCCAATCTGAAGAACATCGATCCCGCCTACCTCGACACCGGCTTCGATCCGGGCAACCGCTATTCGGTACCCTACGCCTACACCATCACCCTGATCGGCTACAACGCCGAGAAGCTGCGCGAGCTGAATCTGCCCACCGATACCTGGGCAGTGATCTTCGAGCCGAAATATCTAAGCAGGCTGAAAGGCCGGGTGACCGTGCTCGATTCGCAGCGGGAACTGATGGCGGCCGCACTCAAATATCTCGGCTACTCCGCCAACGATACCGACGAGGCGCACTGGCGCCGCGCCCGTGACCTGATCATCCGCGCCAAGCCCTACTGGGCCGCCTTCAACGCGTCGAGCTACATCAAGGAACTCACCGTCGGCAACATCTGGCTCGCCCACGGCTATTCCAGCGACATGTTCCAGGCCCGGCAGGATGCCAGGCACGCCGGCAGGCCCTTCACCATCGCCTACTCCACGCCGAAAGAAGGCGCCGTGCTCGCGCTGGATTCGATGGTGATCCACAAGACCGGCCCGCGTCCCGATCTCGCCCACCAGTTCATCAACTTCATGCTCGAAGGCCGAAACTCGGCCGAACTCACCAACCTCATCGGCTCCGGCAACCCCAACCGCACCGCCCTCCAGTACATCGACCCTGCCATCGCCGCCAACCAGGCGGTCTTCCCCACCCCGGACATCCTGCGTCGCCTGGAAATGCTGAGAGACCTCGACCGCTCCCAGCGCCGCGTGCTGTCACGCATGTGGACGGAAATCAAGGTGAGGTGAGCGCCGGGAGATTTCGCCTGGGCCAGAATGAACTGCTGAGTAACGCCCAGCCGTCACGGGCCGGCTGGGGGCGGATCGCCAGTGCATTGGGGATCAGGGACAGGCAGCCTGCTGGCGATTTTTTCCGATCGTTATAGTGTCGGGAAATTTTACATTTTCGTTTGCGCCCAACGCAGCCAGTAAGGCAATCCCCTTATATCTCCATTGTTTTACATGTGTTTTTTGATTTGGCTGGAGAGATGGTACAGATGGTGCTTATGCTAGGTCACAGGCAGGAAGCAACAGAATGCACAGCAACTGGTTGTCATTCTGAAGGCCACTGCAAAGACCAGTTGAACAACCTAAAAAGGGGGCATCATGAACGTCACAACCAGCAACAAATTCAGCAAACTGACAGCTATTTCGGCTTTGTTCCTTTCATTAGGCATGGTCGGCGGGGCATCCGCTTCCGTTTGTGTGGGTACCTGCGGAACGCTGGGAGCCAATGGCGTGGTCACGGCCTCCCCTCAGGGCGGTAATTACAACTATGTCTCAAGCAATGGCGGCGTTAGCCTTGGCACAGCCGACTTGAATCTTGGAGGCGAAACGAATGGCTCGAGCTATAGCTTTTCGTTTGCGGGCAATGCCGGCGACTCACTCAAGTTTTATTTCAACTTTGTCACCAGTGACGGCGCGGGGTATGCCGATTATGCCTTTGTGAAGCTGAACGGGCCGTCCTCTGATCTGACCCTGTTCACGGCCAGGACGACCCCTTCCGGGAATACCGTGCCGGGCTTCGGGATGCCAGCGATCTCTCCAGGTGTCACCGTTAATCCGGCAACCGTAACGATCATCCCGGGCGGACCGGCCTGGTCGCCTTTGGGTGGTTCTTCCGGAGGCTGTTGGTCGACAGGTTGCGGCTACACCGGCTGGGTCGAAGCGACCTATGACCTGCTCGATACGGGCACTTATTCGATGCTGTTCGGCGTAGTTAACTGGTCTGACTCGGCTTTTGACACCGGGCTCGCCTTTGATGGCATTACCGTAGGCGGTATAGAGGTTGATCCCAATCCCAATCCCACGCCCGAGCCTGCCACCCTGGCTTTGCTGGGTCTGGGCCTGGCCGGTCTGGGCGCCATGCGCCGCCGCAAAACGGCCTGATTGCTTCATCGCCCCAACAAAAAGCCGACGCACTGCGTCGGCTTTTTTACACCTACTTTTCAGATCAGCGCAAATAGCCTTCGTGTTCCAGCTTGAGCAAAATGCGCTGCACCGCCTCGTCGATTCCCAGGTCGGTGGTATCGATCGCCAGTTCGGGATGCTCGGGCACTTCGTAGGGATCGGATACGCCGGTGAATTCGGGAATCAGCCCCGCGCGCGCCTTGGCGTAGAGGCCTTTGCGGTCACGCCCTTCGCAGGTTTCGATTGGGGTGGCGACGTGGATTTCAACGAAGCCGCCGACCGCTTCGATCATGCCGCGCACGTCGCGCCGGGTCTGGCTATAAGGTGCGATGGGGGCGCAGATGGCGATGCCGCGGTTCTTGGTGATTTCGCTCGCCACAAATCCGATCCGGCGCACGTTGATGTCGCGGTGGGCCTTGGTAAAACCCAGTTCGGATGACAAATGGCGGCGCACGATGTCGCCGTCGAGCAGGGTGACGCAACGCCCCCCCATTTCCATCAGGCGTGCCGCGAGCGCGCGCGCCAGGGTGGATTTGCCCGCGCCGGACAAGCCGGTGAAAAACACGGTGAAGCCTTGCCGCTCGCGCGGCGGGTTTTGCCGGTGCAGTTCGGCCAGCACTTCGGGGAAGCTGTACCAGTCGGGAATTTTCAGCCCGGCCTGCATGCGGCGCTGGAATTCCGCACCCGACAAGGTCAGCGTGCGCGCACCCGCCGGGGCTTCGGATTCAGGCAGGTGCTCGGCGCGGTCTTCCACATACACCATGCGCGGATAGGCAATCAGCTTGACCCCGATAGCCTCTGCAAGCTCGGTCACGGGCAAATCGCCGGCGGGCTGGGCGAGGTCTTCGCCGCGGCGGCAGTCGCCGTCTGGCTGATGTTCGCCGC
Organism: Thiobacillus sp.; assembly: GCA_049588075.1. Lineage (GTDB taxonomy): Bacteria > Pseudomonadota > Gammaproteobacteria > Burkholderiales > Thiobacillaceae > Thiobacillus. The sequence continues at coordinate 30,374 of JBAVFD010000169.1, forward strand.
CGGCGATCAGCAGGCCGCAACCGTAATTGCGCGCAACGATGGCACGCAACAGCAGCGCCCGCGCGCTGGCTTCACGCGGCGGCGCGGGCAATAACGACAACTGGGTGGACGCAGCGGGAAAGCGCTCACGGATGGCGATGAAGCTGCGCACCAGGCCGAAATACGCAGGGGCATCGGTGATGTCGCCACCGGCCTGCGGATGCAGCAGCAGGTTGGCTTCATTGGCGATCGCGGTTTTCAGGCAGAACTCGAACTGCGCACGATGCATCGGCTGGCGTGCCTGCCACGCGACCACGCGGCGCCAGCCGCGGCGGGCGAACAGCGCGCGCAATTCGGCCGGGGTGGCACGCAGGCCCGAAAAATCGGGATGAGGCGGCAACGCTACGCCCTCGAGCGCGCCGCCCAGATGCCAGGCGCCGTGGTCATCCCACACCTCGCTGACGGTCAGCACCGCGAGCATGTAACCTTCGCCGTCGCGCAGGGCCACGCGGTCGCCAGGTTTCAGGTCGGCGGCGGCTTTTTGCCTGCTGGCGAGCGTGACCGGCAGCGGCCAGAAGCTGCCGTCGTCCAGTTGCCGGTCTGCTTCGACCCGCTCGCATTGCACCCGCGTCATGAATCCGGTGAGCGGCGAGTAGGCGCCGGTCATCAGCATTTCCAGCTCGCATTGTTGCCGCCAGTCGAGGTCGAGCGAGGGCAGTCCCAGGGCTTCCTGCTTGAGCGCCTCGCTTTTCGCGGGGTCGATCAGGTTGACGAGGGTGCCGCCGTAAGCTGCGATGAGTTGATCCATGTCGGTTTCGGGCAGAAAATCAGCGATAAATTCCAAAGAAGGTAGCAATAAACCGGCCAAGCTCGGCTTCGGGCAGGTGGTTGATGCCCGCCGCGCCTTTGCGTCCACCGCCGGACTCGAACTGGCTGCACAGCGCATCCGCGTCGACCTTGTTGGCGAGCGGCGCGCGCACACTGACGACGTAGCCGCCGTCCGGCTTGGCGGTGAGCACGGCGTGCGCCTGCGCGGGCGATTCGACCGCCAGCTGGTTGCCGAACACGCCGGAAATTCGCCGCGCCCATTTTTCGGCGGGCAGCATGAAGACCCGTCCGCTGGCGCGCCCTTCCGCTGCGGGCACAGCGACGGCGCGCGCCATGTCGTCGTGGTAGCCGGTTTTCAGCGTTTGATAGGCAGGCGACTCGGCGATGAAGGCGAACGGGTCTGCATAGGGGCGCAACTGGCGATACAACTCGGCGGGGTCGTAAAACAGATCGTCGAGCGTCTCGCCGTAGCCGTTGTAATTGAGGCATTCGCCCAGCGACTGCAATTGCGCCAACTGGTCGGCGGACAGGCTCAGGGAGGCGGCGGCCTGCCGCGCGGCATCGGCGAGATTGTCGCCAAACGCGGCGGTCACCGCCCATGCCAATTGCCGGCCTTGCAAAGCCTGATTCACCAGCAGGCTGGTGCAGACGTTGGCATCGGTGTCGATATGCGGTTCGAAATGCGGGTGGACAGGGATGTCGCCCGGCTGGTGGTGGTCGAAGTAGCGGACGTGTGCGCCCGCTTCCAGCAAGCGGTCGAGCGCGTCGCGGTTTTTCGACAGCGCGATGTCGAGCACGGTGACGCGGTCGCCTGCTCCAGCCTTGACCCGTTTCAGCAGGCTGATGTCGCGCTTGGGCCCGGTGACCAGTTCGGCGTCGGCCGGCTCATCCAGGCGCAACTGGTGCAGCGCGCAGATACCGTCGGCGTCGCCATTGAAAACGTCGTACAACAAATTTGTTCCTCCCGATTTTTTTGGCTTTGTATCACATATTCATGGTCTGTCCGGCACCGTTTCGTCCAGCGCCTGAGCGTCGCCGATGTCGCCGGGCCTTGCCGCCCGAAATCAGTGCAACCCCAAGCAGCCAGAAGAACAGGAAATCCAGACGAGGCTCGTCTATCAGAGAATCCACCAGCCCCACGACAAGAAAGGCGGTCAGCGAAACAAACAAGGTCAGCGCCAACGCATCGTGGCCCGTCCGCTTCAGCAGCGTCAAACCGGTAGCCGCAAGCAGGGTAACCAATGCACCGAGGCCAAGCCAACCC